>JAQBWV010000076.1 GCA_027624335.1 Planctomycetota bacterium
TACGCGGAAGCCCAGGTGGTTGAACCGGTCCGACGGGACGTCCCCGTCGCGGTGCGCCGACCGGCAGCCCCCGGCGGAAAAGTTCCAGCTCCCGCCCCGGGAGACCCGGAGCGAGCCCTCCGTGGGGCCCGTGGGGTCTGCACCACCAGGGAGCGCGTCTCCACTCCAGTCCGAACACCATTCCCATACGTTGCCGTGGACGTCGTAGAGACCCCACGGGTTCGGTTTCTTCAAACCAACCTCGTGGGCGTACGCCTCGCCAGCGTTCTGCGCATTCGAGTCGAACCACGCGAACTCACCCAACAGGGACTCGTCGTCAAACGAGTACGGCGTCGTCGTCCCCGCCCGACAGGCGTACTCCCACTCCGCTTCCGTTGGAAGACGGTACTCCCAGCCATCCCGCAACGTCCCGGCGCCACGATCCCGCTCCGTCAGTCGACAGCAGAACACCACCGCGTCCTGCAAATTCACGTACGTCGCCGCGACGTTCTCGCCCTCCTGGACGTTCTTCTGCCCCTTCCACGGCTCGGTCTCCATCACCGCATTCCACTGGCCCTGCGTGACTTCGTGAACGCCGAGTCGGAACGGCCTGGTCAGCGTGACGTCGACGGCAACATCTCCCTCACCGATCTGGAATTCACCAGGCGGCACGACGGCCAGTTTCATGCCGATCGAGTTCGTCGTCTCGACCGCTTCGCCGAGGTGCTTCGCCCACGCCGCCTGATGGGCCTTCGCCTGTGCTTCGTCGAACGGGGCGACCGCGGGAGGTGGGGCGTTCGCGGGCGCCACATGCAAGGGACGAGCGTTTCCCTCGATGATCCGCAGCGAAAACTCGTGAAACGTAAACCGCGACCCCGCCTTCGCCCACAGTCCGGTCGCGAGGTTGTTCTTAAGGTTTTCGTCGAGCGGTTGAGAGATCGTCAGCAGATCTCCCGTGAATTCGTGTGCGACCTGACCGTCGATCGTTACGGTGAGTCGGTCTGGCGTTCCACGCTCGACATTTACAAGGACGGTTGTCCTGCGACCGTTTTCAAACTTCTGCACACGCCCGCCGGCGCGATCCGTTCCCAGCCAGATCTTCCCGCGATCGTCCAGGCTGACAGGGACGACTCCAATCGACGTCGGGACATTGACGTTCCAACCTGCGTTTCCGCCGTCTCGAGTGAAGATCACCTGAATCTCGTAACGGGAGCCCTCAATGGAAACCGGTACGTCGAGCTTGCCCGGCTTTTTGTCGGGGCCGAACATGAGTTCTCCATCGCGGAGCACCCACACGTTCTCGCCCGTCAAACTCGGCAGATGCACGACGTCACGTTCGACGTCGATGTACTCAATAAGGTTCAGAAGGCCGAGCGAAACGTCCGAATCGTCGGCCCGCACCCACTTCGCCCCGACAATCTTGCCGTCATGCCCGTTGCCGGATGAGTCTTTCAGAACGTCGCCCTGGCCTTCATCGAAGTGGTACAGGGCGAGTGTGTCCGCATCAGTATTGAACGTTTGAATCGGGACGAAGTCCTGCGTGTAGCGGGCGACGCTGGAGATCCGCACCTCATCGATGCGGCCCTTAAAGTAGTCAGAGGAGATCTCGGACAAGAAGCTGTACCGCGCTCCGATTGTCAAACGCCCGGGGCTGCGGGCCGGTATGGGAGTGCCGCTCGGGTTGTGGCCGGCAGCCGCAAGGCGACCATCCACATACAGGAGAATCGAAGCGCCACGGCGGACGAATGCGATGTGGCTCCTGCCGGCTGGTCGGTCGGTCCGCGCGTGGACGAATCCTTTGTTGTCGTGAAGCGATCCACCGACTTGATGCTCACCATCCACACGATCTCGTTGGTGGATCTTGGCATCGACATCCCCGTGCCACGCGATAATCGCCGGATTGACATTCTCGTCAGAGCGATCTCCCAATACTGTCCACGCTTCGAGTGTGAATTCTTCACCGAGTTTCGCATCGCCGATCGGAACATCGACGCGATCGTTGGATCCATCAAACGTAAGAGCGTGCATGTTGGCGGGCAGAGTCGATGACGTGTTGCCTACGCGCACCCACTTCGCTCCCACGATTTTACCGTCGCGACCGTTGCCGGATGCGTCTTTCAGGACGTCGCCCTGGCCTTCGTCGAAGTGGTACAGAGCGGCGATGACGATCAGCAGCAGCACGCCGCCGCCGATGCCGCCCAGGATTCGTTTGTCCGACATCCAGGCCGGGCGTCCTGTTTTGGAACCCGCACCGCCTGTGTTCTGAATCGTTCCTGTCTGGATTGTGTTGGACAGCGAAGAGGTAATGATCGTCGGCGTATCCGTGACAAACGTCGGGTTGTCTGAATCTCCCGACGCGGGGGCGGTGATGATGGTGGGCGAATCGTTCTCGGTGCGCGGCAGCGTCGAGGTGACCGGCAAGTTCGAAACTGATTCGGAACTGCTGCCGGAAGCCAGCACCTTTGACAGCTCAGAGCTTCCGGACGGTGCTGCCGATCCCGACGGCAAGCCACTGACGTTAACGGCGGTTGCCGCGCCGTCGCCCCGGCAGCGATCCAGATCAGCGATCACATCAGTCATCGTCTGGTAACGGTCATCGGCCTGCTTCGCGACCATCTTTTCAAAGACGAGTTGAATGGCTTCGGCAACATCGGGCCGCGAGTCCCGCAGTGAAGGAATCGGGCTAGTCGCGTGCGCCATCAGCCTCGCCATCATCGTGTCGCCTTCGTAGGCGGGTTTGGCCGTCAGCAGGTAATACAGCGTGATGCCCAGACTGTAGATGTCGCTGCGGGCATCAGCCGTTTTGGTATTCATGGCCTGTTCGGGAGACATGTAGTCCACCGTGCCCATCACCGTACCGGTGCCGGTCAGCTCTGCCTGAGTGCCGACATCCGCTGCATCACTGAAGCGGGCCAGCCCCATGTCCAGGATCTTGACAGTGCCTTTGGAATCCAGCAGCAGATTGGCCGGCTTGATGTCGCGATGGATTACCCCCTGTTCGTGCGCGAATTCCAGTCCACGAGCGGCCTGAACCACACAAGAGACTGCCTCTTCAATCGGCAGGGGACCATTACCTTTGACAACCGATGACAGATCGCGACCGTCGACGAACTGCATCACCAGAATGTGC
The DNA here is from genome assembly GCA_027624335.1 of Planctomycetota bacterium. GTDB lineage: Bacteria > Planctomycetota > Planctomycetia > Planctomycetales > Planctomycetaceae > JABMPE01. The sequence continues at coordinate 3,110 of JAQBWV010000076.1, forward strand.
TGCCCGTCGATCTCGTCGGCATCATGCGCGCTGACGATGTTGGGGTGTTCCAGTTGAGCAGCCGCTTCGACTTCCCGCTGAAACCTGGCGATGGCGTCGACATTGCTGGTCATCTTTGACGGCAGGACTTTGATGGCGACGTAACGCTTCATCCGCTTGTGGCGAGCTTTCAGGACCACGCCCATGCCGCCGCGGCCCAGCTCAGCTTCGATGACGTAATTGCCGAATGACAGCTTGTGGCCTTTATCCTTCCAGATGGCCTGCGCCTGATACGCTGTCAGCCGCTCGTTTTTGACCAGCAGCCGGACAAACTTCTGCGCGTCGCCGTCCGCCTCTGCGCCATCACTGCGCACAACCGCCAGATCGGCATCATCCAGGATGCCGCTGGCGTCAATTCGCTGGATCACGTCGTCAACGCTGACAGCCACAAACGCACTCCCACAGACAGATTCAGCCAGCGGCAGCTGGCCAGTCTCATTATCAGATCGGCTCAGCAGCGATCAAAGCCGTCCGGTTAAGACTACTGTGCGATCTCACGTTCAACCAGCCATTCAATGGCTTCCCATAGTTCGGTACCTCGAAAGTGTGTCACGCCGGTGGATCGATTGATCTCATCCGAATGTCGCGCTACCTCGCCGTCACCGACGAACGAGTGATCTCGCCAGGTCCGCTCACATCGGAGCAATTCTTCAGATAGAAACGCAATTCAAGGCTGTGGCCTGATGTCACACCGATGCGCGGCGAAACGCCGATTGGCTGGTTGCCACGCAGGGCCTCGTCGGGCTGTTCGAGCCAGACGCGGGTTCCGCGTGTGAGATCCCATCCATCGAGGCGTCGATCAACGGCGAATGCTTCGCAAAGTCGAGCCGGGCCGCGAGTGAGATCTTTCGATGGACACTGGCGACGTAGCTGCATCAGGTCGATCCCGGTCAGTGGCATGACCGCTCGAACGAGCACGGCACTGGCGAAGTCTCGCGACTCGGTGACGGCATTCAGGCAATACCGCCCGTGGATCGGGTACACGTAGAGCAGTCCCGCGCGACCGAACATCGTGGAGTTCTTTCGCGTCTTTCCGCGATACGAATGCGACGCCGGATCATCTTCCGCGAGATACGCTTCGGTTTCCACGATGACTCCGGAACACATGCCCTGTGGCGAGCGTCTGACGAGTATCTTTCCAATCAGATCCTAGGCAACTTCAGCGGGATTCCGTTTGTAGAAGTCTCGCGTCAGCAACGCCATTGCCAGCCTCCTGCCGTGCTTCGTCGTGCGATTTCGAGCGGGAATTTCACGAAGTTGCCTTACCGGGTCGGTGTCGTTGCGTGGAGTTTCCCAGCACCACTGACCTCACGGACGCGAACCACATGGAACGTCACCGGTCGACGCCACGAGCCGATGCCGATGCGACCGGGGTACTTCATTGGCGTCGACTTTTCGATGCTGAGCCGTTTGAAGTCGCCCGTCCATTTCACCAGTTCTTTGCCGTCGAGCAGCGTGCGCAGTGAGCCTCGACGAACCTCAACCGTGGACCGATATCGCTGGCCATCTTTGATCGCGTCGGGAATCTGTATCGCCGCTTCTTTGTTGTCTTTTGCGAACTTGCCGTCCAGCATTTCGAAGCCGTACAGAGGCGGGTTGACGTTATGCGAGTTCAGCTTCCAGGAAAACATCGTCCCGCTCGCAGCGACGTACTGATTGACGTTCAAGCCGCTGCCGGTCGTCGTGAACTCAATCTCGAAGTCGTCTTCTTCGGGTGGTTCATACGGCAGTTGCAGGACGTTCGCGCCCGCTGGATTTTCGCAGGCGACGCCGTCTGCGACTCGCTTCCAGTTTCCGACACCGGCATCGCGTGAGATATCGACCAGCGGCAGCAGATCAATGGTCGACAGTGACGCACTCGTTCTGTCAGGTGGGAACTTTGAGCGAGGAATCAATGTCATCCTGTGAATATCGAACTTTGCCTGACTGTAGAAGAACAGAGACTCCTTGTCCGGAATGTTGAGCATAAACCAGATCGAAAGTTGATCTGGTTGTCCTGTCCAGTCAACGATCGTGTCGCCGTCCAGTAAAACGGTGATCCGTTTGGTCCGAACCTGGATGGTTACATTCGCCACCACGTTGAGTTTGAGTCTCCTGCCAGGATTTACGGTCGGATTTTTGCTGCTATTGATCGACTGCCCATCAACGTTCTCCAGACACCAGGCGGGCGAATCTGACCCGTCGAGACAGACGACACCCTGTCTGCCGCCCATAACAATTCCGAAGTTCAGTCCCAGACCTTCATCGCTTTTGCGTTCCACTTGAAGATCCAGGTCGTATTCCTCAGGCACGGGTTGCGGGACCATGACCAACGAACTGGCACCTCTTCCAGACACAAAATCTGGCATGCGGATGACGCCATTCACCAACTTTATCCCCTGGTCCCGAAAGTCACGCCCAGGTTTCAGCAGGGCGATCAGATCGATTCCTGTGCTTGCTTCCAGATCGGTCGCGCCGATTTCGCGAATCCGAATGTTTCGAAACTGAACCTTCTTTGAGTGAAGCTGAAAAGCGATATGACCACGGCTTCGCTTTTCTTCTGACAGAGAGGTTGCCACCACTTCGGTCCCGTCAACCGAGACATTGACCTGTTTTCCGACTGCAAGGATGCGAAGCTGATGCCATTCGTTGGGCTTGGGGCGCAGAGCTGGATTGGGAGCCACGAGACCATATAGAGCTCCGGTTCTCTGATCCTCTCTGATACTGGAATGAATCGGCGATGTCTCGTCGAGTAACTGAATCTCATGAAATTCGCGGCCATTTACTGGACCACCCGGCCAGGCTCGCAGGAAGACACCGCTGTTCGAGCCGCTGGTCAGTAGATATTCAAGTTTCAGCTCGAAGTCCCCGTACTCGGAATCACTCATCAGGCTGCCCTGCTGACTCGTTGTATCACCGGTAAGGATACCGTTCGCGACGGACCAGCCGTTATGGCCAATTACTTTCCACCCGGAAAGATCCGTTCCGTTGAACAGGTCCTTCCAGCCGGCATCTTCTGTCGAGATTTTCTCCGCCGGTGATTCGGCAGTGGTCGTTACGTCGCTTTCATTCCCCGGAATCAGGAAGAAGACGATGACAGCCAGCAGCAGTGCTCCACCAGTTCCTCCGGCAATGAGCATCTTGCGTTGATCCGTTTTTGCTCGAACGGATTTCGCTTTCGCTGTTCGGGCTCGACGTCGTGAGGAAACAGATTCATATTGAAATGCGTCGTCGGTACCCTCTGTGAATTCGTCGTCGTGTGGATCTTGACGGGTTCGACCAGGCATGGTCATCGTGTCGGTGGCTTCGACAACGTCGACTTTCTTTCGTTGCCGCACGGGAGGCTTCGTGGCCTCCAGCATTCCACTTTCTTCGGTACCGGCTTTCTGATCTCTCAGGACATCCGTCAGAGCGGCGGCCACCTGGTCCATGGTCTGATATCGGTCTTCGATCTGCTTGGCCATCATCTTCTGGCAGATGGCTTCCACCTCGCGTGGCAGGTCATTGCGGAATTCTGAAGGCGGTTTCGGGTCGACAGTCGCAATCTGCTTAAGGATCGAAATCAGACTGCCCTGGAACGGCAACTGCCCGGTCAGCAGTTCGTAGAAGATAACGCCCAGGCTGTAGATGTCGGCTGGCGGCCCGACACGGTCGTTGTCGCCGTCCACCTGTTCGGGAGACATATAGGCCGGCGTGCCGATGACCGTCCCGGAGTGGGTCAGCTTCTCCTCTTTCTCAGCGGTGCGCCGAGCCAGACCGAAGTCCATCACGACCGGCTCTTTGCTTTCGTCGATCATCACGTTGGCCGGCTTGAGATCTCGATGCACGACCTTATGCCGGTGAGCGACTTCCAGCGCGAGAGCCAGCTTCCGAATCACACGAACGATCTGCCGGATGCCCTGCGTCTTCGTTGTTTTGTGAAGTCGCGCAAGGGTCGGCCTTTGATAAAGGCCATTGTGATGTAGTGCTGCCCATCGATCTCGCCCACGTCATACACAGGGCAGATGCCAGGATGACGCAGTGCTGCCGCTGCCCTGGCTTCACGGTAGAAGCGTTCCAGCAGATTCGGGTTCAAATCCTGGCCGAACTGCGGAATCTTCAGAGCGATCTCGCGATCCAGTTGCTCGTCATGAGCCAGATAAACGGCTCCCATCGCACCGCGTCCCAGCTCCTTCAGGATGCGGTACCTTCCAAACTGCGTGCGTGGCGCATCATTGCTCAAGCGGGCATTGTTTCCCGATTGGCTGCCTTCGATCATCGTTGCGGTAAATTCACCGCTGCGCGATTCGGACGCGATAACCGTTCCTTCGGAGGGATTCAGATTGGTGGTCGTCGCGACTTTATCGAAGTATTGAATGAGCTGTTCACGAAACTCGGGATGCTCCGCGACAAAACGATCACGGTCGACAGACTCGCCGCGATCCGCTTTCTCATGGAATTCGGCGATCAGATCATGCAGTCGTTGGTCGGTTCCGTCAGGTTTTGCTTCAGACCGATTCGCCATGCCAGGTTTCCCGTGATGTGGTCGTCATTTTGAGGCGGCGGTGTGCACAGGGCCGCGACCGGCTTCTGGACAGCTTGACGTCCAGGAATGACGTTCGCCAACCGGGGAGAACTTTCCTGTCGAAATATCGAGCAGATCCTCGTGAGCCCAGTCTTGCCGCGTCTGTCCCGCTTCCTGATGTTCTACATATCGTGGTGCAGAATCATGCAGACTGTTAACGCAACTTCCAATCCGTCACTGCACTACCCGAACGGATGTCCGAGTGTGCCATCAATCCTCAGTCGTCGGCTTAATGCTGCTGTCCAAATTTGTGTTCAGTGATTTTGATAATTTTTAAACTGCACTTTTGAAGATTGGAATCCTTCAGAAGGGATCGTTGTGGATCGACGTTTTGAGGTTCGGAAACAGGAGATGCTGGCGGAGTGTCAAGTGGCGCCAGAGATCTTTCAAGGCGTTCAGGAACGCATTAAGCACTTCGTCCAGTCGTTCACTGATTTGCCAGCGCGTTCCGCGCAGCGCGAACATATTCTGGACTGTGTCCTGGGGCTTGTTTCGGATCTTGAGCGGAAGAACATTGAATCGATTGCCTATCGACTCGATCCGTACCGTCTCAACCTGCAGCACTTTACTGGCAGCGCGGAATGGAACCATCGGCCTCTATTTGCAGAGCTCGCCGGACTGGTCGACAGGGAACCTGGCGAAGTGGACGCGGTGATCGTGTTTGATCCGTCGATGTTCGGCAAACAGGGAAAGAAATCCGCCGGTGTTGCGTGCCAGTAGAGCCGTCGCCAGGGCAAAGTTGATAACTGTCAGGTTGGCCGTTTACCTGGGCTGCAGTTCTCGAATGAATCGCCAGCTGGTCAAGAGACGGCTGTGCTTCAACTTCTCGAGGAGTGGACGAGCGATCGGATACGCATGACAGCGGCCGGCGAGCAGAAGGAAAGTCGTTCTTAAACTCGTCATGCACTGGCACTGGAAGTACACGCAGAGCAGGACCAACTTTTGCGAACTGTGCTCGACACGCATGTGATGTCGGAGAGTCGCAAACAGGGAACACTGATCAGCGCTAATTGACGCTGTTCTCAGAATCATTGGCGGTAATTATCGCTGATTAGTGTTCCGTCAACTTTCGCGACACATCGCGATGGACCGCAGCCCTGCCTCGCGAGTGCTTGATTCCCAAATCACGAAGTTGTTGACGAACGGCTACCATGCCCGGAGTTGAATTCCCTGAAAGCTGATCTACACAAAGAACAGCGATTGCACGGTCACCCAGCGAACGGTTACCAGTGTGAGAATCATGCACAGCCACCAGGATGCTACCTGCGCTCCGTGGTAATCCTTCAATCGCCACAGCAATCCAGTTCCCAGGCTCGTGGCAAATATTTTGAAAAATGCCAAAGCGGCCGGAGCCAGGATTAGTCCGGCACCCAGAGGATTCAGCTCCTCAAACTGGCCCGTCTTCACGGCGAGCAACGTGGCGACCAGGTCAAACACGCTGTATGCGGCGATGAAAAACAGGCATCGTTGAATCGCACCTGGCGACTCAGCCGATGGTACGATTTCTGACCAGCGTATAGCGACTCGTGGGGGACTTCGCAGCAGTGTGCCTGAGGAAAAAGCGACCAGTAGCATTCCAACAACCGACAGGCCGTACATGACCTGTGAGCTTGTGTCGACAGTTGCTTGCCAGGTGGTCGACTCATTTTCTTCTTCAAAGCTTTCGAAGTGGTTCGATATAGCCTGAGACAAATTGTCGTCGGGCTGAAACGATGCGAATACGGCTTGCCATTCGTCAGACGTGACCGTTTCGATCCCTTCCAGTTCGGACGACATGATTGTCGTGACACGAACTGCTGGCGACTCGGTGGTCGAGAGAGTTCGCAACACCTCCAATGCCGAGGACTCATCTGAAAACGTGATGACATTCTGCCCGAAAACAAGTACCGATTCGTCGATCAGCAGTCGTCGTTCGAGACTTACCGCCAAGCGTTTCATACGCTGGTTTTCAGGACTGACATTGCGACCGAACCGGGCGACGATTTCGCCATTGATCAGTACATCACCGTTTTCCCGGGAAATAACGAACGGGGATGCCAGCAGTCTCCCAGCGATGACAACCGCACCTGAATTCAACGGCATTCCCGATTTCGCGAGACTACCATCGGCGACATGGAAAACGGAATCTGACGAACGCGGGCGATCCAAGCTGGAAAGCGTCGTTCCAGCGGCCACGTTCCCAGCGGAGGCGTCGACCATCGGCGTGCATTCTGCAGCTTCAACCGACCAGCCAATGGCGATCGTCAAACTCAGAACGAAATGACGGAGCCGGGGCATGGCTGACTCCAGATTCATTGTCGAGAGAACGTGTGAACTCACGACGGAATGCAAGGTGGGGCGGGGACGAAATCCGTGTGCGCGTCTGTCAAAAGCAGGACGAGGGAATCGAGTCGTGGCAGCAGAGCCGATCGTCAACGTTCAAAGTTGAAAGTAAACCAGAACACTGACAGAGGAGTTCGGTTAGTTCTGAAGAATGTCGAGAGAATCCACATCAGAACGTGAAACAGAGATCAGTTTGCGACGACCTGTCGTTTTCAGCCCGTCTGGAACGTGCGATAGATTGGCCGGCAGTCTACTGTTCGAACAAATGTAAACAAAACTATGACCTTGTGATCGTTTCGTGCAGGTTAAGAATTACTCGAGCCACCGACGCCCAGGCGGCGAGTTCCGCGACGTTTCCTTCAGCTGGTGGCGCTGACTCGCCGACGCTCACAAACGATCGCGCGGCGCTCATGTCGGCTGAAAATGTTTTCAGATCGTTGTCAAAGACTGCGGTCAGCACCTCGACTTCACGGTCAGTCGCGCGGCGGGATAAAGCGACTCGAATTGCCCACTGAATCCGGTCTTCTGTCGACATCCCGCCTTCTTTAACGATGCGCGCCCCAAACGTTCTGGCGGCCTCCACATAAGTCGGATCGTTCAGCAACACGAGTGCCTGTTGCGGAATGTTGGACCGCGGTCGCTCGACGGTGCACTCTTCACGACTTGGGGCGTCAAAGGCGACCATGCTCGGGTGGAGGAACATACGCTGCCACCACGTGTAAAGACCTCGGCGATAATTCGATTCGCCTTTGTCGCCGGGCCACTTACGACCGGGAAAGTTCATGTGACGCCAGTAGCCTGCCGGCTGATACGGAAACGTACTGCGACCGCCAATTTTCGTAACAAGCAGACCGCTGATGGCCAGGGCGTTATCACGGACCAGTTCAGCGTCGATCCGGAAACGGGACTGCCGCGCGTAGAGCTGATTGAAAGGATCAATTTTCCGCATTTCGGGAGACGCCAACGACGACTGTCGATATGCCGCTGAATTCACCAGCAGACGCACCATGTGTTTGGTATCCCAGTGACTGTCCATGAATTCGACCGCCAGCCAGTCGAGAAGCTCCGGATTCGTTGGCAGAGTCCCTTGCCTGCCAAGGTCATCCAGGGGTGTTGCCAGACCGCTTCCAAAGAACAGTTTCCACAACCGATTCACGAAAGTACGTGCCGTCAGCGGGTTGTCCCGCGAGACAATCCATCTCGCCAGGTCCAGTCGATTAGCGCGTCCCCCTGTGGAGATTGTTCCAAGGAATTCCGGAACGGCGGGCGTCATGATCGGGCCGGTTTCGTCCAGCCAGTTACCTCGCGGCAGTAATCGGATTGGTCGAGAACCTGTCGCCTTTGTCATCAGCGTCTGAGGCAGCGCTTTCTGGAATTCGTCCTTTTCTTTTTCGAGTCGAGCAATCTCTGCCTGCACCGGTTTCAGCTCGGGAGTGACCGTGCGGAAGTAGCTGGTGATTTCGTTCTTCTGCTGGTCAGTTCTCTTCTCAACGGGAGTTCGAACAGCCGTGATGACATTGCCGGGGATCCCGATCGACCTGGCGTTGAAGTAAAAGCCGCCAACACCGCTGGCATTGACGATCTTGATCAGGACTTCATTCGAGCCTGCAGCAAGCTGGATCTTAACTTTGTCCTGATCCGGAACGACGCCGCGCAGCACCTTATTCGAATGCACCTGCTTTCCACCGACCCACACGGCGATCGCATCGTCGCTGCCGAGCGAAAGTTCGGTGTCCATCGAGGCTGCTACCGTTGCGGTCCGGTGAAAATACCATGCGGAGTTTTCACCAGATAACGGATGTGGCTTGCCGTCTTCGAGTTTGTCCTGTTGCTGCCATTTCACGTTGCCAACGGCTTGCGAGAGGTCGACTTTTGATTCCGGACCAAAGTCTTTCGACCAGGCTTCATCGAAGTTCGCGGCTTTAAACGGTCCGAGCATGTTCCAGGTCGAAAACGTGGCTGAAGTTTCCAGCTCGGCCAGCGTCGCCGCTTCCCAGCGAGTCTGGGCCGCCTCAAGTTCAGGAGTTAATGTGTTGAATGTCTTTCTGGCGTCAGCCAGCTTCCCATCGAAGTCGGCAATCTTCTGCTCATCGGCGAGCGTCACCACAGGATAGGTCTTCGGATTTCCCACGGCGATTTCGCTTACGTCCGCGAAGAACGAGCCGAAACTGTAGAAGTCCTTCATCGTGAAGGGGTCGTACTTATGGTCGTGACACTCGCAGCAGCCCATCGTTGAACCCAGGAAAATCTGAGACGTGTTTCGAACGCGGTCAGCCATGTATTTTGCGAGGTATTCTTTAGCCTGTGCTCCGCCCTCGCTTGTTGTCTGAAGGAGCATGTTGAATCCCGACGCGACCTGTTGATCGATTCCGCTTTCCGGCAAAAGGTCGCCAGCCAGTTGCTCAACGACGAATTGGTCGTATGGCTTGTTCGAGTTGAATGCTTCGATCACGTAATCGCGATACGGAGCTGACTGCCGGGCCCCGTCCGAGTGATATCCGTTACTGTCCGCGTAGCGGACGACATCCAGCCAGTAGATCGCAAGTCGCTCTCCAAAGTGTTCTGAAGACAGCAGTCGTTCGACCAGATTCTCGTACTTCTGTGGGACATTACTGGCCACAAAGGCGTCGACATCTTCCGGTTTCGGCGGCAAGCCGATCAAATCAAGATACAGCCGCCTGACCAGCGTGGCTTCATCCGTCTGTTGAGATGGAGAAAGCCCTGCAGCTTCGACGCGGCTCAGCACAAACCGGTCAATGCTATTTTTAACGGTGCTCTCGTACCTGGTTTTCGGAGCAGCAGTTTTAACAGGCGGCACGTACGCCCAATGTGCAGCCCATTTCGCACCCTGCTCGATCCACTGTTGGAGTGTTGCCTTCTGTGCCGCGGTTAGTTGCCTCTTTGAATCGGGCGGCGGCATGCGTTCGTCGTCGTCGTCCGACAGGATGCGTTTGATGAGCTCACTTTCGAGCGGCTTTCCCGGCACGATCAACGGCACGTCGCGTTTCCCGAAGACAGCCGCATCCTGATCGAGTCGCAGGTCCGCCTTTCGAGTATTCGCGTCCGGACCGTGGCAGGTGAAACATAAGTCCGACAGAACTGGTCTCACATCGCGATTGAAATCGACGTCGTCAGCGGCATGTGCAAAACCAACGAAGCTCAGAAATGCGATGGCGAATGCTGCAGATGATCGAAGTGGCATCATCGAAATGGCCTTCCGTTGCTGGACCCTGTCTGACGTCTGATAAATGTGGATTTCTATAGCGGCGGGAAATAAACGCTTTGCTGTTCCTGAAGAGCTTAAATCGGAGGGCGCTTGTGAGGGCGACCTGGAGTACCCTCGGCAGAGGCTCACAGTGTATCAAACGGTCAGCCGCCGCAAACACCGCCGATCATCTTTGGAGCATTGCTGATGAAGTTCGTTCACGACTTTCTGCCGCAGGCCGTTAACGTTGGTCCGTGGATAACTGCTTACACACTGTTTGAACTTCGAGACCGCCTCTCGTCAACCGCGTTTGTGTTACCGATCTGCTCGTTGGGAACATCCTGCGACGAGCTTACTGCAGGCATTTCGGAACATGAACTGCTGCTGCCGCCTTTGTTTCATGAGGCAATGACTGACAACCTGCGAGACTCGATCATCGATCGGATTCACGCATGCTTCCCGCTTTACGAACCTGGTCACGAAGGCAACCACTCGTCGAATCAACTGCGCGTACGCATTCACGACGCCCGGCCACTGCCAGAGGTAAGTTCACCGAAGGTTCTCGCCTTCAGTGTCGACACTGCCGTTGAAGAACACGGTCCGCATCTTCCGCTTGCGACGGACACGATTCAGAGTTACTCGGTACTTTTTCAGCTTGAGAAAGAAATCCAGGGATTCATTGCCGGACAGCCCGTTGAGTATGGACATCTCACGTGGGGACTGCCGTTTGGCATGAGCATCGACCTGACACCGGAATTGCTGACGCGATACGTCACCGGATTCGCGAATGCCGTTCTTGACTGGCATCGTCCTGAAGTTATGTACGTGGTCGACGTCCACGGTTCGATCGTGCATCGTCAGGCAATCATCGCAGGCCTCGAACAAAGCCGAGTTGAGCGGTGGGCGTTCCGCTGGCTGCACGAACCGTTGATTCATTTCGCTTCCGAACGTGGAGACCAGCATGCAGGTGGAGTCGAAACGGCGCTCGTCGAACACGCCAGCTCAGCCCTGATCGACAAGCGTTGGTTTCCGGCGCGGGTCGCTGACATCGAGGCCGGTCAGATGACGCTGGAGCGGGCGGTCGAACTGACTCCGGACCTTCAGAAGTTCATCGACTTCGTGGACGAGTCAGGTGCAAACGGAATCGTCGGAAAGATTCGCAACTACGAATCGCTCGATGCCGCTTCGATGTTCCAGCAGATGCTGGCAGTTGCCCGCGAGGACGTCCGAGTACTGCAGGAAAGCTCATCTACCAGGAGTCAACACGTCGCTGGCGATAGCCCCTGGGAGCGTGACCGGGTTTGATGCCTCGATCTACTCTCCACTTCGCTTACTGGCCAGCTACCGTCAATACGGTCAGTTGCATCATTCCCTTTATCAACCTGTCAGACTTCGAACCAAAGGTTGGCGGGTGCTTTGGTCGACACTGACGTGGTCACCCGAGACTGTGTTTCAGTGGGACTTTCGCTGACGGATGTCCTCCATCCGTTGACGGAGTTCTGCTTCGAAACCGCGATCGACCGGGCGATAGTAACTGCGGTCGACGCCGAGGTACTCCTGATCAACCCACCCGTCTTCAGAACTGTGAGCGTACTCATAGCCTTCGCCGTGCCCGAGCCGTTCCGCTCCCTTGTAATGGGAATCCTTCAGGTGCGTGGGAATCGGCAGGACGCGACGTTCGCGGACGTCCAGCATGGCTTCGTTGATGGCTGTGTAAGCAGCATTTGATTTCGGGGCGAGTGCAACATAAGTCGCTGCCTGCGAGAGCATGATGCGACACTCAGGCATTCCTATCATCAGGGTGGCCTGAGCGGCGGCATTCGCGATGACTAGCGCCTGTGGGTCCGCATTTCCCACGTCCTCCGAAGCCGCAATGACGATGCGACGTGCCAGAAATCTCGGATCCTCGCCGGCTTCCAGCATTCGCGCCAGCCAGTATACGGCGGCGTCAGCATCGCTGCCTCGCATGCTCTTGATCAACGCGCTGGCGGAATCGTAATGCGCATCGTCGTCGTACTGGATGGCCTTCTTCTGGATTGATTCCTGAGCGATGGCAATATTGATCTGCCCGCCAGGGACCGACATGGCACCAATCTCAAGTGCCGTCAGTGCTCGTCGAATGTCGCCGTCTGACACTTCGGCGAGGAAATTCAGTGACTCATCAGTTGCGGTAACGTTGAGGTCGCCCAGGCCTCTTTCGGAGTCCGTCAGTGCTCGCTCCAGAACCGTCCGTACATCGGCGGGGTCGATCGGCTTGAACTCAAACACCTGGCTGCGACTCACCAGTGGTGAGACCAGCGAGAAGAACGGGTTCTCCGTCGTCGCGCCAATGAGTCGCACGACTCCTGACTCAACATCGGGCAGAAGTACGTCCTGCTGCGTTCGATTGAAGTGGTGAAGTTCATCGACGAAAAGCAGGGTCGGTTTACCTCCAGTCGCCAGTCGTTCTCTCGCCTGGTCAAGGAGTGCGCGGACATCCTTCACGCCAGACGACGCCGCATTCAACCGCGAGAAAACAGACTGCGTCTGCCCGGCGATCACTTCAGCGAGCGACGTTTTGCCGCAACCAGGCGGCCCGTAAAAGATTACTGAAGAAAGTCGGTCTGCAACCAGAATGCGGCGAAGCAGTTTGCCTTCTCCTACGAAATGCTGCTGCCCGACAAACTCGTCCAGCGTGCGGGGACGCATGCGAGCCGCCAGTGGCTTCGCTCGGTCAAGATTGCCGGATTCAGCTTTCGCGAAAAGATTCATGTGGTCACTCAGGTTGTGTGGAGGCTGATGCTGCACTCTTGTCGGGAAGCAGAAGTGGATCTCGCCCCGATCGACGACGCATCCAGTTGATGGCTCGGTTGATCGATTGTCGGCGGATGATGAAGATCTCGAGCCGACGTTTGCCAGGAAGCTCAAGCAGCATGATCCCCAGAAGCATCGTCAGCAATCCCTGGCCAGGCAAAACGAGCATGGCGACTCCCATCAGCAGAAGCAGCGAGCCGCCGGCGTTCTTCAGAATCCGCACACCAGTCACGATCACCGGATGACGATCGCGGAATTCCGTGTGGCCCGTTGAATCCCTCGTGAAGTAGTCAGCAGGAATTCTCGATACCAGCCAGGGTATCGCCGCGAGCGACCCTGCGAAGAAGACGCCGGAAATAATCGTCAGCCACCACAGCAATCCATGATGTTGGTCGAACCATTCGCTAAGAAGTTGGTGAGCAGCAGCTGAGTCGAATTCAGGCAGCGTCCCCGATGGTGCGGCGAGACTCAGACTGCTGGCCAGTGCGAGTAGTCCCGTTGCCAGCCAGTCGTTCGGATTCCAGAGATCGCTTTTTGAATTGAAGCGAAGAAAACCGAGCACCGCGCCCGTCGGACAACCGTAACGGCAGTAGGCCATTGGAACGAACAGCGACGCCCCGAGTCCCAGTACGGCGACGATAATGGTTGCTGTTCCAGCTGCCTGAAACATCCAGGCGTCGAAGGGCTCCAGTGCGACCAGGCTGAAGGGAAGATGAAGCATTCCGACGATGACGCACCACGCCAGCAAGCCGTACGGAAGCAACGGAAGGCAACGTCGCAGCCAGTTCGGAAGAGTCCGTTGCCGCGACGATCGCTGGCGGACAAGTTGCTGCACGGCTCCGTGGGGACACAATTGGTGACAGTAGACCTGATGTTTCGACACGACGGGAACCAGCAGGGCAACCGCAGAAATGACAACCAAGCCGGTGGCAATGGACCACGGAACGCCATTCTGTGCCCAGCCGACCAGCACCGCCTGCGAAAGCATATCTCCATTGAGCAGTCCGATGATGCCGATGACGCCGGTGAGAAATGCCACACGCAACAGGTGGAACTTTCTCAACTTCGTGCATCCGATGACGAGTCCCAGCAACACCATCGCGATCGTCGACAGTTGTCGGCTGTTCGGGATCACCGTTGTCTGGGCGGGCAATGACGACTTCACTTCCGTCGCTGCGTGTCGGGCGGCGTGGGCGAGAGAATCGGCGACAGCCATGCTGGTCATCGTCGCGCCGAAACCCCCTTCTACGCCAGCTCCGATCGGGTCCAGCCTTGTCAGGTCAGTCAAGGAGCGATCGTTGAAGAGAGTCAGGAAGTAGTCTTCAGCTTCGACGTACCCGACGTAGGGCTCATTATCAAAGCTGTGCCGCAGACGGATGCCGAGAATCCTTTCCTTAGTGTCCAGCGCGATGAGTGTGTCGGTCGGTCCCTGATAACCGACAAGGTTGTCAGCGGCGGGGGATGTGCGGAACACGTAGCCCAGAAACGAACGATTGTCCGCAAGCACGTGGAACAGGGCAGGGCGGCGAGGATCCGACGACAGTGACGTCGCCTCGGGAAAGAATGAGACGACTTCAGACACGTCGATCTCACGCGGAAACCGCAACGAAGGAATGGTCCCGCCCAGGCGAGTGGCAATGGATTCAGCAATTGCCAGACTGGTCAGCGTGGCGCCGGACACAGCGTCGATCGAAGTCAGTTCGGCGACATCAGTCCAGGAGTGTCCATTCCACGTGTTGAGGAAAGTGCCCTGTTTAACGATCAGGTCAACGTGCTCACGCGTGTCACGGCTTCCGAGGAGCTTGACCCCTGCAACGTGGTCGTCCACCCCGAAGGCGATCAGAACATTGGTCGGACCGGAAAAGCCAACGATGTGGTCAGCCTCGGGAGAAGTCTGCACCACAAAGCCGAGAAGTTCTCCCGACGAATCGACAATCTGCTGAGTACGACGCTGCGGGTCGAACACTCCTCCTTCGACAGCCTGAGGGAAGATGTTGCGAAGAATGTCGAGGCTGACCGGTTGCCGTACCCTGGCTGCTTGATGGGCGAGAAACCGCTGGTGCTGCTGTCGCACAAGCAACAGGATGGCGGCGAAGATGCTCAGGCGAACTGCGTGAAGCAGTACCGCCAGAACTGGCCGCCTCGCTCGCGGGCGAAGAGGCTCGTCGCGAATGACAGGTAGAGGAAACGGTGTCGGCGCGGGATCCATAAGGCCAGACCGTAGCGGGAAAAACCGAACTACTCGACTGGCAGAACCTGCAGCGCGTCTGCGTGAGCGTTCCCGTCGGAGCCATCCGTTGAGATGACGACGGAAACCGCTTCTCCCTTGGTCAGCGAGAAGATACCAAGACTGATGAAGTCGTTCTCCAGCGGTGCGGCTTTCTGCATGTTGATCGAGTGCGGAGAGGCTCCCGCCCTGGTGTTTACCAGAACCTTGACGCGACTGGAGCGGTTTTCGTGTGGCAGGTAGCTGATCCGAAGATCGAATTTCCCGGTGCTCTGAGCTTCAAACTGCCAGGTGACGGAGGAGTTACTGCCAGCTGAGGCATAAATGTAAGCGTGACCCACAAATCCCTTCAGCCCGGTGCCTTCAGTCCATTTTCCTTCTTTCTTCGCGTTGCGATCGTCGAATACGAGTCCCTTCAGCTTTGCTGGATCCAGACCGGGAATCGGTCCTTCTGCACCGGCCAGCGGAAGGGCGTCTTTGGGGATCGTGATCTCTGATGACACGGTCGCTCGGCGAGCCTTGCCAGGCAACACCAGCAGTTCCTTGAGTTCGTCGAGGTAGCGTTCGTAAACATCGCGCGGAGTGCAGCTTTGCAGCGTGCAGATGGAGGCGGCCTTGCCAACGACTTCACCCATCATGCCGCAGGTTTTCATGACTCGAACCGTGCCAAGGGCCTCATGAGTCACACTGATACATCGACCGGCCATGAACAGGTTGTCGATGTTTCGCGAGTAGAAGCAGCGATAGGGCACTGGATAGCCATAGGCCCGGTCGACTCGTCGATCATGAACAGCGTATGAAATAAACGGGTTGTCGGGAAACTTCTCCGCGTACTGCTGCTTGGGGTAGTGCAGATCGATTGACCACGTGCTTGGTACGCAGCCATCGGGAAAATCACGTTTGGCAACAATGTCTTCCTGAGTCAGCAGAACGTCGCCGGTCAAGAGACGCGACTCGCGCGGGCCACCGACGTACGCCACCCAGGTGAGCATGGCGTTGCGATGCTGATCGGCCCCGTCGCGATTCTTCATCGCGTTGAAAGCGCCGTAGACAGCTCGCAGGTTCCAGTCGCGAATGGACTCCGCGCCGCCGAGCGGATCCTTGTCGAAACCGCTCTCCCAGAACCACTGACCGTGGAAGTCTCGCGGGTATGGAAAGTCCTTCATCATCAGGTCGAGTGCCCAGGGTGTTTCGGGATAAGTTGTTGGCTGTTCGGCGTTGGCCCACGCCCACATGTTGCTCATACCCATCCGACCGCCATCCGCCATGTTCCAGTCGGCCTTCGCGAGATATCCGATGGTGCCGTGCCCGGTGCAGTCGGAATAAAGCTTACCGGTAAACCGCGAATGCTCGCTCGTCCGAGTATCAAAGGCGTGTACCGCGACGATTCGGTTGTCCTGAGTTTCGACTCGATACGCATGATGGTTCAGGAAGAGGTCGATGTTGCTTTCTGCGCGGACCAGTTCTTCTTTCTTTGCGTCGCCGAATTCTTCGTAAGTGCCAGGCGATTTCTTCGCGTGGTCGCAGAACTCTTCGATGATCTCCCCGATCCGTGGGTACTTGCCTCGCCTGATATTGCCCATTGCCCAGACTCGGACTTCGCTGGAACCGTTGCCGCCGAGCACCGATCGATTCTGCACCAGTGCGACCTTGCAGCCCATTCTGGCGGCTGACAGAGCAGCCCCCATTCCGGCGTAGCCGCCTCCAATGACAACCAGATCGTAAGGGCCTCTGGCGGTGGGAGCTTCATCGAGTCCCAGCAGTTTGCGCCGCCAGCCGGGCAGGGTCGTTGAATCGTTTGGTGGAGCTTCATTGCCCCTGGTAAAAAAGATCGCATCGCAACGACCGTCGAAGCCCGTCAGGTCATGCAGTCCAAGGTCGACCTGTTTTTCGTCAATGTCGATCGTGCCACCTTCCTGCCAGGCCCATTCTGCGGATGCGGTACCAAAGGTTCGCTCCAGCGAGTTTCCGTTGACCAGAACCTCGAATCGACCGGGCTGACCTTTCGACTTCCATCTACCCGCCCAGTCCATCGTCCGGACGAAAACCCGGTAGGTTCCCGTCGAAGGGAACTCAATCGTTGTTGAAGCGTCGTCAACCTGCCGTCCCAGGCCGTGAGCCAGCAGGTACGGCGAGCCCATCGAATCGATGAATTGGGTATCAAGCCCCCATCCTCCGGAGTTCTCAAAGCTCTCGGCCTCAACGAGGACCGAATCCGCAGCCTGTGAGCTGGCCAGAAACACGAGAGACAAGCACATCGAGAATACGGGACGCATGGGAAAACCTTCTAGAGACGTCATGACTGGACTTCGAAGCCGTTTTCAGCATGTTCCGCCTGCTGGCGGATTTTTCGCAGAGCTGCGTCGCGGCATTCTTCGGCAGGAACCGTACACACTTCACAGATCGATTTTCCATCGTGGCCAGGCATGTTGGCCAGCCCGCCGCAACTGCCTTTGATCGATCGGTTGCTGAAAATCACTCCCACCGCCATGCCGGCGATGGCGAGTGCAAAGATTCCGATTGCGGCGAGCACTGTTGCAAGCACGGAATCACGCATTGAGGTTTCTTCATCATCGCTGTGGCGAATTGTTCGTGACGGGATTTCCACATACGTTAATCTCGGAAAGTTCTCCGATGTCTTGTTGGTAAGCCCCTGAGTCGCTCGTGTGATCATCAACACGGGAAGGTCGTTTTCTCTGGCAAATTCGAGTCCACGGTCTGGTCCCATGACTTCGATCGCCGTAGCGAGTGCATCCGCCGTCATGCACCGGGGAGCCAGCACGGTCACGGAAGCGAGGTCATGCGTCACCGGACGCCCCGTGTCAGGATCAATCGTGTGCGAGTACCGTTGCCCGTCGACTTCGAAAAAGTTCCGGTAGTCTCCCGAAGTGGCAATCGCCTGATTCTTCAGAGGCAACGTCGCAAACAGCACTTGTGGCCAGGCATCGGGGCGTTCGATACCTGCGACCCAGGGGGTTGGTCGCGAGTTCTCGTGTTTTGCACCGCTGCTTCGCATTTCGCCGCCGATTTCGACGAGATGATTCTGATACCCGTGCTTAACCAGCAACTCTGAAATAGCGTCGACGGCGAAGCCCTTGGCGATGGCGGAGAGATTCAGCTCAAGTTGAGGGATTCGCTTTCGAAGCGCCGGAGGATTGGCTCGCACTTCGATCTGGTCAAAACCGGTATTAGCTTTTGCTGCCTGGATTGCTTCGTCGAGCGGCAAAGTCTGGTCGCCTGGTTCCTCTGCAAAATGCCAAAGACGGATCAAAGGAGCGACGGTCGGATCAAAAGCTCCATCTGACATTTTCCAGATGCGTTGTGCTTCGGCGACTACAACCGTGACATCCTTTGAAACTGCGAACCAGTCGGTCGATTCTGAAACATTGAAACGGGAAAGCTCAGAGTCCGTTCGCCAGGTCGACATCATATTCTCAATGTCATCCAGTCGAGCGTTGATACGATTTCGGAGAGGCTCCAGAGACGTTGGCGATAATCCATTTAATTCCTCTTCAACGACGATGCGGAATGTCGTTCCCATCGTAGCTCCCTCGATCACGTCCCTCAGCGGACCGCCGCCACCGACCACGGGGAGGGGGCAGCTACTCAGAAGCAAACAGGCGAGGGCGACGTGTCGCCTGAGGGAAAAGTACTGCACGGCGTTGTCACTTTTGAAAATGCATGGGCCTGGCTGTCCACACGACTGGAACATCAAGGAGCGGTGGGGATGTCGGGACAAACGACTACTCTACGAAAGTCTGTCCTTACGAAAGTTAGTCCTTTGATTCAACCTGGGTGCTTTCCTTTAACGTCGCGGCATTGATACTTCCGACGTCCAATCCTTCTCGGGCTTTGAAGAGCCTCGGAGCCCCACCCGTCTGCGGCGTTCGGAATTCGGAATATGAACCAGGCGCCAATGCGTACTGCACGTACTGGCCATCGACGCGGCGCCGATAGATTAATGGATAAGCAATCGGATACTCGTGCGACTTACCGGGTTCCAGCGTGTACGGGCCGCCCCAGCCGCTGAACGGGCCCTTGGTTTCGTAAACGAGATTCTCCTGGCTGCTGTTTGTCAGTTTGACTCCGGGTGGAGAAAACGTCACAGCGAGAGAAGGATTCTTCCAGGCAACATCAGTCAGGCGAAGCTGCGTCAGGCCAAGATCAATGTCAGGAATAATCGTCTGTGACGCCGGCCCGTGCCCGGTCCACCGTACCCATGATCTGCGGAACAGATCGACCAGTACATCGTCGTGGCTTTTCGGATCGGAAGGTTTGTAGCCAGCTGCAAAACCAGTTTGAACCGCAATGTTCGGCTCTCCATGCCATTTGAGCTGAAGTGCTCGTCGTTGATCGTCGATCCGCTGCAGCGAAGTAGTGGTTCCCTGACGCACGGAGAACCTCATACTGGTGAACGGCTTCCAGGTGGCTCCTGGTTCTTCCGAACGTGTTGCCACAACGAACTGAAGGCCGGGTGCCTGAAAGCTTAACCCTTCGGCGTCGCCGATTGAGATCGGTCCTGCAAGATGCAGTTCGGTGGAGATGTCGGAATCGGGACTCAAGGTTGCCAGTTCAGGAAACGCCTGGGTCAGCGCCGAGCGGTCAGCAAAGTCTGCAAATGTTGCATCGGGAATATCAAGGACGTTGATCCTGGCAACATCAGACTTGACGAGCAGTTCAGTCAGCCCCTGCAACATATTGGGTGCTACCGAAACCTGCAGGTCTGAGGACTTTGAGATCGCTTCAGCAGTGACGTTTGTCACGACCATGACCGCTGGCTGACTCGGCGCAGATTCGGGAGTCACCGCCGCCGCCGTCACTCCGAGAACAACGCTGATGCCGGCTTCGTCAGTCGAAATCTCCTGCGGCCAGACGCGGACGCGCGGGCGGTAGACCGGCAGTGGCCAGAAGCTGCTGACCAGTTCGTCCGCCTGGTGGAGTTCCAGTCGCTCTTCCATCGCCTTGACGAGTGCCGGAACGAGGCTTCTTACTTCGCCCTCGATCCGGGCTTTGTTCCCGTAAAGGCCTTCGACCAGACCGTTCGAAACCTTCTCACGTGTCATGCCGAACCCGCGTACGCTGACGCCGGCAGGAGCCGTCACATACCAGTTGTCATAGGGGATGTCGAAGCGCGTACCGGCCTGTTTGAGTTTGAGCTTTCGATCGCTGATGTAGGGAGTCACGTCGAAACTCAGCCAGACGGGTTCCCGGTGCCCGATAACGATGTCGATAGGACCAGTAGATGCCGAGTGATCCTCACCAACGACCGACGTCCCGCCAATTCTGAGAATGGCATTCTGCACACCAATCTGCACGTTGAGTCGATCTTTCCGGTAGGCATTAAGCCGAACTCGCCACAAGTTTGCCGAGTACGAAATACTTCCGAACGTGATACTGAACTGCCGTCCGTCGACGGATGTTGAATCGTAGATATCCGCCAGCGAACCACGCAGCAATTCTTTGGGCAGCAGGTCAGGCAGGGACATCGCCAGGGCATCGAGCATCGTATTGCCCAGTCGAACTGTCGCGGCGCCTTTCAGTTCCAGAGCCGGAATGAACGGTGAGTTGTCGACCGGTTGTGCATTCGCCGGAACACTCAGTGCCAGCGCGCTGGGGTAGTCCCCGTTCGGGTCAAGCATCCAGTTGATAACGGTGTCCGTGTCATACACGACGTGCGTGATGTCATGTTGCCCGCCTTCAATCTCTGTATAACGCGGGTCTGCTCCCGCTGAGCGAAGCGCGGCGATCATGCGTCGTGATTGAGCCGGACGAATGGCAGCGTCTTCAGCCCCGTGAAAGGCCCAGATGGGAAGTTTGACCAGTTTCTCAGCAAGGTCTGTTCCACCACCAGCCAACGGAACGATGGCCTGCCACCTCGAGGGATCTGCGGCGGCGATACTCCAGGTTCCATAACCTCCCATCGACCAGCCGGTCAGCACCCGCCGCGATGTATCGATTGAGTAGTCACGCTCAACGTCGTCAAGAATCGCCAGTGCCCGTTTCGCATCAGGACTGTCAGCCAGCCAGCCTGTGAGGTATCTCGCCCCCGTGTCTTCACATTGAGGAAAGACAGCAACGAAGGGAAATGAATCCATTCGCTTCCTGATAACCGGTGCCAGGCCGACGGTCAGTTGACGCTTTCCACCTTTTCCACGTTCTCCGGCACCGTGCAGATACAGGATGACCGGCCATTTTTTATCTGGCGAGTAGTCCTTCGGGAGAAAGACGGCATAGCGATGCTCGCCGGTTGCGTCCTTGAAGACTCGCTGCACAAACTCGGCATGTACGATGTCGCTGCAAACGACCAGTGCCATGACCGCAGTTAGTGCCTGCAAGGCAATTCGCATTACGTTTCTTCGTTCCATTCCGACGCGGCCCAACATGAGGGCGTTCCTTCCTGCCTGGGGCCGTTCGATCAATAGGTGTCGCCCTTCGCTCTGCGAAAGAACGTCCTTTCGCGGAGCGAAAGGCGACTATCGGACAGTAATTGATCGAACGATCCCTATCCGTGTAACGGGGATTGTCGATGCGTTAGTCAGCCGCAAGGTTCACTCGAATGATTTCCTTGTCATTTCTGGCAAACACACTTTTCATAGCGAAGGCGGGGTGCGACCAGATCGTCATTCGACGCTGCACTGGCCTGGTCGGCTCGATCAGTTTGGCTCGACTGGTTTCCTCATAACCGGCAGGCGACAGCGACGCAATGATCAAGTCGCCCTGTTCGTTATGAATGAAGAAGCGATCGCCTTGCGGAACGATGAAGGCGTTCCACCAGCGTCCCTGACCAGTGGATTCGAACGTTTCCCACAGGCGATTTCCATTCGATGCGTCGAGACAGCGAAGCTGCCCGTAACTGCAGACCGAGTAGATGTTTTTTCCGTCGAACCAGGGCGTACACATGATGGGATGAACGCCGTCGGTGCGGATCTCACTGTCGCTGTTTCCTGACCAGACGATTCTGGCACTGCTGCCGTCGCCTGATACCTCGATCATCCGCGGTCCGTTGTAAAAGCTGGCGACGAATAGCAGGTTTCCAAACTTTCGAGGAGTCGCGATCGACAGGCCGGCACGTACCGGGTAGGGCAGTTCCCAGATCGGTTTGCCGGTTGCCGGATCCAGTGAAGAGACCGCTTCCGGATGCCAGACAATCAATTGCTGCCGCCCGCCGAATTCAAATATGACCGGAGGTGCATAGCCGACGCCGGTATCCTGCAGGGCTCGCCACAGTTCTTTGCCGGATGTTTTTTCAAAGCTGACCACGAGACTGTTGTCACTGCCTCCGACCAGCGTGATCACCTGGTCGCCGTCAATGAGTGGCGATGCAACCATTCCCCACGTTGGTAGCTGAGTTCCAAAGTCGTCGACAAAGTTTCGTTTCCAGAGAACGCTGCCATCGGCAACGCTCAGGCAAAACATATGGCCCATTGCTCCAACGACGTAAACACGGTCTCCATCAATGACCGGCGTGCAGCGTGGACCAGCAGGGTAGCTGACCGTGTAACGGGCTTCGTAATCATGTTTCCAGATGATGTCGCCGGTTTCCGCATCCAGACAGAGTACACGTTCGAGTTGTTCATCCCTGAGCCGGTCCATCACATAAACACGACCGTCTGCCACCGACGGTCCGCCATATCCTTCGCCGATCGGCGTCGACCATGTTCTTGGTAGCGTTCCGGATCCCGGAAGCTGATTCACAATCCCCGACTCACGCCAGACGAGATCGCGCTGAGGGCCTCCCCATTGCGGCCAGTCATCCGCGAATGTTCGCGAGCCACTGAATGCGGCAATCGCTGAACCGCACAGAAGCCCGGCAAGCAGGCAGATATTTGATGATCGAAGCATGGTCTGGAGACTCCGGTACTCAGGTTTGAAGTTGTCCCGCAGGAGTGTTGTCGGCAAGCTCGCGAATCATGTCGTGAGTTGCTGCTTCCACGGCCTGTTCCCATTCCGCGGGAGAAAACTGTTCCCGATA
>JAQBWV010000399.1 GCA_027624335.1 Planctomycetota bacterium
CGAGCCCCTGCCAATGCTCGCGACCATGGGAGACAAGTTCTCAGTCATCCGTTCGCTGGTCGGTTCGAACGCCGGACACAGCAATCAGCAGACGCACACCGGATACAACAAAAAGAGTCTCGAATCACTCGGCGGTCGACCTTCGATCGGCAGCGTCGTCGGTCGGCTTCAGGGTTCGATCGGCGGAGCCCCGCCCTTCATCTCCTACAACGGCGGTTCCGCTGGTTACCTTGGGCCAACGTTCCAGCCATTCGCTCCCAATGGCAAAGGAGCCGCTCTGACCAACCTGCGGCTGGATCGATCTCTGACGGAAAATCGACTGAGTGATCGTTCGTCGTTACTGACTTCACTGGATCAGATCCGCCGGGACATTGACGCCAGTGGCGAGATGACGGCTCTCGACGATTTCACAAAGACTGCAATCGACGTCGTCACTTCCGGACGAGTGGCTGACGCCCTGGACCTGAAGAAAGAAGATCCTCGGATGGTGAAGCGTTACGGCAGCGCCGGCTCCACCCTCCTGACAGCGCGGCGACTCATTCAGTCGGGAGTTCGAGTCATCACGACGAGCGGCTTCGGAGGCTGGGACACCCACAGCAACAACTTCAAGACGCTGCGTGAACGCAACCTGCCTCAGCTGGACCAGGCGATGAGTGCTCTGCTGGAAGACCTGTCGGACCATGGCATGCTGGACGATGTGACCGTCGTTCTGTGGGGCGAGTTTGGCCGTACCCCCAGAGTCAACGCTCGGGCCGGCCGCGACCATTGGCCACGTCTCGCGATGGCATTCATGGCCGGCGGAGGAATCCGCGGCGGTCAGGCCGTCGGTACATCGAGTCGCAAAGGAGAAGTGGCCGAGACTCGCCCGGTTGATTACCAGGAAGTTCACGCCACGATGTATCACAACATGGGCATCGACCTTCACACCACGCAATTCATCGATCCTGCGGGCCGACCACAATACATCCTCGATCATCTGGATCCAATCAGCGAACTCGTCTGATCGGAGTCACTAATTGCATAAAACGAAACGGGCACGGTGCCATCACCGTGCCCGTTTTTGTGTTGCCAGTGGAGTTTTCATGCGGAACTGCATTTCTTCCATGCTGCTTGCCTCGTTTCTTGTGCCGGCTGCTGTTGATTGCCACGGCGACGACGGCAACTGGCCTCAATGGCGAGGTCCGCTTGGCACAGGGGTTTCCCCCAACGGCGAGCCGCCCATCGAGTGGAGTGAGGAGAAGAACGTCCGCTGGAAAGTCGAGCTACCCGGTCGAGGGCACGGCACGCCGATTGTCTGGAACGATCACGTGTTCCTCTCGACGGCTATTCCGTTCGGGCCAAAGCTGCCGCCAAAGCAGAGCGGCCGTCCGGGCGAGCATGACAACCTGGCGGTCTCACAGCGACATCAGTTTGTAGCGCTGGCCCTGGACCGCGCAACCGGCAGGACGATCTGGAAGAAGCAGCTTCACGAAGCTCTGCCCGAGGAAGGGGCACACAGTACCGCCAGCCTGGCATCCGCGTCGCCTGTAGCCGACGGCGAGCATGTGTTTGCATTTTTCGGGTCGCACGGTCTTTTCTGTCTCGACCATGATGGAAAGCTGATCTGGAAGAAAGATCTCGGCCGCATGCACACCAAGCACGGTCACGGCGAAGGAACTTCACCGGTGCTGCATGGCGAGACGCTCGTGATTAACTGGGATCACGAAGGTGATTCATTCATCGTCGCTCTTGAAAAATCCACCGGCAAAGAAGTCTGGCGTCGCGAACGCGACGAGGTCACGTCGTGGGCAACACCGATTGTCGTGCAACGCGGCGACACAACGCAGCTGATCGTCAGCGGCACTGCCCGAGTCCGGGCGTACGACCTGGGCAGTGGAAAGACACTGTGGGAATGCGGCGGTCTGTCGTCAAACATCGTGGCGTCGCCGGTCCATGCGGACGGAATCGTGATCGCCGGAAGCAGCTACGAGAAACGAGCGATGCTGGCCATTCGGATCGATGGGGCGCAGGGCGACATCACGGATTCAAAGCAGGTCGTCTGGTCTCGAACTCGTGGCACACCTTACGTGCCTTCCCCATTGTTGTATGGCGACGCGTTGTACTTCCATGCCCATTACCAGAGCGTGCTTACAAGGATCGATGCGAAGACCGGTGAAGAAAATCCTGGTCCATTCCGATTGCCGGGTATCTCTAATGTCTACGCATCGGCGGTGGGAGCGGCCGGTCGGGTTTACGTCACTGACCTTGAAGGTACGACACTGGTCTTCTCCAACGAAGCCAATCCGAGAATCATGGCCCGCAACATTCTGGACGACCGCTTCAATGCCTCAGCAGCCATCGCTGGCAGGCAGTTGTTCCTTCGAGGCGAAAAGCTTCTTTACTGCCTTGAGAAATAGCCCAATCACCACGTGGGCTCCTTCTCAGACTCATCCTTTTCCTGCACGTCATGCGATGCCCGTGCGAAGGACGGACTGAAACAAGTCGAGGCGATGCGTTATCTGAGATGGCGGTCGGCGAATTCCAGAAACACGTCCCAGTCTTCAGTCGTCATGGAGTGCTTGCCTTCTCGAATAAAGTATCCCAGGCGGCTGTTCATCAACTTACCTGTCTCTGGCTTCGCTCCGTCCGGCAGACCGTCTACACCCAGAAACCGATAGACCGGATCGGCGGCAGTCAGCATATTGAACTGCCCGTTCGGGTCCGCCCACTGATCTTCCTGGGCATTAGAAAACAGGACAGCCCTGGGCGCGCAAAGCGCGACGAGACAATGCTGATCGAACGGTAGACGCTCGACTTCCTTGTTGAACTCGGGGAACGTGTCATTGAACCAGTGAGGAAACGACGTGTTGATTCGTTCGACGGATTCGCCAACGTTGAATCGGTTGGGAGCAGTTCCACCACAGCCAGCCTGGTGAGGAATCACAACCCTGATTCGCTCATCCAGCGCGCCGGCGAACAAAGTCGCCTTGCCGAGTCGCGAATGCCCGACCAACGCCAGTCGCTTCGTATCCACCGAGCCGTCTGTTTCCAGGTAGTCGATGACTCGATGCACCCCGTAGGCCCACGCCGCGACGGCACCCCAGTCATGCCTGCCAGGTTCCGTCTGTCCGGGCTTAAAGAAGTGTGGCTGCACGCCATCGGTAAAATCGTTGGTGCTTTTATCGGGATCCACGTCACCGTAATAAAACGTGGCCAACGCGTATCCTCGATCGATGATCTTTTCGACATTCCAGACATCTACTTGTCCGCCTCGCCCTTCTTCCGTCGCAATGGAGTCTTCGCAACCCGGACACCGATCGCGATACCACGAAGTCGTCAGTGGTACGACCGGATCAGCAAGCACCGTGTGATTTCCGCAGAAGTTGATTCCGATAAAAACCGGTGGCCGGCCTTTACCATGCTTCGGAGTCACGACCAGCAGTGATATCGGTGGTGTTCCCTCCGGCCCGTAATGCAACGTGACGACCTTCAAAGAAGCCTTGCCGTCCAGAACGCCACTCTTCAGTGCGACAACGCTCGCCTTCACCGGAGCCGCCGCCGGCAGGTAACCGTACATGTAGTGCTGAAACAGCGCCTTCAGTTCCGGACGCCGTTTCTGCTCCCACAGCTCTTTCGTGGTTACACGACTGCCGTCGAGCATGGTCAATGGATCGGGCAGTTCTGACTGCACTGGCAATTCAGAGACAGGCGGAAAGTCATCTGCAAAGGCGACAGCACCAGCCAGAAGAATCACATACGGAACGGCCACAGATGGATATCGGAGCATGTTGCTTCTCCATTGGATTCAGAGACGACGGAACGGGGCTGACATCGTATCCAATGGAGCGGCACTCGGCAGTCCAGAACGATTCCGGAACTCACAACCACCGACAGTATGTTATGACCGATCTCCGTTTCAATTCAGATCAATGCGTGTCTGGTAGATTCTCTGCCGGTCACCGCGTTGACGAAGGTCTTCCAGAATGTGTTCGACCGACGCTTCCACGAAGTCGTTGTAGACCTGTCGGGATCCAAGACGCACACGAAGGCGGACTCCAAAATCAATCATGTCTGGATTCAACCAGATGGTGTTCGAGCGAGCCGGGCTCGTGATTGAAATGGTGGTTCGATCCGACGAACCGGCGAGAATCTCGGCACTGACAATTTTCGGTCGTGCCGTGATATTCACCGCACCG
>JAQBWV010000077.1 GCA_027624335.1 Planctomycetota bacterium
ATCAATCGAACGTGAGACCGGGATCGTGAGACAGAGCCTGATGCCGTTTGCACGCGGTGAGCAATCGCTGCTGCTTGGTAAGGCGGACAAGCTCGCTGAGCATTTTGAGTTAGAGTTGAAGCCAGTGCGGAAAGGCGGGAAGTGAACCAATGGGAAGCCTCCGTAGGAAAACGTTCACGAAACCGCTGCCGGAGAACGCAGAGCTGTTCGAGAAAAAGAAACAGCAGTTCGCCCGGTGGAATAATGCCGCCGGGAAGACTCGCACAGCACCGACGATTGCGGGCAAAGATGGTTCGCTGAGAATTGTCATCACGTCAGGCAGATGGTTGATCAAGTATCGCGATGGCTCGGGCATCATTCGTGAAGTGTCAACGGGTTGCGGCGATAAGCAGGCAGCGAAGGCTCAGCTCGCAGTGTTGGAGCGTCGCGCAGAGCTGGTCAGATGCGGCATTGTTTCGCAGTCAGAGCACACGGCTGCCGATCATCAGAGTCGACCACTGCGGGAACACTTTGCCGACTTCCGCCAGTCTATGGTCTCGAAGGAACGCGACGACACGCACTGCAAGACGACGCTGCGGTATCTGGAACGCATGGCCGACGCCTGTGGCTGGATTTATCTCAAAGACATCAACCGCGACAGCGTCGAGAAGTGGCAATCGGGTCAGGTCAGGACCGGGACATCGGCAAGAACACGGAACGGTTTTCATACGGCACTGGTCAGTTTCCTCAATTGGTGTGTTGAAGGTCACCGGATCACAGTCAATCCGATTGTCGGAGTGCCGAAGGCCAACGAGACAACAGACCGCCGTCGACAACGCCGGGCTTTGAATGAAGATCAGATTCGCCGCTTACTTGATACCACGCGACGGCGACCACTCGAAGAGGCGATGACGATCCGACGTGGAAGCTGCAAGGGTGAACTGTCTGCCGATGTGAAACCGGAATTTGCTGCCCAACTGGCGGAACTCGGGCGGGAGCGTGCTCTGATCTACAAGACGCTGCTGCTAACCGGACTGAGGAAGGGCGAATTGGAGTCTCTGGCAATCGACCAGGTGGAACTCGATGGGCCGATGCCTTACCTGATGCTCGATGCCGCCGACGAAAAGAACCGTCAGGGATCGGACATCCCACTCCGGGCCGATCTGGCGGAAGACCTCCGCGAGTGGATTGATCACAAGCGAGCGACCTACTGCGGGCCGGAAGGTGAGTTCCGGCAGAAGCCTCTGTTCGATGTCCCGACTGGACTACTGCGGATTCTCAATCGCGATCTGGAGGCCGCAGGTATCCCGAAGAGGGACGAACGAGGGCGTACAGTCGACGTACACGCCCTGCGAACGACGTTTGGGACACTGTTGAGCAAAGGGGGTGTCGCTCCCCGTACAGCGCAGGCAGCGATGCGTCACAGTGACATCTCGCTGACGATGAGCGTCTACACAGACCCGAAGCTACTCGATGTTCACGGAGCGATGAATGCGCTACCGGAGTTACCACTGAATCATCCAGACATCGACCGATCAATTTCCAATCGAGCGACCGGGACAGCAGGGCCGAATCAGCAGCTTCCCCCTGTGCTTCCCCCTGGGACAGTCCTGACTAGGCATTCTGGGACATCTCCTGTCCCTTTTTCGGCTGCGACCACTCCACGTCGTGTCGGTGAGTTGGTCGCCGTAACTTCAGCGCCTGTCATGAGAAAAGGCTCGCTGACATCTACTGTCAACGAGCCTCTTCAATCGGGACGACAGGATTTGAACCTGCGACCTCTTGACCCCCAGTCAAGCGCGCTACCAGGCTGCGCCACGTCCCGTATTGCTTTCTTCCTCGACATGCTGTTGTCTTACTGCGACCGCCTCGCAGCGGATCGTATTTGCCGGTGTGTCGTGATGCAACTCCCGGAGGCTGGCGTTAGGCTCTCAGGTTCTTCGTTCATCAAGGAGACTTAAGAGGATGTCTGTCTTACACAACCGGAGTGAGAATGTTCGTAGTTTACTGCGGGTGCTCCTGGGTTTTGCAGTGTTTTCGCTGATGTCCGTGCAATGCCAGGCGAACGACACCGTAAAGGTTCTGTTCATCGGCAAGCAGCCGGATCATCCCTTTGCAACTCACATGTATCTGCATACGGGCGAGATGCTGGCTCAGTGTTTGAAGCTTTCCGGGAACATCGAGACGGTTGTGTCGGACGGTTGGCCTGATGATGCCGCGGCGCTGAAGGATGTCAACACGATCGTGCTCTACATGACTCCGGCGGCGGAGTTTCTGCTGGATGGTCCGCATCGAGCTGAATTTAAGGCATTGATGAATCGCGGCGTTGGGCTTGTGACGCTGCATTGGGCTTCGTCGGTTCATCAGAAGAATTTTGAACGGCTCGGTCCGGCGTGGATGAGCTATCTGGGCGGCACCTGGATCAGCAACGTCGGTCTGCACACGGGCAAGTCGCCGTTGCGGCAGCTTGCGCCGCAACATCCCATCAGTCGTGGCTGGGAAGAGTACGAACTCCACGACGAGTACTACCTCAATCCGACGATCGGCGAGAAAGCGATTCCCATTGTTCGAGTGATGGCCGGAGATCAGCCAGTTGTGGTTGGGTGGGCATTCGAACGCAGTGACGGCGGTCGAGCGTTTGGGACAACGCTGGGGCATTACTATCGAAACTTTCAGCAGGAACCGTTTCGACGGATGATCGTGAATTCGATTCTGTGGTCGGCTAAAGTCGAGGTTCCAGAGAATGGGGCTCGCGTGGAGCTTTCGGTTGATCAACTGGCTCTTCCCGAAATGCCAGCCAGATAATCGGTGATCATTCGCATGTCTCGTTGAGTCATAAGCTTTCTCTCGACCTATGAGTCGTTCTCGCACTTCACACAGGAACGTGAGCAATGATCCGGGATTTGAGCACGCTGATATTCAGCTCCTCGGTGCTGCTGAGTGGGCTGTTGGTTGGCCAGACTCAGGCAAGCAGTCCACCTCGACCGAACATCGTCTTCGTACTGGCGGATGATCTTGGGATCGGTGACGTCAGGTGCTACGGCGAGGATCGCTGCCAGATCGACACTCCGGGGTTTGATCGGCTGGCGAAAGAGGGGATGCTCTTCACCGATGCACACACGGCGGCGTCGGTGTGCGTGCCGGCTCGGGTCGCAATCATGACCGGTCGCTACCCGTGGCGGTTCACAGTTCCGAGACCGAGCGGGCCGTGGGGGTTTCTCAATCCGCGGCTGAAGTCCGATCAGTTTACTATCGGACGAATGCTTCAGTCGGCCGGCTATCGCACTGGTTATGTGGGTAAGTGGCACCTCGGGACTCTGATGCCGACTCTCGACGGGAAGAACCAGGGACCGGACAACGTCGACTATTCGAAGCTACTTACCATCGGTCCGCAGCAGTACGGTCTCGACGAGAGCTTTGTCCTGCCAGGTTCGCTGGACATGTTTCCGTACGCGTTTGCCCGGAACAACGTCTGGCAGGGGAATGTGACGGCGCAGAAAGGCTGGAGCGCCTTCAATCGCGTTGGGCCAGCTGCCGAAGATTTCGAGGACTACAAAGTTCTCGACACCTTTTCGACTGAGGCTGAAGGCTTCATTTCCCGGCAAGCGGCGGATGCTCGGAACGGAAAGCCATTCTTCCTCTATGTGGCCTTGACGGCGCCGCACACGCCAACGTCTCCCAGCGCAAAGTTTGAGGGCAAGAGCCTGCTCGGGATCTACGGTGATTTCGTGATGGAGACAGATGATTGTCTCCATCGAGTGCTCAAGGCCCTGGACAAACACGGCCTCGCGGAAAGCACTCTGGTCATCGCGTCGTCCGATCACGGTCCGGCGCTGTACGCCGGTCGTCGCCGAGAGGCCACCGCCAACCAGCTGCGTGAACTGGAGGGGGACGGTCACTACTCAAGCGGGATCTATCGAGGCTACAAGTTTTCGATCTACGAAGGTGGTTTGCGAGTTCCTTTTGTGGCTCGCTGGCCAGGCGTCGTGAAGGCAGGCTCGCGATGCCGTCAGCTGGTTGCTCAACAAGATCTGCTGAGAACATTCGCTGAGATTTGCGGTGCGAACCTCACCAATGATCAGGCACCGGATTCCGTTAGTTTTCTGCCGCTACTCAAGTCGACTGATGGTCCAGGGCGGGAGTCAATGATCCTGCAATCGACTGAGCGGTTTGCCGTCCGTGTGGGGAATTGGAAACTCGCTGTGTGTCCGGGCAGCGGGTGTGTCGGACATTACGGGAACGTCCCCGCATCGCCGACCGCGTGGGCGATTGCAAGTTCGGCATTTGGCAGGCAAGCCACTCGTTCCGAACTTACAGCGGCTCCGTTTGTTCAACTGTTTGACCTGGCGAAGGATCCTGGAGAATCCTGCAACCTTGCCGCCGAACAGCCAGATCGAGTGAACAGGATGATCGAAGTTCTTGACCAGCAGATCGCCTCAGGACGCAGCACGCCGGGCTCATCATTACAAAACGACGGTAACGTGGATTACCTGCGAGGAGTGCCGGGGTTTGTACTGGCGAAGTAACCGGAAAGTTCGAGTGACCTTGTTTGCGGGAGTGTCGAATTCATGCCAGAGAAGCTGCGAGTCGGAATCCTTGGTCTGTCGCACGACCATGTCTGGAGTAATGTGCAAACTTTGATTGCACGTGACGATGCTCTAGTCGTCGGAGCAGCGGATTCACACGCAGAGCTGTGTCGGAAATTCAATAGCGAATTCGAAGTTGACGCTCATGCCGATGCGGCAACGCTTCTTGACGAAGGGAATCTGGATGCCGTTTACGTCTTCTCGAGTAATGCTGAAGGAGCTTCTCTCGCGGTTGCTGCTGCTGATCGAGGACTCCACATTCTGATCGAGAAGCCGATGGCCGCATCGCTGGCTCAGGCGGACGCCATGCTGGCAGCGGCTCGACGTAACAACGTTCGGCTGATGGTCAACTGGCCATTCGCCTGGTGGCCGCAGCTTCAACAGGCGTTACGACTCGCCGAAGCCGGAGCAATCGGAAATCTGTGGCAGGTCAAGTATCGTGCCGCTCATGCGGGCCCTCAGGAACTGGGTTGCTCTCCCGCGTTCTGCGACTGGCTGTTCGATCCGAAGCAGAATGGTGGCGGAGCCCTGATGGATTATTGCTGCTACGGAGCTGTGCTGGCACGCGTTGCAATGGGAGTCCCCAGCCGAGTGACCGCGCTGACCGGACGTTTCTGCAAAGAGAATATCACGGTTGAGGACAACGCTCTGCTGGCTATGACTTATCCACGCGGGATGGCGACGGCCGAAGGATCCTGGACGCAGATTGGCAAGCTGACGAGTTACACGACTGCTCTGTATGGAGATGCGGGGACACTGCTGGTCGAGCCGCGTGATGGTGGTCGACTGTTTCTGGCCACACTGGACGATCCGGAGGGCAGCGAAGTTGCTGTTCCGTCGTCTGAGCCTCATCTGACCGATTCCGCCGCGCACTTTCTGTGTGGCATCAGGACAGGAACACCGTTCCAGCCGCTGTGCCAAGACCGCATTTGTCGCGACACTCAAGAGATTCTTGAAGCGGGTCTGCTTTCGGTGGCAGCCGGCAGCGAGATCAGTTTGCCCCTCGTAATGTGAGGCTGATGTTTGGTCATGAAAGATCATGTTCTGGCACTCGATCAGGGAACGACGTCCAGCCGAGCGATCGTGTTCTCGAAAGACGGACTCGCGACGGCGAAAGCTCAGCAGGAGTTCGCTCAGCTTTTTCCGCAACCCGGACATGTTGAACACGACCCGGAATCTATCTGGAAATCTCAGGTCGCGACGGCAAAGCGGGCGATCGCAGACTCGGGTTGCGATCCGCATCAGATCGCGGCACTGGGGATCACGAACCAGCGTGAGACGACCGTCCTGTGGGAACGCGACACAGGTAAACCGGTCGCTAATGCGATCGTCTGGCAGAGCCGCATCACCTCCGACATTTGCGAGCAGCTTCGTCGCGACGGCCACGAAGAAACGTTTAAGAAGAAAACGGGGCTCGTTCTGGATGCCTACTTTTCCGGAACAAAGATTCGATACCTGCTCGACCAGGTAAGCGGCCTGCGGTCGCGCGCCGAACGAGGTGAGATCCTGTTCGGAACAGTCGACACTTTTCTGGCGTGGAGATTGTCGGGCGGGAAGTTACACATCACGGACGTGAGCAATGCCAGTCGGACGTTGCTGTTCAACATTCACACGCTCGACTGGGATGATGAACTGCTCCGAATTCTCAACGTGCCGCGGACGATGCTTCCCGAAGTGCGGTCGTCAAGCGAGGTCTACGGCGAGACGGATCCGGCGTTATTCGGAGCTTCGATTCCGATTGCCGGTATCGCGGGCGATCAGCAGGCGGCGACTTTCGGACAGGGATGCTTTGAGCCGGGCGAGGTAAAGAACACGTACGGTACCGGATGCTTTCTCCTGATGAACACCGGCGACAAGCCGGTCGTATCGGACAACGGACTGCTGACGACAGTCGGCTGGAAAGTCGACGGCAAAGTAACCTATTGCCTGGAAGGTTCCGTGTTTATTGGTGGAGCTGTCGTCCAATGGCTGCGGGACGGATTGCGGTTCTTCGAGAATGCTTCAGACATCGAAGAACTGGCCCGCGAAGTGAATTCAACGGACGGCGTTTATCTTGTTCCAGCTTTCGTTGGGCTGGGAACGCCCTATTGGAACGCCAATGCACGCGGGACACTGGTCGGGATGACGCGTGGAACGACCCGTGCGCACATTGCACGGGCGGCTCTGGAAGCAATTGCCTATCAGACACGCGACGTCCTGGGAGCGATGGAGCAGGACTCAGGGCAGGCCCTGGAAATTCTACGAGTCGATGGCGGAGCGACGGCGAATTCACTTCTCATGCAGTTTCAGGCAGACCTGCTGGGAGTTTCTGTGCAGCGGCCTGTCGTGGGCGAAACCACGGCGCTGGGAGCGGCCTATCTGGCAGGACTGGCGACCGGCGTCTGGCAGAGTCAGGCCGACGTCTCCAGCAACTGGCAACTCGACGCTGAGTTTCAACCATCGGTCGCGCGTTCGGAGACAGACCAGCGTTACGCCGACTGGCAGCGCGCCGTTCAGCGATCACTGGACTGGGCTCAGTGATTTGTCGGTCTGAAAAGAACCACGGAAACATGATTCAGACTACGTGTATTTCGTGGTCGCCTTTGTTCGCTGCATAGATCGCGAGAAGAAGCAGAACGATTGACTGCAGAGTGGTCAGAACAGTTCGCGGATCGACTCAGCGCGGTACATGCTGTAGGGGCGACCGTCGATATCGTGCCATTCGGTGTGACGAGGAATGCCGAGTGCTGAGAACATCGTCCCCGCAATGTTCTCAACGGTGACTTTGCCATCGACCGGATACGCGGCAAGTGCGTCACTGGCTCCGATGACGTTGCCTCCTTTAACGCCTCCGCCGGCAAACATTGAGGTCATCACCGGCCCCCAATGATCGCGACCGGCGTCCTTGTTGATCTTCGGTGTGCGACCGAACTCGCCCGTCACGATCACCAGCGTTTCGTCCAGCAGTCCACTCTCTTTCAGATCGTCCAGCAATGCCGAAATTCCCTGATCGAAATACGGAAACAGGTTCCGCTTGAGATTGATAAAATTGCGCCGGTGAGTATCCCAGGTCGAATTCTTGCCAAGGTTGACCTGCACGAGATTCACACCGGCTTCGATCAATCGTTTGCCCATGAGCAGTGACAGGCCGAACTTGTTGTGGCCGTACCGGTTGATCAATTTCGGGTCCGCATTCTCAACATCGAAGGCGTGTCGTGTTTCCGGATCGGCGAGCACTGAGATCGCCTGCTGACGGCTCAAATCGAGTCGTGAAACTTCCCTGTCACGTTCGAGGCTTCGTTGCTGTTTTTCGATTGTCGAAAGAAGACCGACTCGATCGTTGAGCCGAAGTCGACCACCCTCGGGAAGCGTCAGCATGGGAGTATCGAATACGGACGGCGAGACATGTTCGAAATGGTCGTCGTCGAACCGAAAGCAGTTCGGGCACGCACCGTTTCCGAGCGAGCATTTGGCGGCGATGTCTACGTGCCACGCTTCCCATCTGCTGCCCAGTCGTCCCGCGTACTGACCCGGACGAAAACGAGCGGCTTCATTGACGCTTGGCTGTGGCAGAACGACAGACGGCGGCAGTCCTGTGTTGTTCCGCAGTGCGTAAGTGACTTGCGCAGGAATCGACGGCCACTCATTAGGGCTTGGCGAGTCTCGCGTGTTGAATCCCGGCGGCAGGTCCAAACGTCCGGTCAACAGCATGTGACAAGCGATTTCGTGCCCACTGCTTTCTGTCGCGACAGATCGAACCAGGGCGTAGTCGTTTGTGCGTTGAGCGAGTTGCGGAAGATGCTCGCAGATTTGCAGTCCAGAGGTCGCCGTTGAGACCGGTGAAAATTCTCCACGTACATCCACGGGAGCATTCGGTTTCATGTCGAAGCTGTCCTGATGCGACAGTCCTCCGGTCAGAAAGACGAACAAAACCGATTTTGCCTTCGCCGCGTTAGCTCCAGCGGTTGCCAGTTGTGTCAATGACGGCCCGAGTAACCCGATCGAACCTGCCTGGAGCATCGTTCGGCGATGAAGCCGACGGGACGGCTGCTGAATCGGCTGCTGCTCTGTCATCGTTAACCTCGGGGTCAGAGTCGGCTGAAATCGCGTTCAACTCAAGGGTTCATTGTTGTGCAACGCCAGCACTGTGGCAACGTCGCATCGGGAGTAGTTGATACTTGCAGGCGACGATTGACGTAATCGGCAATTGGGATTGTGAAGGTTATACAACGGAAAAACCCCGTCCGATGCTCAGCAACGGACGGGGTCGAATCAGCAGAACTCAGTATTCTCCAGAGCCGGATCAGCGACGCTGTGCCGCTCCCGTTTCTGATTTTCTCTGCTCTTCCTGAAAGAAGATGCCACCGGACGAGCCGCCTTTAATGTCGTTCGCATTATAAATGAACTGAGCGTCCCGTCTTTTTTCGACGCGCTCTATAAGATCGGTCAGATGGGTTCGAGTATACGGATCGATCTTGTCACCGCCCTTTTCCAGCACGCCACGAATCCTCGTAAGGATCCGATCCAGTTCGAACGACGCCAGATTGGCGATCGGTTTGTACGCTTCTGTGCGGACAGTTCCTGGCACACTCAAATCAACCAGCCGTTCCAGATGCTCCTGCTGAAGGTTTCGCCGCAGACTTGAGACAAGAGGGACCCGCGCGGTGTATTGCTTATCTGGTACTTTCTCAAATTCCTGCCAGATGGCGTCGGTCAACGAAGTCAGAACCTCAGGCAGTGTGAGTGCGTCCTGATCTGCAGCCAATCTCAGTTCATTGTCATAGATTCGGCGGAGAGTCGTCGAATTCATGATCATCGTCAGCGTCGATGCCTGAATCCCCATGATCGTGTCATGGATCGGGTATGTGGCTTCGCTGGAGAAAGCGCTGAACGAGTTTCCGTCCAGCCATTTATCGACCGACAGATGGGCCAGCAGTTTCGGATTGAGCCCGTACGCGTCGTCAAAAAACGCATTCTCGATGACAAATTTCAGTGCCGCCTTCTGCTGTGCCACGGACACAACATCGACGGGATTCCCCGAATCCTTATCGCCCTTGAGTGCTCGCGATGTGAACGCACCACCGAGCCAGTTCGCCATCATGCTGACTGATCGAGTCTGCAGAGCCAGTGACAGTTCGTAGCCGTAACGGGCGCGTGCCCAGCTTTCTCCGTCTTTGACAAAGCTCTCCACCAGTCGCGCACGGTGCTTACGAACAAGTTCCATCTGGTTGTGCGCGTAATCCAGCGGTTCCTTCGTGAAGTCGTAACGACGTGCTCGTGGATCGGGGCCACCGGTTTCTTCGTCCGTGCCGTAGACGAGTTCTGGTTCATTGACTCGTGCAAGTATCGGCTTCAGGTCACTTTCCAGAGTGTATCCGTACTCGATAGCCCACTCGTCGTACGGGCCAATTCCGATCATCGTGTAATCACCTTGAGGCTTACCGTCCGCTCGGAGGTTGATCGGGATGTAATCCATCACTGATCCCGTCAACGGTTTCTTACCTTTGATTTTGTCACTGTTCATCTCGTCAAGTGTGTAGATGCTGCTGGCCTTGAAGTTGTGCCGCAAACCGAGCGTGTGACCGACTTCGTGAGCAACAAGTTCCGACAACAGCGGACCGATGAAGTCTTCCGGCATACCGTCCAGCAGAGGGACTTTCTTTGCGACAGGCTTCTTCTCTTCTTCCTTTTTCTCGTCATCCTTCTTGTCACCGTCCTTGTCATCTTCCTGCTTGTCGCTGCCCTTTTTGTCGTCGTCATCATCTTTATCATCTTTCTTGTCGCCGTCCTTCTTCACTTTCTCCTCGTCGTCCTTGTCCTTATTCTTCTTTTTCTTCTCAGCGTCGTCGTCATCAAGCAATGCGAGGTGCATTTGCATCAGAGCCAGGTCGATCGACTTGCCCTGAGTGGCCATGCACAAACCGTTGACCTGGCTGGTCCGACCAATCAGCCCGTCGTACTGGTTGTCGCCAATCATCGTTGCATCAACTTTTCCGGCCGGGTGTCCAGCCAGCGACTGGAATGATTCTCGCTGGATCGTACGAGTGATCTCATCACGTCGACTCGGGTTGGCCAGTCGGACTCGCGGATCCCATTTCGGATGATCAGCCAGCCACGCAAGTGTTTCCGCGTTAAATCCTTCCATCGCGACGGCGGGAAGCAATTCGCTGAATTGCCCGAAGTAGTGACGAATCCATCCGTCAGTCAGAATGATGTCGGCATCGAGGATTTCGCCGGTCAGCGGATTGACTCGGCTCGGACCGATGGCCGTGCCGATGTCGTTGTTCAGCCAGCGAATGAAGTTGTACCGGACGTCTTCAGGATCAAGATCCATGTTTCGTCCAGTCTGAGCGTCCTGAAAATCCACCTCGATGGCATTGAGAAAACCGATCTTCTCGTAAGCCTTGTTCCAGTGTGTAACTCCCTCAGCGACCCAGCGGCGGTAACGAACCGGAACTGTATGTTCGAGGATGAAGCGAATTGGTTTGACTGGCGGGCTGAGCGCAAGTGACGAGTCGCGTTTCGTGAGGTGCCAGCGGTTGATGTATCGAACTCGCGTTTCCGTGTCCTTGTACTTGCCCAGGTCGGTGTAAGCCGTTGTGAAATAGCCAATCCGTGCGTCAGCCACGCGCGGCTTGTAGCCAGCGGATGGTGCGATCAGACTCAGCGAGTAATGCAGCGTCTTGAGCTGGCCAGTCGGAGTGCTTCCACCAAACAGGCTGAAGCTTCCGGACGTCGGGCCTTCAATGGCGACTTCGATGTTCTCAGGAAAGGCCTTTGCAGTTGTGATCGTTATCAGAGAAGGATTACTGATCCGTCCGCTGCTTCCAAAAAAGCTGGATGACTGAGAGACGAACAGATAGTTCAGATCGATGACCGGTCCGCCAGACGGGCCGATAGTCAGGATCGGAGTGTCCATAATTACCCGATCGGTGAACAATCGAGAGACTGAGGCTTTCGATTCGTTATCACCCGTTGAGCGATGATCAACGTTCGGCTGGATCATCGCCAGTCGTTTGCCGTAACGGCGCCAGTAGAAATACAGATCGCCCTGCTGCAACCCTGCAAACTCGTCTCCAGCCGCTACCGTCAAAGCCAGAAAGAACTTCTGTGAAGGGAACGCTGCTGGCAACTCAGCCAGAAGTTTCTGCTCCTTCTTGTGCTTATAGAGCGTATAGAGCGACTTGCTTCCGTCCGCAGTCGACACAACCTTTGTGTATTCCGCCAGAACCTGGGTATGAGGCGGGAAGTCAGGCTGAGGGGCAGTTGTCTGCGCGAGTACTGAAGAACCAGCACCTCCAACCAGAACGAGCACTGCGGCATAGCCGCCAATAATGGAAATCCGCGATCGATTCATGTGTCAGTCCCTGAGCCTGGTGAATTGAGCCAACTCGCGCTGTGCATTTCCTGCAAGCGAACGCACAGTCAACGATGTCCCGGATATGGCACCGTCGGGAATCACTAACAGCACGTTTGCTGATCGTATTTGCCCGGCGTGTCACGTTGTTTCTCGTTCCAGCGAACCGGCAACCCTGCGAATTGACACCGAGTGAGCGTCGACCGCAGACTCGACGTAATCGTGGCAGCTTGCCAGAACTTCCTGATTCTACAACCGGATGCCAGCGAAAAACCACGGTTCACGGTCTGGAAACGCATCTTCGTCCAGGAGAGATTCCGACTTCTGCTCATCGGCATGCCGCGCCGAATGAAACACTTCGTGGAGTTTGGGCATCGTGGTGACAGTTCCTGTCCAGCCACGACGGCAACAGCGACTCGCGAGCACCGTGCGACTCGTTATGTCCGACCAGGCAGAAACCAAGGCCAAACGAAAGTGTCCGGACAATCTGAAGATCACTCAGTTACTCGACGTAAACAATCACGCTGGTGACGTTGTCTTTCGAGCCACCGTCCAGAGCTGCCTGAACCATCGCCTCGGCACACGTCTGCGGATCATCGTTCGCCGCAAGTACGGTCTGAATTTCCGGATCCTTGATACCGTCTGTCACTCCGTCTGAGCAGATCAGATAACGATCCCCAGATTGAGGAGAGTGCTCTTTAGATTCGGTGCCGGTGCCGCCTTCCTTGGAACCGAGATACCGATATAGAACATTCCGGTACCGATGCGTCGCCGCTTCTTCCTCGGAAATCGTTCCTGCTTCGACAAGCGCTCGAGTCAGCGAGTGGTCTGTCGTCAACTGCTTCAGTTCACCGTCGCGCAGACAATAGACGCGACTGTCGCCGATTCCTCCGACGTAAAACTTCCCGGCCGAAACGACAACAAAAACAATCGTCGTCCCCATGTTGTGGTAGCTCGGGTTCAACTCGTTGAGTGCGAGAATCTCAGAATTCGCTTCGCCGACGGCTTCGTCGATCTTCTTCGTCAGCACGTCACCAACGTCGGAAGAGAAATCAACCAGCTGGTCCAGCTTTCGCGGCACGATCTCCGTCGCGAGTTCACTGGCTTTTTCACCAGCAGCCTGACCACCCATTCCGTCGGCAACGATGAAGAACCGTCCCAACTCGTCGACAACACATGCGTCCTCATTGTTGTCGCGATAGTTGCCTGTAACACTCAGGGAACCGAATTTCAGATTCAGCATATTTAGTCAGCCTGCGGAATTTCTGTGATTCTCGAAGATTTGAAACCGAGTGGCAAACTACGTTTCAGACGACGCCTGCCCGTTCGATTTTACTTCCCGTCAATTACCGGCTTTCGTGTTTCAACTACGGAAGAACGGCCTTGACCAGATCAGTGACCCCGAGAGTCGTCGAGCAGATCAACATCTCACCCGCTTCGAAGCCAGCGCTCGTCCCGAACAGCCGATTTTGCCCCTCAACCAGCCTGAAGACCTGCTGTTTATGAGGAGGAAACTGTGTTTCATAAGCTCTGATTGCAGCCAATTTTACGTCGAACGTGTCAGAAATATCTACGACAAAGTGACCAGACCCCGGGGGGATGTCCAGCGATCGAAATCCTAACGGATACCAGAGTTGCTTCGACACCGTATGAACCGGCAATCCATCGAAATCATCATCCCACTTGGTGAGCCGCGAATAAAACACGCCAGCATCCGTAATCTGTGCCGCCTGCCAATGGTCTGGAGAAGCCATCGGCGTCTTGCCGGCAATTCCCAGCACGATCCTGGGGCGGTATCGTCGAAATACTTTTCCCAGCTCTACTCTAGCTTCGAAGCAGTCGAAGAGCCGTCTATTTGGGAGGTCGAGCGTTTCGCGAACATGCACGCCCAGAATCTCCGCCGCCTTCTGAGCCTCAGTCAGTCGGACTTCAGGACCGGGGCTGCCTGGAGTCGGCTCACCATCAGTCAGATCGACAATGCCGACTCGATAGCCCTGTCGAACCAGCATCGCCAGCGTTCCGCCGATGGCGATCTCAACATCATCCGGATGTGCCCCAACGGCGATGACATCCAGTGGTTCGGGTAGTTGAACACTCATTTATCGTTTATCGCGATCAGGCATTGTGTTGAGGCTTTATCACCGAACTGCGAGCAAGTCAGCCGCGTCACGGATTCGACACAGGATAGGCAATCCGCAGATCAGTCGCGAACGAGCCGTCGCTACCTGCTCGCGCGGCCACGAACGGGCTCCACTGAGATCGATCTTCAGCTCCTGTCCGGGTGACGTTCTGTTCCCGCGCGTCATGTGTCCCAGCTCGAGCCAGTCGAGACCGTACGCGACATGGTCGGCGATGAGCGGGTAACACTCACCCAGGAGAATCATGTCGCGGTCCGAGGACTGCAGCACGTGTTCGAGTACTGCTGCTGCGGCGGACGCCTCACTCGGCGCTTCTCAGGAACCGCACTCCGACGTCGTAGACGTTGGGAATCAGTTCGGTGCAGCGGACGACTTCGCTTTCGATGCGTACCTGATCGCCGTTCAAAACCAGATAAACCGTGATGAGCCGCGACTCAAAAGGCGCCTTGCACAGAAAGCAGAGCCCTCCACGTGAGATATTTCTGGCATACGCCGGTCGTCGAGGAACTCCTGTTTCCTCCGTGAAAAACTGCCCAGTAAAGGCATGTCGTGTGTGTTCCCGCTTGTCGTCATCACTGACATCGCCCCCTGACATCGATGCCAGCAGCGGATCAAGGAATGCGTGCAGTTCAACTTGATGTGCAGCGAATCGATTCGAAACTTTACCCGTTCTCTGAACTTCATCGACGTCAACATCGAAGGAAGCGTCGATCGGTCCGAACGTCTGCTGCAGGTCGTTCCAGTCGTTCGCCCTCAGCCCGTTTGGTGCGGCATTGGGATTTCGAAGCGTCATTCTGACTCGGCGACCTCCCTGGTCGTAGCAGACATCGTCCATGAACGCCTTCATCATCATCACTCCTCGACCGCTCAGCAGCAGAGATGGTTCTTCCGAAGCGGCCTTCGCCAGCACGCGAGGCACGTCAAAGCCCTTCCCTTCGTCGGTGATCGACCACGCGATGCAATGCTCGTTGTAGTCCACGACGATCTGCACCATTCGCGACGCATATTCGCGCTGCGATGATCGAATCGCCAGCGCTTCTGAGAACCGGTCGGCGTCAGCGTGTTCCTTCAAGTCGGACGACACCTCCAGGTTTCCATGCACAATGGCGTTCGTCAAAGCCTCGTGCAGAGGCACCATGATGCGACTGCTGTTGATCGATTCGCCCCACGAGAGCTGACTGGCCTGGTCCTGCAGGTACGACACAGTGCGCGTGATCCACTCGAATTCGCTGGGGATTTCGATTGTCACGCTGCGGTTGGTAATGCGTGATTCGACATTCGTGAGATGTTCGGCGATAAGCATGACTGTATCCTGCGATGGTTCATGTCTCGCGACACGGCGCAGAAGGTGAGCCATGCACGGTAAGACAGATTCTTAACGGTAGGTCACAGCTGGAGTGACACCCGGAGGTATTCGTCTTGAATTCCTTCGTACCGCCGGCATTATCAAGCCGAAGGGAGGCAGCTGACTCGGCCACGGAGGGAATGTCCGGAGAAGTCAGTCGTTGCGTCCTGGAAGATCGCTGCCGGACGTCGAATGCTCGAATGTCTACCACAGTTCGGACTGACTCGACGATTTACTTCGCTGGGAGAGCGCCCACAAACTCTTTCGCCAAGGTCAGCACAGCGTCGCGAATTCCGTCATGGGTAATCGAGGCCTCACTGATGTCGACCATTCCTCCCATCGGACGACCCGTGAACGAAAGCGGATCGACGCCGTCGCATTCCAGAGCAGCGGCTTCGTTGTCCTTACCGACTCGCGCCATGCCTCCGCCCTTGTGAACACCGCACAGCATGTTGCCGTTGAGCAGGAAACACAGGCCGCCAAACATCTTCTTCTCTGTGATTCCCGGAACGTCGGACAGAGCGTCGCGGAAGATCTGAGCATGTTCTTCGCTGTATGCCATGTTTACTCGCTTATCCTGGGTCTTCACGCTCGGCGTGGGTTCAGGTTCACTTTCGGTGGCTTCCGTGCCCCGAAGAAAGGTATTGAATCAGTTGGCTTCTTCTTTGCCTATCCATCGTTCGAGGACCTCTCCGACCAGCTAATTGGACAGCGCCACTTCTCTTCGCGGCGTTGTCGTAAGTCGTATGTTGTGATTGGGGTGCGTGACGTCGGTTGTCTCGGATGGACGCAGGATTTGATGCCCGAGACGTCGATTCCCAGGGCTTCCAACTTCGCGACTTCCGGTGAGTTACTCGGGCCAGCTCGTTCCGCGATTGGTGATAGGACTGCTGTTCCAACCCGTCGTCGAACCGCCGACGACGGCACTGCACTTCCCAGTGGACCGGCCCCAGTTCCTCTTTGCTCTCGCCGAACACGCTTTCATCTGATCACCGGTCGAATACCGCGTGTAACAGTCACCGCACGGTGAGTCGTTCGTACGTCACCGGATTCACTTCGCCGAGGACTGCCGGTGGTAAGACTTCCATTCGCCCCGATGTAGATCCCAACAATCCATACGCCGCATGGAAATCACATTTTCAGGTCCCGACGAAGCAGGTACTGGTCATCTACTGTCCTGGAGCAGTCAGCCAGGTCGACATGTTCGATTACAAGCCGGCACTCACGAAGTTACACGGGCAGAAACCGCCAGGACTGC
This sequence comes from Planctomycetota bacterium, assembly GCA_027624335.1. Classification (GTDB taxonomy): domain Bacteria; phylum Planctomycetota; class Planctomycetia; order Planctomycetales; family Planctomycetaceae; genus JABMPE01. Next base: position 16,643 of record JAQBWV010000077.1, read on the forward strand.
CCGCCGTCACGTTTGAAGGCCCTTCCGGAAACATTGCCGAACCGTTCCGGGAATTCAATGCCCTGGAGCGTTCACTTGCTTCATGACTGGTGCTGGGGTGAAACACGGTTTCAGTTACGGCGAGAGCGACGAATTCGGCTTCAAAGCCGCCGTGGATAAAACGACGGTTTACGACTTCAACGCCAGGCTCCTGCATTTGATGGGCCTCGACCACGAACGCCTCTCGTTTTACCACAACGGCCTGGAACGCCGCCTGACCAATGTTTACCGGCATGTGGTAAAAGTAGTACTAAGTTGAGCCTGCCGGCAGCATGGCACATCACCTGCCACAACTTCCATGCCGAATACTGACCGCCAGACGAGCGTGTCGAGAAACAATCCCGGTTTCAATTCAGCGTCGCTTTGCAGCAGTCAACCATCGGTCGAGTTGATTGGCAAATGCCTGCTTATCCTTCGGACTGAAGTTGGACGGACCTCCGGTGATTTCACCGCTGCCACGCAGTTCGTCAAGCAGGTTGCGAGCAGCCAGTCGACCGCCGATGTTTGTGCTCGTATAGAGTTCCCCACGAGGGTCCAGGGCCTCACCCCCTTTGTCGACCACGTGAGCCGCCAGTGGGATGTCTGCGGTAATGACGAGATCGCCAGGCTCAACCAGTTCGACAATCCGCTGATCAGCGACATCTGGACCCGCACCGACACGGATGCTGTCGATGAATTCCGAAAAGGGAGTTCTCATTGGCTGGTTGGCAACGAGCGTAACTCGATTCTTTGTCCGATCCGCCGCTCGAAACAGCAGTTCTTTTATTTCGCCGGGGCAGGCATCGGCATCAACCCAGATTCGCATACGAGTGTTCCTGGCAGTCTCAGAACCAGCGATCAGCTGGCGTTCGCAGGGGTTGATCGTAATGGAATGGCGACGTTATCGCCGCCTCGCAAGCAATCGCTGAACGGTGCGATCTTCGAGCGTTTCTTCTCGGAAACTGATCACGTCGAAATCCGGAAAGAGTTTCGGTAACTCGCCTGGTGCAAGTGCAAAAGCGGGGTTTCTGATGTGACTGTCTGAGCGGCTCAACTGGCCGGCAGCAAATGTTTCGTAGACCAGCCAGCCTCCTCGGCGTAATCCCGTGTTGATGATTTGCGGAATGGTCACTCGATCAAGAAATCGAAAGACGATCGCCAGATCGTAGTAATCTGAAGTTGGTAGCCACTCGTCGAGATCGGCTTCGAGCCAGTTGACCTCCGCAATACCGTACGATGCTGACTGCCTGGCAAGTTTCAATCCTTCAGCGGCGATGTCGACACCATCCACCTTCCAACCCTGTCGTGCCAGCCAGAGCGAGTTGTGCCCCAGCCCGCAGGCGATGTCGCAGGCTCGTTGACTGCTTCGTGGCCTGTTTTCCGACTTCGCGATCATCTCACACGATTCGATCAGCCACTCGTCCGGGACAATCACTGGTTCTGGCGTGCGTTGAGCGTATTTCGCGTTCCATCGATCTCGATCAGTGGTTGCCATGTCGTTTGTTGAGCTTTCCGCTGCTGCCTGGAAGGGACTCTCCTGAACGGCCAGGATACCCGTTTGCTTCCCTCTTCGCATTCGAAGGTACGACTCATGCTGCGACTGATTATTTGCCTGTGTGGATTCATTCTCGTCGGTTCGGTGAATCTGCACGATTCCTGCTCGGCCGCCGATCCCTGGTCTCTGGACAGGTTGCTGATGGCGCCAAAGATGAAGTGGCTCGACGAGTCGAGTCCTGTTCGATCGCTGACGTATGAAAACGAGCAGTTCCAGGGGCGAATTTCGGACGTCTTCGCGTTCTACGCGACTCCTGGTTCGATCAGCGGTGATTATTCTAAAGATAAGAATCTACCTGCGGTTGTATTGATTCACGGTGGTGGCGGAACAGCCTTTGACGAGTGGGCATGGCTGTGGGCGAAGCGAGGGTACGCGGCCATCGCCATGGACCTGTCAGGCCGCAGGCCTCCGGTGCCGAAGTTTGATCAGGCAACCGGTGAGCTGGTCGTCGTCAGGAGCCGCTCAGATGAACGCACGCGACTCGAACGCGGCGGACCGGAGCATGGCCATGTCGAAAAATTTACGAATGTTGGTGGAGATTTGACTGACGACTGGCAGTTTCACGCTGTGCCTGCCGTCATTCGTGCTCACTCGCTGATCCGCAGTTTCAAGGAAGTCGACGCCGAACGCACGGCGGTGACCGGGATTAGCTGGGGAGGCTACATGACGTGCCTGGTTGCTTCGGTCGATCATCGCTTCAAAGCAGCGGTGCCGGTTTACGGCTGTGGTTTTCTTTACGACGGTGAGTCCGTGCAGCGTCCTATGATCGATAAACTTGAACCTGAACGGCGTCGCGAGTGGATTCGCATGTACGATCCCTCTGCCTGGCTGCCGCAGTGCCAGGTCCCGGTGCTCTTTATCAACGGAACCAACGACAAGCACTATCCGCTCATCAGTTACTCGCGCAGCTATGGTCTGGTAAAAGGGCCGAAGCAGATTCGTATCGAGGTCAACATGCGACACGGCCATGCTCCGGGCTGGGAGCCGAAAGAAATTGGTCGTTTCGTTGATCACCATCTACTCGGTGGCGATCCGTTACCTGAGCTGGGCACAGCTCAAGTCGCTGACGGACTTGCAACTGTCGCCGTAAAATCGCAGTTGGCATTGAATGCGGCACAACTGCACTACACGACAGACACAGGCCCGCTCGTCGACCGCCGCTGGCAAAGCACGGTCGCGATCATCAAGGGGCATACCATATCGGCACCGTTTCCGAACGCAGCGACGATCTGGATGCTCTCGGTCACAGACTCCCAGGACGCTATGGTCAGCACCGATGTGGTTTTTACGAAGTGACCATTTATGTCTAACTGAGCAGGTCTAACTGGATAGCGTCACTTTCGCTGAGTCCAGACGTGAATATCGTCGATCTCGACGCCGTCGCCCAGACAGCGGAAGACAAGCGTCGGCTTTTTCACGTCGAACGTCGCGTGCGATGCCTTGAGTGTTGCTTTGCCGTCAATTTTCGCAGTCACATGGTTGGCCCAGGTTGTGACACGCAGCGAGTACCACTCTCCAGCTTTGAATTCGGTTTTCTGTTCAGCGAGTGTTTCGTTCGGATCTTCTTCGCGGCGATCCTTGTCGACATGTTTCAGGATCTTCCATGAAGCTGGATCGACGATGACAGAGAAGAGGTGTCCTTTCTTTTTCAACTCTCCAGCAGCCGGATCAAATCCAAAGTGAAATCCCTTCCCGTCATCAACGAACCGAAACCGCAGTTGGTATACGGCGTTCTGAGTCGCCAGCACTCGCCGAGTCGCTGCGGAATGCTTTTCCGCAGCAACCTCGCGACCTCGTAGGACTCCATCAACGATTTGCCATTCACCGGTTGTGGACTTCCACTCTTCACCCAGTTCCGTAGCACTAAACGACTCCTCAAGTGCCACATCGCTGTTAGCGGGAGGCATTGCTGAGAAGGAGTAACTTACCGCCAGACATACAACTGTCACTGCGATTGCCAGGTGTTTCATCAGTCGACCATTTCCAGAAAAGAAGAGTTCCAGCCCACGTGTATGGATATTGGAAAGGACCAGGCCCGCTCAAAAATCGTAGACTGATGCTCAACTGCCGGCAAATCAGTCCCCGACGAATAGCGTTCCTCAAAGAGTTGTAGTTGACGTTTCCCTCAAATTCGTCACGATGCCGACTCGCTGCAATTGGAGACCCCGGAGAGGTGGCAGAGTGGCCGATTGCACCGGTCTTGAAAACCGGCGTACCGCAAGGTACCGGGAGTTCGAATCTCCCCCTCTCCGCTTAGTTTCAATGGCCCTCAATGGGTCGCAAACAGTGTCAAACCCCTGCATTTGCAGGGGTTTTTCATTTGCCTCCGCCGTTACGCGGAGGCTCGCGGAAAAGGGCGATTTTCCTCAATCGACCTCACCGAATCTCCATTGAGATCACCAGACGCGGCACCCAATGCGGCACCCAAAGATTTGTCGTGAGCGACCACTGAAGCCTGCCGATGCTGCAGTAGCTTCGGAATTGTAATTTCGGGAGAGCTGTTGACCGCGATCGCCATGTCCTTCTGATTCGCATGCGTGTAACGCCCCAGCGTCAATTCGACGGACGAATGGCGTGCGAAAAGCTGCAGAATCTTCGCTGACACTCCTGCACGATTAAGTCGGCTAATCCCTGTATGCCGCAGGGCATGGAAATCAACTTTGAAATTAACTTTGCCGTTGCTGATCCAATCGAGAAGAAAGTCACTGCCGGACCGAACCCTGTACTCGTCGGACTCCACGTCGCATTCCGCAAGCCACGCTTTTCTCGATCCCGCCATGTCGGCTTTCAGGATCCTGCCGGCTCGCTTCTGGGATGCCCATTTCCCGGGCCACAATGGCCGGCCCGAAGGTTTATTGGCCAGCCATCCCTGAAGAATCGTCGCGAAGTAGTGCGGCAGATCAACCGTGCATCCCCGTCGTGCTTTTTCGTCTTCGGGGGCGACTGTGACTGTCGGTTCACTTGAATCGAGACTAAAACTCTCAGGAGTCAAACTAGCCAGTTCACTTGCTCGCAAGGCAGTTGCAACGGCAGTCGCATAAAGCAGGCATCGGTCTTCACCCGAAAGCAGAGACCGCACTGGGGCTGAGACGGTGTATTCGAGAAGCGTCGTCAGCTCATCCGACGACAGCTCTCGACGTTCGAATGTTTGCTTGACTCGCTTCCCACGATCGATCTGCAGGTGCTTCAGACGGTCTTCGCTAAATCGGTGATCAGCGACAAGCCAGCGGGTGAACTGCTTAATTGCCTGCACGTAATGCCTCGCCGTCTGATCGGACATCTTGCCTTTCTTCTGCTCTCCGAGCCATCGTTCGATCGGGCTCGAAGTGACATCAACGATCTTCTTAAAACTACACACGTCAATGATTCGTCGAATACGACTGGCGATCGTCCTGCAATGCCCTTGAGTTCTCCCTGTCGCGAGCAAACTGTCCTGGTAATCCTGGACATGCTCCTCAAGTGGTCGAGTCGCTGACTCACGAAATGGACTTATGATTCCTGCTTTTTCTTCCTCGACGCGTTTGAGTATGTCATTGAGCATTTGCTCTGCAGCCTGCTTGTTGGGACTCAACTGCACGTCCTGAACCGTCCCGCTCGCATCTTTGTATCGGCCACGCCAAACCTTTTCTTTCTTCGTGCTTTTCCGGGCTCCGGCGTCGCCCTTGAGGCAACGTTTCCCATCAGGCCGAACGTAGTGCGTGCGTGTTTTCTTATAGATTCGTCTCATTGAAGATATTCCTTAAAACATGTGTCGAGCCAACCTTCAGAATTGAAGCTGGCTATAGGTTGAATTCATTGCCTCAAATCGATGTCGGTGGAGTCGCAGGGCTGTCGGTTGAGGTACGCCTCAAATTCCGACCGTGGCGGGCATTTCAGGTCGACCCACAACCGTAAATCGCTGACTCGCCACCGCACGCAGCCTTTGGAAAGTCTGACTGGGCTGGGGACTTTTCCCGCAGCGTCCATTCGAGTCCAAGTGGGAAGCGAAACACTGACAAGCTGTGCCGCTACTTTTCCAGGAACGAGGAGTAGTGCATCATCAACACCCTGAGGTGGATGCTTATCTGACAGCGATGACATAGGCGGGTCCGAGATCGTTACAGGCATACAAACTTCTCCTTCGCATCACGCTGAGTGATGCAAAATTGAGAGTCTGTTGCACTGCCGTCTCGGTAGGGGACCCGGCGGTCGAGGGCTCAGGACTGTCAGTCCAGCTACTCTGATCAAACGAAACCACGATGCCTTAATTGTGGTGGCTGCTTCCTGTCGTCGTTTCAGAGTGAGCTGATCGAAATTGAGATCGTCAAGAACATCGCCGTCTGAGGAGCTTCAGAATTCAATGGCGATGGCAGAACAATATCGATCGCGAATCCTGTTTCAAGCTCGATTTGAGCGATCGATAGATATTGCAAGCGGCACCGGATGGTGAGATCAGCTGAGAGAGCCAACGGTGCGACTACAGCCGATTTCGACGAGGTGAATTATTTTTGGCTGACCGACATTTTTGTGCCTTGGCCAACCAGTTTCCCTCGCGTGACGCGTAGTCAAACCTCGTCGAAGAGTTCTGAAAGAGTGATCCCAAGCGAGTTGGCGATCACTTCGATATTGCGAAGGGCAACATTTCTTTCGCCTCTTTCGATTCCACCCATGTAGGTACGATCCAGCTCACATTCAGCGGCAAACGCTTCCTGAGACAGACCTTTAGCCTGCCTTAGTTCTCGGACCTTTTGCCCGAAGCGTGCCAGAATGTCGTCGGCTCTGCCCATCTAATGAGCGTGAACGCTGGACGACTTTCCGTCCACGGGCTATGAGTATCATCTGTTGCGTGAGCCTCCTCACCTGTAACGACAGACGTGCATGCCTCGATCTTCCATTTCCGGAGTTTCGAACTGACCCACTGAGGTCACAGCAGAGGGATATCCATCTCCAGTTACGGGCGTTACAGGCCAAGTTGTTTGGCCATTCGTGAAGCGACCGCTAATCCCATTCAATGAGCCAAGACAACCGGAGTAGAGCAAATGCCGCGTCCATTCTCGAATGAACTGTCAACATCCTTAGTGCAGGCTGAATTCTGGCAGTCGATCGTACAGGATTCTGAGTTGCACCCGGAGATTCGCAGCAATGCCGTGACCGTCTACTACAAGGCATCTGCATTAATTCGGGATCTGAACCTTGGCCCGAACGGCCTCACCGGAAGCACTCATTACAAGTACGTTCCGATTCGCAGCCTTGGACGATCTGATTACGTGAATCACATGATGTCAGAAGCGGGCATGCAGCTGTCTGGCGAATGCTCTCCGCTTCCAATCGGCAATGGAGAACCTGATGTCTGGGCTGAATACAAGCGAATGATTGATGCAGTGTCCTCGACACCGGAGTCTCAGATCGTTGACAAAGTGGTTTCACGAAACCACGGGAGCATTATTGATCAGGAGTCAGCGTTTGCCGATGCGGGAGAAGCAGAATGGGATAAGATCGATCTCTGCTTCTTTGAGCCAGAGAATCAGTGCATTGCATTCGCCGAAGTGAAAGGCATTCACGATTCAAGACTCCGGCCGGGACGTGATGGTTCGATCGAAGTTCTCGACCAGCTGGCTCGTTATCGAAGTCGGATCGAGCAGGCCCCGGAAGCGATGATTGACGAATTCGCAAGTATCGTTTCGATCAAACGAAACCTTGGACTCAATGAGCATGTGGATGCCGCCACGGACGAGGGATTAGGACGAATGATGAGAAAGGTCGTCCTGATTATCGGTGGATGCAGTGCCGATCAGGTCCGTGCGATTCTTGAGCCCAACTCGGAATGGCAAGGTCTGCTTGCAGGACTGAAGGACGTTGCTGCTGGACTGATTGTCTGTGGACGAGACGGGTGCCGACTGACATTAACTCCAGGGCGGCAATCCAGGGTCTTCGACACGGCAGTGCATTCAGTAATCTGACTGATTCGCCATTCTCATTCCTGCTTGGTTCATGACTGCCAGCTCTGGGCTATCCCGCGGAGCAGACCATTGCAGGCATGAAGCCCCTTGGCTGCGGTGGAACAGGCTGGGTTCGACGTCTCCTTGTTCTTGGCAAAGGACGCTGAATGACTAGCCAACCTACCTCTTTCACCTGATCAACAGCAGCCAATCTGAGATGGTGTAAGCGGGACAGTCACTGAACTGCGGCTCGTAATAGGATTCCATGATGGACCGGATGACTTCCTGAAGAAGTTTGTCCGACCAGCACGGCATGCCCAGGGGCCGCATCTTTCCGTTCTTCTTGGGAATGTACGTGCGTCGGACCGGCGTCCATTGGTACCGCTCGTGTTTGAGCTTCTCAATGATTCTGTCGATCTTCCGCATTGACATCCCGTCCACAGTTTCCGCCGTTGTTCCCCGTGTCATCGCCCCATCGTTCGCATACAGCTTCGCATAGGCTCGAAGATACAGGTCACGTTGGTAAAGAAGCCGATAGACTCCTTCCAGCGGCAGCCCGCGTTGTCCTCGTTTCTGTATGATGTTGAGTATTGCTGCGGCGTTCCGCATCGTGCGTACCTCACAAGTTGTTCAACATCGCATCACCTGTCTTCCTTCGCCCTGTGAACGGCTCTCCCGTTCTCCCTGGTGGGGCGTGACTCCCACGACTACTACGAAGACTCCGTCACCATAGGGCTCTCGCCCCTTAGGCGATCTCGTGTTCCGTACCTGAGGAACGTACCAGAGCGACTTAGGTTCCCAACTCATCTCCTTGAATGGACTCACTGTCCATCGCCTGTCAGTCAGGGGGTATCGCGAACGAGAGACGATCACGCGACTCCTGACAGCGTCGGCGTTCAAACGTGCTACCGACGGGTGTGCAGTTTCACCACTGGAGATTTGGGTTCAAGCAATCCAGCTTTAACCATATCACTCAAATGTTGCAGGGCCTTGCCATACACGTCTTCTGACAACCCCCGCTTTACCAGCATGCTCTTGTCCCCTCTACCTTTCAGCTTCAGGTAAGCTGGTTCATTTCGAAGTCCATCCCCTGAACTCCGGCCGACTCAGTCGGCAATTACCTCAGGCCGTGACACGACGCACCCTCTCGATGCATCCGGCTCTACGGACAGTGACGCGGCGGGTGGTCAAATCCGCCCCCTTAGTCTGGTTGGCAACCAGCTTTACCGGGAGTCACACCGTGTTCAAAAGACGTCAGCCACGCTTGCCCTTCGCTCGTGCATATTGCTCCGAGTCTTCAGGCAAAAAACGTTTCGCATGTGTGACGACTCGCCGGGCAAAATGCCCAGCCGCTGAAGCTTGTATCGTACCCGTCTCGAAATTCCGAGTTATCCACAGTTACAAAACGGTTACGAGGTGGACCTGCCGTGACCTGTCTGAGCCTCAAGTGGTGGACCTGCCGTGACCGTTTCACGTGAAAGAGGTGGACCTGCTGTGACCTTTTCAGCAATGTGTCGGCGGACTTTTCCAGTGATCACTGGGAGATAGCTCACGAACAGCCTCAACACCAAAGAGTACAAACAAAGTACCTGTTAAAAACAAAGGGCGGTCTGCTTCTTGAATGAGTTGATTGATCAGTGGATGAGATCCCAGACATCCGATCCCGGCTTCTGACGACCCATGAATTCTTTCTTCATGTGGTCGAGTGCTACATCGCGAGCTTTCCGACCTGCATCCTGCGGCGACTCACCAGCTTGCTTCAGGTCGTCGAGGATCGTCGAGACGACTCGCTCGAAAGTCGCTCTCCCCTCGCCCTTCAGATACTCGGCAAATTC
>JAQBWV010000400.1 GCA_027624335.1 Planctomycetota bacterium
ATGCGGTGGGCGATTCGCGGAGTGGCCGATCGCATCACCACCATGCTGGTCGGCGAACGCACGGATGCGGAGAACATTCTGCAGATCGACGAATTTCGCAGCCTGGTCGAAGAAGTCGCCAGAGAAGGACAGCTCAACGCGACCGAACGGGTGTTGATTCACAATCTGCTCGACGCCGGAGATGCGGAAGTGGTCGAGATCATGACGCCGCGCACGCGTATGTTCTTCATTGCGGACACGACGCCCGTGCCGGAAGCGATTGAACGGTTTCGTACCGGGCGGCATTCACGCGTGCCGGTGTTCTCCGGCAACCGCGACAACCTGATCGGCTTCATTCACGCCGAAGACATCGTGCGACTGCTGTCGCAGCAGATGGACTTGCGGCTCCTGGCAATGGACGACCTGGTGCATCCGCCGGTGGTCGTGCCGCTGACGAAGAAGGTCGACGAGATGTTCGACTACTTTCAGGACCACAACTGCCGGGCAGCGGTCGTCCTGAACGAATTCGGCGGCGTGGCAGGGTTCGTCACGATTACCGACGTGCTGAACGCGATCTTTGGCCAGATTGCCGGACCGCTGGCCGGCGAAGAACTGCACAGCGAAACGGATCAGGAAATCTACGAAGTGCGTGGCGACATGAAGTTGACCGACTTTGAAAGTCTGACGAACTTCGGCATTGAAGACCCGCGGATGACGACGATCGGCGGTGTCGCCTTTCGGCACATCGACCGACTGCCGCACGTCGGTGACACCGTGCTGATCGACGACCTTCGCGTCACCGTGCTCGACATGGACGCGCACCGCATTTCTCGTGTCCGCGTCGAACGTGTTGTCGGGGAGGAGGACGACCGTGCCATCGAGTCGGTCGTCAAGGATAGCGACGTAGCCGACGGGGCCGTGGAACTCGACGTTGTGACCAGCGAAGAGGAGAAGGCACTACTGAATGTCGACGAGACGGAAGATGGAACAGCAACGAGCGACGTGCAGGTGAACGAACCGGCGATGACGACTCAGGATGCATCATCCGATCGACCGTCTGCTGCCACTGGAAAGACAGGAGACTGACCCATGCACATTGCGATCATGCTGCTGATCATGCTGCTACTGCTGATTCTGAAGGGTTTCTTTTCAGGATCGGAAATCGCACTGGTCAACGCCGATAAAATGCACCTCACGCACCGGGCCAATCACGGGCACCGTGGGTCTCAGCTCGTCCTGCGGCTGTACCGTACGCCGGAAGTACTGCTGACCACGACGCTGGTCGGTACTAATCTGTCGACGATCATGCTGTCGACGATTGGAACGCTGCTGATGCTCGAACTGGTCGGCGAACAGTACGGTGACCTCGCGGCGTTTGTGGTCTATACACCGGTGTTTCTGATCCTGGGCGAAGTCGTTCCCAAAAGTGTCTATCAGCAGAAGTCGGACGACCTGGCGCCGCTGGTCGTATACCCGCTGCGAGTCTTCTATTTTCTAACGCTGCCGCTCGTCTTCATCTTCTCGCGCATCGCGAGGTTAGCAGCGCGGCTGTCCGGAGCAGGCGCGGCGGGACACGGGTTATTCATCACTCGCGAGCAGGTCCGGTCGGTGGTCGAAATGGCCGAACGCGGATCAAACGTCGGCCACTTTGACCGCATCCGCATCCGCCGCGCGATTCGGTTCGCGGAGACAACGGTGGGCGAGGCCATGGTTCCGATCGCCGACGTCGTCGCCATCAATCGTAAACGCGGGCTGCCGGAAGTCATCGACCGCGTGCGGAAACGCGGCTACAACCGGCTGCCCGTGTACGACAACAACATCAGCAACGTCGTCGGCGTGGCCACAATCACCACGTGGGACCTGATGGACCCTGAATTGCCACAGCGCGAGCTGCAGGACTTAATGCAGCCCGCACACTACGTCACGCAGTACGAAACCATCGACCAACTCCTGCCGATCCTGAAAGCACGCACGGACCATCTGGCGATCGTGGTCGACGAATACGGATCGGCGGTCGGCATCATTACGATGGAAGACATTATCGAGGAGGTTGTGGGCGACATTGATGTCGGTCTGGAATTCGAGGAATACCTGCCTCGCAAACGCCGTCAGTACCGACAGCTCGACCCGGACAACGAAACGTATCAACTGGATGCCCGCCTGCCGATTTCGGAACTCAACGACCTGCTGGGGCTGAGCCTGCCGACGACCGAGTTCCACACAGTCGCCGGCCTGCTGATCGCCCGCCTGCGGCACATCCCGCGTGAAGGCGATAACATTGTGGAAGGCAGTTATCGATTTACCGTTGATGAGGCATCTGACAGGTCTGTCCGTTCGGTCATCGTCGAACGCGATTCGGCCCGGGGATCGGAAAGAAATCACTGATCCATGATTGAACTGAATGAAGAGCTCCTCGCGGTACGCGAAGCCGTGACCACATCATCGTGACGACGTGCTAATCGCAACTTCTCCTTTCTCCGCCTTATGACATCCTGCAAAAGAATCAATCATGCCTCCCTGGGTCTCTGCTGTTCTTGACATCACAGTCGCTCTGCTCCTGGTCGTGGTGAACGGTTTCTTCGTGGCGGCGGAATTCGCGCTCGTCAAGGTGCGCGGCAGCCAGGTGGACGAACTGGTTGAGCTGAAACGACCGTTTGCAAAGTCGGCCAAGTGGCTGTCGCAACGGCTGGAGCCCTCTCTCTCGGCCTGCCAGCTGGGAATCACCATGGCGTCGCTGGCGCTGGGCTGGGTCGGCGAGCCGGCATTCGCTCTCCCGCTCGAACCCGTGCTTCGATTCATGGGGGTCGAGTCAGAGGCGGTGCTGCACATGCTGGCATTCATCATGGCCTTTACGGCAATCACGGCGCTGCACCTTGTGGTCGGCGAGCAGGCTCCCAAGATTTTTGCCATCCGCAAGCCGGACGTGATGCTGCTGTGGTGTGCGGCACCGATGAGATTCTTCTTCATTCTCAGCTACCCACTGATGGCGATGCTCAACTGGACCACTTCTGTGCTGCTGTGCCAACTGGGACTGGAAAGTGCCGGTGAACACGGCGAGCCGATCTCCGAAGCTGAGCTGCGTGTCATGCTGCGGGAATCGCGCGATCACGGACACATTACGCGGGCGGAACACTCGCTGATTAACGCCGTCTTCGAGTTCGACGACATGATCTGCCGCCGCATCATGGTGCCGCGAAACGAAGTCGAATTCTTCGACACTCAGGAATCGCTGGCAGCGTGCCTGGCTCTGGCAAGACGCACCAAACACACACGGTTTCCAGTCTGCGATGGTTCGCTGGATGACATCATTGGTGTGGTTCACGTGAAGGATCTGGTGGGGGTTGCGGCGGATTCAGACTTCGATCTGAAGTCCATCATGCGTCCGCCGAAGAAGGTGCCGGAGAACATGCCTATCAGCAAACTGCTGAAACACTTTCAGGCAACGCACCAGTTGATGGCCTTCGTGATCGACGAGTATGGAACGATCATCGGAGTGGTGACCCTTGAAAACGTACTCGAAGAGATCATTGGCGACGTCGATGACGAGTTCGACGTGGTAGAGAACGACATTATTCCCGAGGGGGCGAAAACGTGGACGATCCTCGGCAGCACTCCGATCGACGACGTCAGCCGTGTCCTGAAAATCGATCTGGGCGAAGTCGACGCCGACACTTTTGCCGGTCTGCTGATGCACAAAGCCGAACGCGTGCTGTATCCCGGCGACCGCATCGAGATCCGTCCCTTTGTTGCGGTGATACTCGAAGTTCGTGATGACCGCGCCGTGCGCATCCGAGTGAGCCCGATCGAGGAGCCGACGCAGAACGAGCCCAATTCACCGCCAACGGCGGCGGCTGATTCCGAGGGAGCCGCACGTTCTTCAGCGTCGAGCGACGGCACCGCCTCCTGAACTCCCTCCGAGACGGTTGAAGCTTACTTGTCAGATTCATTGATCGCCGATTTCCGTAGCGTGGAATTCGATGACATTTTCGCGAGTCACGACGGCGGATTGCGTGGGTTTTGTCGCGGGCGTGTCATCGTCTTGTTGGCGATCGGGGGGATTTCCTGCTGCCTTGTTCCGAACGTGTCGTGGCCTGTTTCCGTCGAATCCCCGCGTTTTCAGCCGCCAGACGGATTTCGGGGCTGACAGGCCGACGTTCTGAGTCGCACAATTCCGCTTC
>JAQBWV010000078.1 GCA_027624335.1 Planctomycetota bacterium
TGCAGGGCAATGGGATTCTGGCAAATCCCACTACGGTCAATCCGAAGTTTTGACCCTGACAAAGCACTAGTCGCTCGATAACCAGTTTTCAGGCTTGTAATTCGGATGTCGGAAGATTCCAGATCGCCAGTTGACCACGAGAGCGGGCCAGGCCTGGTGGGCATGGCTGGCTCGTTGGCACGATCGATGGCCCAGTTTGCTGCCTCGGGATTTCGGACGGTGCCCAAAGAAATTCATGCCGCGCGAGTCGCGCAGTGCGAGCCGTGCGGACACAAAGTCGGCCCGCAGTGCCGGCTGTGTGGGTGCTTTATTGAGGCCAAAGGCTGGTTGCCGCACGAAGATTGCCCGGTCGGCAAATGGCCTGCCTGACTCGATCGGAAAACGCCAGCGTCACGTTATAAGCTGGCGTCAGTTGTGTGGCACGCCTCTCGTGCCGCTGATTGCCTTCCCTTATTCGGCAGACGAGCCACCTGCAGTGCGGTTGCTGGTTTCCTGACGCACCACCAGGCTGACCTGCCGTGCGATACCTGTCAGGCGGTCCGCGAACCGATCCTGGAGCTTAATATCCAAATGCCTTTCAGGTGGCACCTTACTCATGTGTTGTTCCATTTCCTGCAACATCGCCAGTGCCGGCTCTGCGGTTGCCAGTGACTTCTCCAGGCCCAGATCTTTGAGTTGAGCAAACAGCGAACGCAGCGTCTCGACGACGGTTTTTACCGGATAGCGGTGACCGGGCAGATTCATCGTCAGGTTAGGAAAGGCAACCATGCTTGTGCCGAGCAGAATTGAAACAGTGCCAATGCCATTCAGGTATTCCAGGTTCATCCCAAGCTTGATGTACTGGTACAACGTCTTTTCATCCATGATCGGTATCTCCTCTGATTGTTGGCGAAAATCTCAATCGCAAATGATAGTGGACTTGCCTCGCACCGAGCTATTGCCACGACCACTCTCATGTTCAGTGAATTCTGAATGATCGAGGAACAAAAGGATATCAGGCAATATGTTTCCCCATGCCGATCCGTCGCTCCGTGTTGTAGTCCGTAAGCAAATCGCGCGTGGTTCGGACAACTCGCGACGAGTTGAATGTGTGGCAACGCCACAAGAGGAGCTCTTTGAAACCTACGAGCTCGCCCTCATTGGGATCACCTCCTGCGCTTCCGCACCCTGACAATCAAAGGAATTGTCAGGCCAACCTGCGGTATCACATATCCGTATCTTCTGGTCGATCACGGTGAGATTTACGAGGTGTCCCACCGTGCCGCGACTTGAGTACTTCTCGACACGCGGTACACCGTCCTGCAGTCGAAAACACGTATCCCTTCGCCGTTTCGTACCACCACTTCTGGTCCTCGGCCGACCACAACTCAACGATACCGCAATCGATGCAGGTGAACTCCATGTCCACGTAGAAGAGCGGCCCTCCCACCCAGGACGAGTGTGGTGCGTGCTGCGAAATGTCGGCTGGAATCTGCCGTACGTGTGGCGGATCTGGATTCACTTCAGGTTCGCGAATGTAACATGGAACGCGTCGCGTCATATTCAGAGTCCGGTCCCGAGTAAGGGAACGTGTCACGCTTCGACGATTTCTGGTTTTGTGCTTTCGATAAACGCCAGCACGTCGTTTGTCTCAGCGGCGGCAAGATCGAAGTGTTTCAAAGTGTCCGTCAGGTGGCCAATGAAGCGCGTCCAATCGGCTTCTGAAATCTGCATGCCGCGATGTGTCGTCGCCATGTTACGGCCCGTGTAGTACATCGGCCCGCCAGCACAGTGAGCGAGAAAATCGATCAGCAACTGCTTCTCGCGGGCGATTCCGTCCTCACCCCGATGCTGCCAGAATCGACCGAGTTGCTCATCCGCCATCAAGCGAGGAAGCAGGTTGCCGACGACAGATGAGATGGCGTCATACCCACCGAGCCGTTCATACAGTGAAATTGTTGCATCTGACATGTTTGTATCGTGTCCTGACGGGAAACAGCACGGGCGTGTCGAACGTGTCGACTAATGGAAGTTCATCCTACGCAAACCTCAGGTTGGTAACTTAACGATTCTGGCGTTGCCGAATTTGAAGTCAAGATCGTGCTGGTCGGTGTCGGGTCTCACCTTCTCTGGTTGCTGGACTTTCTGGTGGTAACGAACGACAACGAACTTGCGCGAAGCAACTCACGCCGTAATCCGCTTTCCTTAACTCAGCTCCCAGTGGAGTCCTGCCTGATGAAACGTCTCGTTTTTGCGATCGTCCTGTTGAGTCTTCCTGCACTTCCTGCTGTTGAAACAGTAGCTCAGGTTCCGTCTGGACCGGGCGACTGGCCGCAGTGGCGAGGGCCGAATCGCGATGGTATCAGCTCAGACACCGGGCTGTTGAAAGAGTGGCCGGAGAATGGACCGAAGCTGGCCTGGCAGGTGGATTCGGTCGGAGTCGGTTACTCGTCGCTTGTCGTGAAGGACGGGCGAGTCTTCACTCAGGGAGACCTGGACGGGGTTGAGCATGTCATCGCCCTTGACGCGAAAGACGGCAAATTGCTGTGGGCCGTTCAGCCCGCTCCGGTGGTTTCATTGCTGAAGGAAAAGCTGGCGTCGGAAATAAAACGGCTGGACACGAACAATGACGGCATGGTGACGGAAGTCGAAGCCCTCGCCCGGTTCGGCTGGAAGTGGAACGATTACAATAAGCCTGCCGACGAAGAACTGGACGCCATCGCCGCGCGCCGTTCCGCAGTGCTGCTGAAGGAACTCGATAAGGATGGTGATGGAACATTGTCGTACGACGAAGCCGGGCGATTTCTGCAGAACGAATGGCAGCGGATTGACCGTGCTGACAAAGATGCTGTTGCCGAAGCACTCGCCGGCAAACGGACAGTCGCCTACTTGAAGGCGCTCGATAAGGACGAAGACGGCAGCATTACTCGTCAGGAGTCGCGCGGCAGCTGGCTTGATCGGCAGTTTGGACGATTCGACGAGCGCGATCCGAACACTAATCGCGGAGATGACATTCTCACCACCGACGAAATCAAAGCGGCCCTGATAAAATTCGAAGCGGGCCAGGACGGGGCGATTTCGAACGAGGAACTGCGTCTCTTTTATGTGGCGACCAGGGCCAACGGCGACGGTGTATTGAGCGACCAGGAGCTTCGCGTTGCGATCGGTGGTTACCGCAACGGTATGGGAGACGGACCGCGTGGAACGCCGACGGTCGATGGTAGTCGGCTCTACGCTGAAGGTGGCAACGGTGACCTGGTGTGCCTCGATGTGGAAACGGGAGAGACTCTCTGGTACGTCAATCTTAGTTCTGATTTCGGAGGCGGCAGACCTGGCTGGGGATACTCGGAATCACCACTGATCGCTGGCGATTTCGTGATCGTCACACCCGGTGGAAAGGGTGGCACGCTGGTAGCACTCAATAAGGAGAACGGCGATGTTGCCTGGCAGAGTGCCGAACTCAATGAGGGAGCACACTATTCTTCACCGACGCTGGCCAACATCAATGGCGTGCAGCAGGTCGTTCAGTTCGCGCGACAAAGTGTCTTTGGAGTGACTCTGGCTGACGGCAAACCGCTGTGGAATTACACGGCTCCTGCTAACGGCACTGCCAACTGTTGCTCGCCGATCATCGACGGCAATCTGGTCTTCGCTTCCAGCGGCTACGGAACAGGTGGAGGTCTGGCGAAAGTTACCCTCAGCGGCAGTATTCACGTGGCCGAAGAAGTCTACTTCGAAAAGAAAATGGCCTGTCACCACGGCGGCATCGTCAAGGTGGGTGACTACATGTATTCGTGCGGCAGCGGAACGCTGATCTGCATGGAGTTTGCGACAGGTGACATCAAGTGGCAGGCGCGAGGTGCCGGTAAAGGATCGCTGTGCTATGCCGATGGCATGCTTTACATGCTGGGCGAAGGGCACACCGTGGCGCTGGCCGAGGCAACTCCCGAGGGCTACCACGAAGCTGGTCAGTTCAAGATCGAGGGCCACGGTCGACCAGCCTGGGCACACCCGATCGTCGCGGGCGGAAAATTCTACATCCGCGATCAGGAATCGCTTCGCGTCTACAATGTGTCGGCGAAATAGCCTCGCTCACCTTCAGAACTTCACGTGGCAACGCAGCAGGGGGCTGTCTGATTCAGAAGTCGCCGGGGAGTTCCTCTCCCGCTCGGGTGGAGAGGGATTCGAGGATCGTTTGCGAGGTGCTGAGCGACAGGAAGTGGACGGAGCCGTCGGCCATCAGGAAATGGGCTCCGCCTTCGTGCCAGCTCCAGAAGCTCGAAATGTTAATTGAATTGGCATTCGCGTTTTGAGCGGGAATCAAACCGAATTCGAGGCTGATGTATTGTTCGCATTCGTGGCCTCCACACTTCACCCAGCCCCAGACTAGATCTGCGGGCAATCCCCGTTCGCCGTAAGCGATCGTCTGAGAAGTACCATCGGTAATGTCTCTAAAACGAGTACTACTCTGAGTGTAGAAAATCCCTTTGCCGCTCATTGTGCCACCGCAACCGTTGTCAGTGTCGCCGGAAAGCCCCATGTAGCTGCCGGGAACCAACCGTCCGCAGTCATAGGAAACAGGAGATGGTCCCGACGGGCCGGACAGCATCTCTCTGCCGGCGTTCGGATCTGAAGGGCACTGATACGCTGGAACCTTCAACGACTGAGGTTCGGGCAAAGCTGGTGACATCGCCTGGTATGCCTTGACCATCGTGCAGCAGTTGGTCTGTTCGAAATCGATGGCCTCGTACGCCTGAGCCTGTTCAATATATGGCAACAGATAGACAAGGCTGCCCCAGGCCAGGCTGCTGCGGACATGGCTGCCCATCGGGAAGACATTGAGTGTTTCATGGTAGTTGTGCAGAGCGATGCCGATCTGTTTCATGTTGTTCTTGCACTGAGACCTTCTGGCGGCTGCTCGCGCCTGCTGAACGGCCGGAAGCAGCAAGGCCACCAGAATTGCAATGATCGCAATGACGACCAGCAGTTCGATCAGTGTGAAACCTCGTCGGTTCGGATGTCGCATGATGCACCTCAGTAATTTCTGCTGGTAACGATTGTCAGAGTATCTGGCGGCGTGAGCCGTTGAAACGGTAAACCGCTAAGAAGCAGACGTTTCAGCGTGGCTTTCCGTTCGAACGAAAGAAAAGTGGGGCACGGATGACGCTGATCGTTGATGGATGTGGAAGAGTGCTCCGGGGAGCGACCGCTGGGCACTTCTGTCGCAACTCTGTAACAGAATCACAGGATACAGGAGTCGGAATCTAGAGAGCGAAATCCTGCTCGAACGAGGACGAGGACGAGGACATTTCAGGAATGGTGGTGTTAAACGTTCGCTTCGCGTCGCCGGGAGCCGCTGATGAATCGGCGTTCTCCCCGCCTCCCACATCCACCGATGGATTCTTGGAAGCCGTGTTTTCGCCGCCAACGGGTTCCACACGCACCTTGGGATACGCAATGTGATCCGCATTGGGGTCTTCGAAGGCATGCACGCGCACTTCGTAATTCCCTGGGACCGGTCCCTGATCCCGTGGAATGTCGTACTGGCCGTTCGCGATCATCGTGCTGGCCACCGGACCTTCCGTGCCTGCTGCCGGCATGAATCGGATGACTCCATGTGGAGCTGCCTTACCGTTGAGCGTCACCGACCCACTGACGGCGACTCGAGGGAGTCCGTCGGAGCTTCCGCAGCCTGCTGTGGTCAGTGCAACGAAAATGAGAATTATGATGGTCAGTAGGGAAACGATGTATGAACGCATAATTTGTAGACCCGGGTTAAGTCGAGTGCTATTCCTGAGAAGTCTCGGGTAAGGATGCGCCAGGAATAGTGCTGCCGTTCCTGAAATTTCCGTACGCCGGGAATCCATGTCGAATCGCACTTTCCGCGAAACTGTCATACGGATTGTGAGGAAGTCGGTCATTCGACGCTGTGAGATTTCAGGGTCCTTCGCGGAAACGTGTGGGTACTGTTGGGTTTGCAAAAGTGGAATGCGACAGCCCATAACGGTCTTTCGAAAGGATTCTTTTCAATTCTTCCGGAGTCCACCAGCACGGGCTGTCGCAGTGGGATCAAACGAGCCGGAGACGCTTTCGGAGCAGCCATTCGCAAGTCAACAGTAACGTGAACAGGAACAGAACTTCCCAACGAGCCCATAATCTGATCGGCTCTTCCGACTGAATTGGCACGGGACGGCCTCGTGGCACGTCGTTCGGCAGCGAGTTGGCATCGGCCACCTGGTAGTATTTTCCGCCTGTCGTTCGTGCCGCGCTGGCGAGTTCCTCGTTGTCGAGGCTTCGAATTCGTAATTCTCGATCGGGGGCCTCGACCCGGAAGTCAGCCGACGGAGGCGACTCGCGAAAGTCGGGACGAGCGACCCAGGCGTGATACGTTCCCTCCACCGGTCGTCGAAACTGACCTTCGAACGCGTTCGGAGCCTGCGGCACTTTCGTCAGCGAGATCGTCTGTGTGTCCGCTCCTCGTCGCTCGACGACGACTTCGACCGGATCGTCGCCGGGGGGAATTTCCTCTTCGTTAAAGAAGCGAACGCGGAGCGTGACCGTTTCTCCTCGGTTGTAAACAAGGCGGTCCGACTTGAGCTCGGCCGACTTCGACTGCCCCAGCAACCGCGATCGGCTCAGGTAGCGAATCGCCTGCACCCAGTACCGACCGTAGTAGAGGTCTCCCACACGGCGGCGCCAGGACCAGGTTTCGTCGGTCGCGTGAAAGATCACTTTGCCGGATCCGAATCGCTGCATCGCGATAACAGGAAGTCGACGGTCGGTTCCCATCCTGGTGGGGTGTTCGGCAAAGACGACCGCTCCCGGTTTGAGCGTTGGCGCCGCGACCATCCAATGGAAACCGGGAAGCTGCTTCCAGATGGCGAGGCTGTTTGTTTCGTCTTCGTCGAATCTGAAAACCGGAGTGCTCTTCTGACCTTCCAGCGTGAGTTGCGGTTGGAACGGCGTCACGATTGGTTCTTCAAGTGGCGGGACAATGACATCTTTCAGGTCGACCGGCAGCAGCGTTTCGAGCGGAGTTCCGCCGTACGTCAACGGGTTGAACTGCGAGCCGGCAATCATGACGAGTCCACCTCCGGCCTCACTGACAAAGTCACGCAGATTTTCGAGAATCGACGGGCTGAGGTATTGCAGATTGACGTCGCCGAAGATCACCGTGTCGTAGGCGAAGAGCTGATCACGACTGACCGGAAATCGCCCTCGCAGTGGCTGAGCGGTGGCGTCCTGATCGGCATACTGCAGATCGGCATCCTGCAGCACCGTGTGCAGCTCGATGGTGCGTTCGCGTTCCAGCAGCACTTTCAGTTCTCGATATTCCCAGCGCGGAGCGGAGTCGATCAGCAGAACTCGAATGCGACCTTCCCTCACGCTGACCTGTCTGATTTCGGAATTGTTCGTGCAGTCAACTTCGGTCGACTTTGGAGTGACTTCCAGAATGAATTCGTAATCTCCGGCCTCTTCCGGGATCCAGGTGATCTCGACCGGCAGTGTTTGCCCGTCGTCGGCGGCGGTGAGCCGTTTCGAAGTAAGCAGAGCGCGACTCGACTTCTCCCGCAGCACCAGTTCGACGTTCTTCCCTTTGAAACCGAACGCTTTCAGTTTTGACGTAAACGTAATGGGATCTCCGACAAAGGCGACTTCCTCGACCAGTGTGTCGTACAGATTCAAGTCGTGCATCGCTTCTGCGCTGCCGATGCCAACGGTGTAGAGCGGAACCAGTCGCTGTGCCGCAAGACCGGCGACCTTTGAGAGTCGGCCTGAGTCTCCAACACTCGATATTCCGTCTGACACAATCACGATCGCGGTCGGAAGCGAACCTCGAAAATCATTCAACACCTTGCGAATGGCAGCGGCGGGACGCGTTTCGTCACCGGTGGCTTCCAGGTTTCGAATCAGGGTGACCAGTCGGTCGATCTGATTGCCGGATTCTGGATCGACGCCTCCGACGGGAATGGCCGTCTCCGAAAAACGGTAGACGCGAAGCTGGTGCCGCTGCTGCAGTTCTTTCAGAAACTCACCATCGTTGCCTGTCAGAATTCCCTGCCCGATCGCCAGACGCGACCTGCGCGCTGAGCCGCTCGTCTTTAGAAAAGAAATCGCCGCCGCCTGGTCCCGACTACTGGAGTACTGATCCTCAAGCCCCATACTGGCCGAATCGTCGATGAGCACTGCGATAAACGGTAGCCCCGTGCGATCAACAATCAGCGTCACTTCAGACAGAATCAGCAGCACGATGCCAATCACAGCAAGTCTCAACGTCACCAGCCCAAACCGCGAGATGCGGGGTGTCGACTGCGTGTCTCGACCGTAAATCCACCCGACATACAGCAGCCCCGCCAACGCCACCAGAACGACGCTCCATTGCGGCATCGTGGATGGCCAGGGCGTCTGGTAGAGCCAGCTCCACTGAGTGCCCTGTCCAGGCTGAGCCGGCGGGACGCCAAGATACCACTCAAGAAAGTTCTTCATGAGCCGAGAATACCACGCGAGCTGGACCTGCCAACTGTACCCCACATGTGAGCTCGTCACGTTTCAGCGATACTTGATTCACCCAGGGTAACCCGCCAAACTCCTCGGGTTAGCGAATTAAGACAGTTTCCGGAACTCGCCGACAGTTTTGACAGTGTGGCTCACCTTAGAATCATTACGTGCCGGTCGCTCACTGTCAGGCGTTTCGCTGGCTAAGGTCTTTCGTAAAGGTTTGTTGTCGTGTCCAGTCAGCTTGTTCAGAGGATTCAGTCAGAACTTGATTCGCTCGTTCTGATTGATCCTCACACGCATATAAATCCTCATTCGGCAGCGTCGACCACGCTCGCTGACATCATGGGTTATCACTACTACACCGAGCTGGCACATTCAGCCGGCCTGCCGCGCGAACAGATTGAAGAACCCGGGCTCGGTCCCAAAGAGAAAGTTGGTCGACTGGTCGAAAAGCTCGGCGATCTGGACAACACGGTGCAGGTCAGCTGGCTGGTCGAGATGTGTCGCGAATTCTTCAATTTCGAGGACGACGCCGTCACGCAGGACAACTGGGAGACGCTTTACGACACGGCTGAAGCGAAGATGGCCGCACCCGGCTGGGAGCAGCAGGTCCTTCAGCAAAGCGGTCTTGAGAAGGTCTTCCTGACCAACGATTTCGATGATCCGCTGACCGGTTTCGATACGTCGCTCTATGTGCCGTGCCTGAGAACCGACGATCTGGTCTTCCACTTTGCGAAGCCCGAGACTCGTGAGCGGCTGGAAAAGGCAACGAACATCAGCGTGAGCGACGCGGCCTCGCTGCGGGCAGCCATTGGTCAGCTCTTTGAGCACTTCACGAAGAACGGTGCGAAAGCGTGTGCGATTTCCATTCCACCGACGTTTTCTCCGGCGGCGGTGACCGATGCTGAAATCGAAGCGGTGCTGGCGAGCGTCCTGTCCGGTCGAGAATTGACGCCAGACGAATCCAATCTGCTTAGCCAGTTCAATTTCTGGACACTCGCGGGGTTCTGTGCCGAGTACCATCTCCCCTTCGACCTGATGATCGGCGTCAACCGTCGAGTCTATGAAGCGGGAGTCTTCCAGGGGCAGGATCTGTACGACTCGCGAGTTTCCCTGATTCAATATCGAGAGCTGTTTAACTCGTTTCCGCAGGTGACGTTTCCGGTTTCTGTGCTCGCTCAAACAAGCAATCAGGAACTGGTCAGCTATGCCTGGATATTTCCGAATGTCGTGACCAACGGTCACTGGTGGTACTCGAACATTCCGCCGCACATCGAACTGGACTGTCGCAGTCGTCTGCACGCGGTTCCACAGACGAAACAGGTTGGCTACTACAGCGACATGTATAAACTTGAGTTTGCTCTTCCGAAATTCGCCATGTATCGACGGATTCTGGCGAAAGTGCTGGCGAGCGATTTCGTTATTGATCGTGGCTGGAGTGAAGAGCGAGCCATCTCGCTCGGCAAGCTCAATCTTCGAGGAAACGTCGAGACAATTTTCAACGCCTGAGCTGGTTTCACGCGTTGCAGGCGGAAGCAGGACTGAGAGCCAGAAACTGCTTTTCTGAATGCTGCTGCTCACTTTTTAGCGGTCCAGTTGGACCGGCTGTCGGACACGCTGGTCACACTGTCGAAGCGGGAACGGAACTTATGGCAACCATCGTATTACTTCAGGAAGGCGAGGCGATTCCGTACCCGGTTGGAGACGGAGAGTCAGTGATTGGTCGCCATCCGGACTGCACGATTCAGCTCAAGTTGAACACCATTTCACGACGCCATGCGCGATTCACAAAACGCGATGGCCAGTACTACATTGAAGATCTTGGCAGCGGCAACGGTACCGTCGTTAACGGAACCCAGTTGGAAAAGGAAAAGCCGCATCCGCTCAATCATCAGGATCGAATCAAGTTCGGTCCAATGCTGCTGCGGTTTGAATGCGAAGAATCGCGTCCTGCCGCCTCGGCACCATCCGCCCCTGCCCCTGCTCCAGCTCCCGTTCGAATTCCAGTCGGTGGAGATGACTTTGGCGTTACCGTTAACTTCGCAGACGAAGAGGATGACGAAGCCGAAATCATGGGCACGCTGGCATCCACCGGCGGCGGCTTCGGCATGCTGGAAGTTCAGCCTGAGGTGAAGCTGAAGGCCGTTATCGACATCACTCGCAGTCTCTGCGGAGAAACCAACCTGGACGCCATGTTGCCGGCCATTCTGGACACGCTGTTCCGCGTCTTTCCGCACGCAGACCGCGGTTGCGTTCTGTTGAAAGATCCGGAAAAGGGTGGCGAAATGGTCCCCCGTGCGTTCAAGCATCGTCGAGAGGGCGAAGACGCTACCGTTCGTTTGAGCCGAACGATTCTGAAGAAAGTCCTGGAGGAAAAGACGGGCATTCTCTCAGCGGATGCTGCCAATGATGACCAGTTTGACGCATCCGAATCAATCTCGAATCTTGCCATCCGGTCGATGATGTGCGTCCCGCTGCTCGATAAAGAAACCGAACCAATCGGCGTCATCAACATCGACACCATGAACCCGGTCACGCAGTTCACCAGCGAAGACCTTGACCTGCTGATGACAGTCGCTGGCCAGGCTGCGCTGACTTACGAGAACGCACGCCTGATGAAGTCGTTTCTCGAAAAGCAGAAGCAGGACGGCGAAATGAATATCGCGCAGGGCGTGCAGCAGGCGTTGCTTCCGGAGACGCTGCCGCAACCGCCTGGCTGGAAGTTCTACGCTTCCTATGATTCTGCCCAGGCCGTCGGAGGTGATTACTACGATGCCTTCGATCTTGGTGACGGCAAGTTTGTCCTTTCGTTCGGAGACATCTCCGGCAAAGGCGTGCCCGGTGCAATCATCATGTCGCGCATGTCGAGTTGCGTTCAAAGCACGCTGCAGTTTACTCACGACCCGCTCGAAGCGGTTAACGCGATCAACAAGCACATGTGTGCGAACGCGGCCGAAGGGCGATTCGTAACGTACAACTTCGTACTGCTCGACATTAACACGAACGAGATTTCGCTCGTGAATGCCGGGCACATGTCGCCGATGGTTCTCAAGCCTGACGGTACTATCGATGAGTTCCCGGAAGATTCAATCGGGCTGCCGATCGGGGTCATGGAGGGTTACCCGTACGAAGTTGAGAAGCGAATCATCGATCCGGGCGAGACAATGATTCTGTTCACCGACGGCGTCGACGAAGCGATGAACCCCGACGGCGAACTCTACACGCTGGAGCGCATGCGGGAACTGATCAGAAAAGGTCCTCGAGATCCCGAAGAGCTCGGCAAAATTCTGTTGGCAGATGTTCGCCGACACGCCAACGGTCGGCCACAAAACGATGACATCACCATCATGATATTCGGTCGTGACGGCTAGCCAGGGTCGTTCAGAAGCCGTACTCGTACCACCCGCCATACGGTCCACGCCCGACGCAGGGCCAAGGTGTCCAGTGCCCGCGATCAGTATCGAACAGTGCATCGAGCGTGCCTGCCTGCTCGAATCCACATCGCGAAAGCCCGGCAACGTACATCCCGGCGCCTCGTTCGAGCATCTCGCCTACGAAGACTTCGTTGCTTCTGCCGCAGCCATCGCCCCAGTGCTTGCCAGAACGGCTCAAGTAGGAGTCGGAAAGAGTATCTTCGAAGCCGTCAAAGCCACACGACAGGTTTGTGAGCACAACACGAATCTCGGAATTATTCTTCTGCTCGCCCCTCTGGCGGCAGTGCCGCTGGATGTCACTTTGGCTGCGGGCATCACTTCGATCCTTGACCAGCTGACGCGGGAAGATGCTGAGCATGTCTTTGCTGCGATTCGACTGGCAGCCCCCCGTGGTCTGGGCACTGCCTCTGACCGAGACGTTTCGAACAGTGAGCCAGACGGCACGCTGACTGAAGTGATGTCACTTGCCGCCGATCGCGATGCTATCGCTCAGCAGTACGTCACCGATTTTTCACTGGTTCTGAAACGTGCTGTCACAACGCTGACCGCCTCCGGTCGATTCGAGGATGACTGGGAGCTAGCCATCATTCGCCTGCATATCGAGCTGATCGCTATCGAAGGAGACACCGACATCGCTCGAAAATGCGGCGTGATCGACGTCCACGAGTCGAAGCGACGAGCGGCCTCCGTTCTCAGCACTGGCTGGCCAATGGCGATGGAAGGTCGCTTGCGGATTCGTGAATTCGACCGCTGGCTGCGGGCCAAAGGGAGTCAGAGAAATCCCGGTACAACCGCCGACCTGGTCACGGCAGCCGTGTTCGCAATTCTTCGAGATCAGCATGCTGACATGCCATCTCGAGACGAAATCCGAATCCGTGCTGAAGAAAACAGAGTTGTCCAGTAATGAGCCCGGCAGAAAGATCAGCAGCACGTCAATCCACCGACAGGCCTAATCGCGATCGCTGTCGAGCTACTCTGCGACGTTGGTGAGATTCTTGAGAACAGCCAGCAGGTCGTCAGAAAGATAACGATCAACGTGTCCGGCAGCGCGGTTGCCGTCATCAAGTTTCAGAGCTCGTTCGGCGAAGTCAGCAGCGTTGTCTTCCTTGCCTGTCAGAGCAAACGCCTGGGCGACTTCTGCATTCCAGATTGGATGCGATGGGTACCGATTTACCGCGATTTGCAGTTCTTCAACGGCTACCAGCGCGGCCGCCTCGTCTTTCGGGGCGGCTTCGATTGCTCGAACCAGCCAGGCTCTTCCGAGTTCGTGCGCAGCGTGCGGACTGTGTGGAGATCGAATGAGTGCCTGCTTTGCGCTCTCAATTGAACGTTCAAATAAATCAGGCTCGCGAGTCTGCTTCCACTGGTGCAAATAATACTGAGTCATTCGGAAATATGGTTCCGGGGAAAGCGTGTCGGCCTCGGCTGCGGCCTTGTAAATGCTGATCACTCGCCGAGTCTGTTGTCCATTGACTGCTTCGTAATCCGCCAGTTGAAGCAGCGACGTCGCCTGGATTACCGGGACAAATGCCGTCGTCGTACACCCGAGTGCTGCCAGACCAGCGAACAAAGCCGCACTCAACCATCCGCGATTTCGATGATCATGATCCGCATCAACTTGACGAGCGTCTGGCGTTTTCTGCCTCTTCAGTTCCGAGGCGCCAGGCTCGATGACTGGCGACACCACATCTGCTTTCAGGACCGCCGCCAGCGCAAGGATGGAGACGATGACTGCAGGCATGGCGATTCCCCCGGCGGCTGATAGATGCACGAAGATTGCGACAATCGCCGCGACGACCGAAAGTGACGGTATTTCAAGTCGGTCGTCATAGAGTTTTCGAGCGTCGGCCGATCGCTGCAGAACAGTCGACAGGACGATGTCCAGTCCCGCGGCCAGCGCGCACACGCTCAGCACGTGGACGGAGAACGTGCCCGAGAACAACCACTCGCCAGCGATTGTCACCGTTCCCGCCACCGCGATCACACGTCGAGGACACGTCCCTGTCTCAGGCGGGAAGTCGCTACGGTGATGGCCGAATGATGTGGCCCCACTCGCGAAATGCCTGCACACGTTCCAGGCCAGCGCGGCCATACTCAACAGTAGAGCAGCAAGTCCCAGCAAACCGGCAAAGCCGGCATTCGCGGTGACATCCAGTACGAACTGGTGAGGATCTGCGATTTCTTCGCTCGACCAGGGGAGTTTGTACTGGAGGTAATATTCGCGAAAGTTGCCGGGGCCGGTTCCCAGTAACGGATGATCGAGAATGACGTCCCACGTAGACGTCCAGTACTCGATTCGGTAACGCAGCGAGCGCGGAGCTTCACTGATGACTTCGATATCGAGTGCTCCCGTGAAGATCGCCACTCCCGCCAGCAACGACAGTGCGACAGCTCCGATGGCGACGACAGGCAACACGTGCTTCAGCACACGGCCCGATTGCGATCTGAAAACGCATAAACCGACAAGAGTGGTCAGTCCGGCCAGGGCGCCGCCCCACGCGGATCTGCTCTTGGTCAGAAACAGGCAGTAGGCCACCAGCAGGAACGCGATTCCAAAGGCCACGATAGTTGCCCGACTTGTGATCTCAGCGTTTCCAGGTGGTGGATCGGTTGAGCATTCAGATGCAAACGGCAGAAGCGACTTCAGAAGAACTCCCGCAAGCAGCACGAGACTCATGGTCATGAAACCAGCGAACGTGTTGGTCAGCGCAAAGAATCCGAGCGGCTCACTGCTGTCTCGCAGTCGCCTTTCGAAGAGCTGCCTGGAAGAGCCGGACAAGGGGATTCCCTGCGATAAAAACTGTGCCTGCAGTTCTCTCCGCCGCGCGATCTGTTCCTGCGATGAGAGTTCTGACGAGGAATCAACGGCGTCAAGTTCCGCGCGAAGAGTCTCGTAATCTCGCAGGTTGGACGGATACCAGAAGGCCGGTTGCCAGATGCCGTAACACGCCAGGGCTGTTGATACCACCAGAAATGTCCGCAGGAACTGCATTCGCGAAAGCGTGGTGATCGTTTGCCGAATGACGAAAAATGTGACAGCGACGCCCAGCCATTCCCACAGCATGTTCGTCGCCGCTCGTTTGTTACCTTCGGTCAGGATGACAACGGCAGCTGACAGAACGTGAACCCCACAGAAAAGCCCGACGGCGAAATCGAGTTTCTCTAATCTCAGCCCTTCATATGAAACTCGCGACATCCACCAGCAGAATCCTGCGGCAGCCGCGAGAGTGAGCGATGTCAGCCACAGCGTGTCGCCGTCAGCTGTTCCTTCGGTAGGGACAAGCCAGCGCGCCAGCATGAGTCCCCAGACAACGGCTTCTGATCGCCAGCTGGTCGATTGCTGAGAGACGTCGTAATAGCTGGGCTCTTTAGACCGATCTGGCCTGGCAGGCAATTGTCGCTTTGATGACCGATCAGATTTTGTCATGCGAAGCCACAGTTGAGAAGATGCCAGCGATTCACATGCCGATGCATGGAAGTCATAGCAAAGAAAAACACCCCGGTTACGACTTGCAACCGGGGCGTTCGTTATTTTTCAGGAGGATTCGCAACTGATTAGTTATCGGAAATTTCCTTGATCGCTTCATCGAACGTCGGGTACAGATGCCACAACTTGTCCAGATGCGTTACTTCCAGAACTTCCAGACAATATTCTGACAAGCCGCTGATGCCAAACTTACCGCCAGGGATGCCGTTGATTCGATTCCAGATTCTGAACAGCACTTCGATAAATGACGATCCGAAAAATTTCGTGTATTGCAAGTCGACCAGAACTCGAGGTGGGTCTGCTGAACCAGCGGCCTCCAGCATCGTCGACCGAATCAGATCCAGCGATTGTTCGTCGAGATTTTCGAATTCCATGCCGAGACGAATGCAGGTGACGTCCCCATGTCGTTCAATCGTTGGACTTTTTTCAGTCATCGTGGGTCTCAATAGTGTGCGTCACCCGATGGGCAGATGCGGGCTTCCAGTTGTGTCGCACTAACCATGAGCACTGCACCTGCTCACAGTTATTTTTGGCGTCGTAAGTTGAACCTCTTGAAGCAGTTGATACTACTCCCTGTCGCCCGAATGTCAACGTTGTTCGAAGTTGCCCGGCGGTGTGGGTGTGATCAGGGATCACTCCGGCATGGCCTCCAGCAAAACCTGGATGTCCTGAGACTTTCCGTCGCGGAGAATCGTCACGGTGATCGTATCGCCGGCGCGGTATCGTGTCAGCAGATCGAGCAGGTCGCGAGCCGTGTGGATGGGATCTTCATTGATCGCGACAATTCGGTCACCTGGCAGCGTATCCAGAGTTTCGCCGCGTCGAATCGGGAGGATGCCGGCCTTGTCCGCCGGGCCGTCGGTCACAACCTGTTGCACCAGCATTCCTGGCTGTCCAGTTTGTCGATCGGCGTAGTCTTCGCGAACCACGACTCCCAGCCACGGGCGACTGATTGTTCCGGTTCGAATGAGGTCCGGAACCGCGACGTTGACCAGATCTACAGGTATCGCGAATCCGATCCCGTGCGAGCCTCCTGACTCGCTGACAATTGCTGTGTTGACGCCGATGAGTCGTCCGGCGCTGTCCAGCAGCGGCCCGCCCGAGTTGCCAGGGTTAATGGCGGCGTCGGTCTGGATGGCGTTGTGGATCGTGCCCGACTCCGTACCGAAAGTTCGATTCAACCCGCCAATAACGCCGGTCGTCAGAGTGTGGTCAAACTCGAACGGACTTCCGATCGCAAACACCTTCTGTCCGACTTTCAGGTTACTGGACTCACCAATCAGAATTGGCATGAGCATGCCAGCCGGCACATCGATCTTCAGCACGGCCAGATCATTTGCCGCGTCGAAACCAACCAGTCGAGCGGAGTGATTCGAGTTATCTGCCAGTGTGACGACGGCACCCTGACCCTCACGAATCACATGCAGGTTGGTGACGATGTGGCCGTCCGTGTCCCAGATGAATCCGCTGCCGGTGCCGGCTCGCATTTCACGGACATCCATCGTAAAAACGTTTCGCAATACGGCGACAGATGTCACATGCACCACTGCCGGCGAGACCCGTTGAAACAGTTCAATCGTGCTCAGTTCGTCGGCAGCCAGATCACCTCTCGGAGTGATCGCTCGAGAATCCGCGCTCGGATTGAGCAGCGATGAATGCCAGAAAGCCTGCCGGTAAATCAGCACGCCGGTCAGGCCGAGCAACAGGACGACGAGCCACACGTTGATCCGGGAAGTGCCCGGTGCATCGGTTGAATACGGGCGTGGCCTGGATGTGCTCATCGTCAACTCAGTCCGTTTGTCTTTTCGTTGAAGTTCTCGACCGCCGTCAAAAATCGAATGCGGTCCTTCTCTGGAATATCCGCAAAGCCACCGACAATTCCGTCGGTCAACATTCGAGTGCAGCGTTCAATCGCTGTCGTGATCTTTTTGAAAGCCTGTTCAGCATTCAACATCGCCGGCCCGTCTGGATCAACCGCGCCTTCGCTGGATTCTGATGGCACGCTGCCGGCCCCGGTCCGAAACGGCGCGTATGGTTGCTCGCCGTTAGTCGAATCTGCATCACCTGCTACGGCGTTAATCCGGTTTCCGCTGGCATGACTTTCATCAAGCGAGTCGGAAGTTGATCGACCGCCGTCGGAATTGCCGAATCCTTCCGGGGTGAGATGCACAACCGGTTCGCCGAATCCTGCGGCTGACGAGTTAATATCCAGTTCGGATTCTGACTCGACAGTTAGATCCTCGCCGTTCTGCATACGTCGCCAGGCTTTCATCTCGGCGACGGTGGCCTGATTTTCGTCGGCCCAGCCAAGGCATTCTGCAGAATCGGACCATGTCAGGGCGACGTAGAAGTGTGACCACTTCAGTTTGGAATAGTTGTCGGTGACATCAGCAAAGCATTCCCACACACGGCGTCGCTGATAAATCTGGTCGCCACTGAGTCCCACAAGCGCGCCAAAATCGGCGTCCGTTCTGCCTCGTGAGTACCGACTGGTCCACTTCGCCGCACAGTCTCCGACCGTCCAGTTACAGCTGCTGAGAGCGAGCTGAGCGGTTGTAATCAATTCCTGTTCAGTTTCCTGGACGTCAATGACAGCGCTCATGAGACAGCCTCTCTGCTGAACCATATTCGAATAGAAGTTTGGCGTGGCTTAGCTGGCCTGGAATTCCGAAGACTACGGACATTCCACAGGCAGCGCCGTCGCACCGGCTTCGAAAGGAGATTGAAGAAACAGACCTGGACGTCGTCGGCCTGGTGACAGCAACCAGTATCAGTAACCGCCAGAAACGAAGAGAAGGAATCCGTTCCCTCGTGTGTCCAACGTTACAGACACCTGCCGAGCACAGGCATTGACTGCGGTGGCCCCACTTCGGCGAACCGAAGCATCCATGCCGGGCAGTCAATCCCGGACATCCGTGAAAAATCGCTGTGTTCAATGTCCTGACTCGGAATACTCCTGACCGAGTCGTCGTTCAACTGAAACGTCTGGTCGAAATCCGTCGTGACCCTCGTCGATTCCAAAGAGACTCGAACGATGAATCCATCCTGCTTCGCCTCAGCCCTGAAGGACGGCGGGATACTATCGCCTCCTGGCGATGAATTCCAGGGCGAACTCTTCACAGTTTCTCGACATTGGAATTTCACGGATCTGAACTACAGAGCTTCGGATTGGCGAGTCTATTCCGACGCAAATCGCACACCTGGAAATCATCAGGTCGAGTCCGCGACGTATGTGATGTCGCAACTGTCGCCACGTTGGCGATTCTCCCGCGAGCACTACATACTCGATGCAACGGAAACCGTGATCTGATCTTTCTGTCACCGTTTCTCGTGTACTTACAACGTGAATCACAAACGTCGTTCACTCACGGAGATTGAAATGTCACAGTTGCGACGGATGCTTTGCTGCCTGAGCATGATGGTTGTCGGAGTTCTGCTTTTCAGATCACTCCCGGATGACGTCGCCGTTTCCGACGTCCAGGCGGAAGTCCTTGCTGAAGACGGACAACGGCAGTGGCTCAAAGGTAATCTGCACACGCATTCGCTGTGGAGTGATGGCGACGATTATCTCGAAATGATCGGGCTGTGGTATCGCGATCGAAACTACGACTTCCTCTGCTTCACCGATCACAACGTTCTGGCGCAGTCGATGAATCGCTGGGTCGACGTGGCAAAGAAACCAACTGGCAAAGACGCCTTACGAAAACTGTTGGATCGTTTTCCGGAGAGTTGGGTCGAACAACGTCTGGTCGATGGTCGGACGGAAGTTCGACTCAAGACCTTCAACGAGGTCAACGCCAGGATCGGACAGCCAGGTAAATTTCTTCTCATTCAGGGAGAAGAAGTCACTGACCGTTTCGGCAAGCTGCCCGTTCACCTGTGCGCGACAAACGTCAAGGAACTGATTCCACCGATGGGTGGAGACAGTGTGGCCGAGGCGATTCAGCGGAATATGGACGCGTTGACCGCACAACGCGAACGCACGGGACAGCCGATGATGATTCATCTGAATCATCCGAATTTTGGATACGCGGTCACGGCGGAAGACATGCTGCGAATTCGGGGCGAAAGGTTTTTCGAGGTCTACAACGGGCATCCCGGTGTCAACAATTCGGGTGACGCCGAGCATGCCTCGACCGAACGTGTCTGGGATATCATCCTGACCAAACGACTGGCTGAGCTGCGTTTGCCGATAGTCTACGGCCTCGCGACGGACGACGGACACAACTACCACCAGATTCCGAGTCGAGTCAGCGAACCTGGTCGTGGCTGGGTGATGGTTCTTGCAGAAGCGCTCGCGCCCGAGTCGATCATTCCGGCCATGGAACGCGGCGACTTCTACTCAACATCCGGAGTCACTCTCGACAAGGTCACGACGTCCAGCAAGGGATTGTCTGTCGAAGTTCGAGCGGAACCCGGAGTCGAGTACCGCATCGAATTCATCGGAACGGAAGCCGGCTATGACGCGACATCTGAACCGGTTCAGACGAAGGATGGCGACGAGATGCGGGCGACTCGCCGCTACAGCAAAGACATTGGTCGAGTCCTGGCGACGCACGAAGGATCGACTGCAGGTTACTTGTTCACCGGCAAAGAGATTTATGTACGCGCGCGGGTTACGTCGAGTCGCAAACACTCGAATCCATCTGAGGTTGATGAGTTCGAACGAGCATGGATTCAGCCCGTCGCTGGTCCCGCAGCCGAACCGTTGCAGGAAGAGTAGACGTCTCAACCCGGCGGACGAATCTAAGTTGGTCTGACGAGCCGCAACACCTGAGAACAGCAGCGACAATCATGAAAAAACACATGACGCCGTTCATTCTAATTGTCGGCCTGGCCACACTCTCGTTGGCGGCGTCCCTGGCATTTGCGCTGATCGTCGGTCAGCTTGAGGACCAGAGTCCTGTTCAAGCCGTTCCAGTACTTGCCGAAGCGATCATGCCAGATGGCACCATACTCGCATTGAATGCTGTCACGTTTGGAACGAGTCACTCGCTGGATGTACTGATTCTTCGAAACCACTTTGATCCGTTCGAGTCTCCCTGGCGTCAACAGACAGTGAGCCACCACACAGGTCAGGATCGCATTGTTATCTGGCTCAGTCGCCGCCATCCCAGGGATGGCAAATACCTGGACTTCGACTGGTGGTCGCATTGTGCCGTGACAGACTCGCTGGGACAGACACTTCAAGACACTGACGCCCGCCGCTTTGCCGTTTCGTCGAACGGCAATGAAAGTAATGCCGGAGACAGACCATTCCCTCCGAGGATTTCATCGCATGGAGGTGCGAACGGCATTCAGGTTGTCAGCAGTACGTTGCAGAAGTTCCGTTCAGCCTCGACGGTCACACTCGACGTCTACAACGCCGCAGGGGACAAGGTCGCGTCCCTGCCGATGCCGAATCCGACTCCGCAGCCAACGGTCGAATGGAAACCCGAGACTCTTCCTGCAAGTCGGACTGACGGCGAGCTTGAGGTCGTTCTCCAGAGTGTTCGCGCAATAATTCATAAGGGGAAACAAGATGGCCAGGAAGTGGAGACGTCCCGGTTCGACGCAGTGCTGGAGCCTCGCATTGACGGCGTGGTGAGCAGGCAGTGGTACGCCCACATGACACGCTTCGAGGATGTCTTCGAAAACGAGGGCAACTCGTGGAACACGAATCTGTCCTTCAAGGAGCCGGCGTGGCGTGTCGAAGTCGCTGCGTTTCGACATGACAATGCCGACTTCGAGCCGGCAGAGATCATGACTCTGGCGCCACGTGAACTTGCGAAGCCGGGCAAGTTCGATCTGAAAACGACCGATGCTGCAAACACAGTGAGTACCGCGCAGATTCGAGCCGTGGTTGGGCCAGGAAAAACCGCGTACGTGCTGAACGCTCCCGCAAGGCACAGCTCAAGCAGTAGCAGTAACGGTCAGCTACAAATCGGTGAAAAGCGACAAAACCGAATAAGTTGCGACGTCCGCTACGAACAGAAGAATGGACGAGGCACTGTTTCCGTCGATTGCGAGCTACCTCATGTTCTTCTCACAATGGAGTCCAGTCTTGCCCATTCCAGTACCACTTTACGAGTGATTGACGACCAGGGACGTACCGTGCGGACACACCGGCGGAATACTGGCTCTGCGGGCAGCTTCATTTTTATGGAAACTGAACCTGATGCCAGAACTGTGCAATTCGAAGTGATTGTTCAAGAGCCGAAAGTGTTCGAGTTCTTCGTGAAGCCGCCGGTTCCAGAATGGCCGAAAAAGTGAATTGGTCGGAGCGACTCTCTTTCGCCGGTCGAAATCGACTCGTGAAAAACAACGTGCGCGATTCGGACAGCGGCAGCGAGCCAACCGTCAGTAAATCTGTTGCAGCATCTGCAATCCCGTGGTGACATCAGACGAACGATCCGGTTAAAAACCCAGAAGAAGCGAGTTATCAACGCGTCGCTATTGCACTGAAAGTCGCCATGCCGAGTTGCTTTCGACAGTCACACAGTTCAGCACCACGACACGTGCGAAGTGTTGCGCGGAGAACAGTCTTGCAGGCGGGAGTCGCAGGATTGACTGGCATGTCCGGTTCCGGAAGTATCGATGCTCTGGCCGGGTCCGTTCAGAAAGCAACTCATGCGAAGTCCTGTATCTTCCTCTTTATGTGGGGAGGACCGTCGCAGCTCGACACGCTGGACATGAAGCCGGACGCTCCTGCTGAAATTCGTGGTGACTTCAAGCCGGTGTCGACCTGTGTGCCGGGCGTGCAAATCTGCGAACACTTTCAGCTTCTCAGTCAGCGGATGGATCAGGTCGCCGTTATCCGCTCGCTCACCCACAACGATCCGGCTCACCTTTCGAGTGCTCACGCCACGTTGACTGGTCACTCTGCGCGAGTTGCTCCTTCCGATGCTGAGCCACCGAACGAATCCGACACGCCGCACATGGGCTCAGTGCTTTCTTATCTCCGCGAGAAACGCCGGTTCGATGATTATGCGAGTACAAAGTCCAGTCTGCCTGGTTTCGTGACGCTGCCATGGAAAGCGTATCACCCGGCCGCTCCCGGTGGTCAGGCACCGGGGCAGCACGGTGGCTGGCTGGGGCACGCTTACGATCCGTTTCTGCTCACAGGTGACCCCAACGCTGACAACTGGTCTGTTCCCGCGTTGAAATTGTCTGAAGGGACATCGACCGGGCGGTTGCTGGCTCGTCAGAAACTCCTGAGCACGATCGATCAGCAGCAGCGAGTGCTTGCCGAATCAGCTGTCGGGCGCACGCTGACATCTCATCAGGCAACGGCAGTTGATTTTCTGACGTCAGACCGAGTTCGGCAGGCTTTTGACCTCTCGCATGAACCAGCAGCGGTTCGAGAAAAATACGGTCGCAATATCCACGGGCAGTGTGTCCTGCTCGCCAGACGGCTTGTTGAACACGGAGTCCCACTGGTATCGATCAACTGGCACAATGACGGGAAAAACTTCTGGGACACTCACGGAAACAACTTCAACCGGCTGAAGAACGATCTCATTCCGCCTGCCGATCTAGCACTTTCAGCGCTGCTCGACGATCTCGACGAACGCGGTCGGCTGCAGGATACAGTGATTGCCTGGGTGGGCGAGTTTGGCCGCCGCCCGACGATCACTGCGGGGAACGCTGGTCGGGAGCATTGGCCGAACTGCTACAGCGGCCTGCTGGCTGGAGGCGGGATTCGCGGAGGGACAGTCTTTGGAGCAAGCGATGCCCACGCGGCCCATCCGGCTGAGCATCCGGTCTCGCCACACGACTATGCGGCGACGGTGTTGCAGGCACTGGGAGTGCCTCAGGACACCGTTCTTTACGATCGCCAACGTCGCCCGCACTTCGTCTATGCCGGACAGCCGATCGCCGCCTTGCGGTAAGGACGCATGCTGAATCCGCAGATTCTTCTGTCACGTACCAGCAAATCTGCAATTCGCAACAAAAAACGCCGCAGCACAATGCTACGGCGTTTTCTGTACTTACGGTAAGCCAGGGGAGCCCCTTGAGCTTACTTGGTTTCTGGAGCAGCTTCAGCTTCTTTAGCAGCTTCAGCTTCTTTAGCAGGTGCAGCTTCTTTAGCAGGAGCGGCTTCGGCTGGTGCGGCTTCTTTGGCAGGAGCGGCTTCGGCAGGTGCAGCTTCGGCTTCAGCAGGTGCAGCGTCGCCTTCTACAGGAGCAGCATCGCCTTCTACTGGTGCAGCTTCGCCTTCTACTGGTGCAGCTTCGCCTTCGCCTTCGTCTGGAATCTCAGCTCCACCACCCATGGTCGAGCCAGCTTCTGAGCTACCGAGACTGGATGACGGAGAGCCGCCTCCGTTCTCTGGCTTTGCGCAACCGGAACCAGCGGCCATCAGACCGAAGACTGCAACAACAGCGAACAACCGTGCGATTTCAAAGATAACCCGCATGTGGGTCTCCTTTCGAAAAACTTCTTGTACCAGACTTGATACGAGCCTCGCGGACAGTTCCGCAACGAGGGACGACCGTCATTAAAGAAAGCACGCTTCACAGAATCAACCGTGCCGCGCTGTGCTACGCGAATTTGAATGCCCAGACTTAAACTGAGGATTTCTGTGATGAGGTCCGATTGCGCAGGTTATGACGAATCTGGCGGCTGAGGTGAGGGTCGAAACGTCAGGTAACGCGTGCAATCTGTAAATGCAAAGCGCTCAGAACACCTTACGGAAGGGAAAGTTGCGGCAATCTGCAGCGCAAAGAATTCATTGCGGGCTTCCGTTTCCGTGGAAGTTTTTTATTTTGCAATCAGAGGCAGATTGAAACACGAGTGTATCACTCTACCTGGTTTGCTCAGGCATAACGTTGCATCCTGCGCAATCGGAAGTTCATGACACTTCGTTATTTCTCTGGTGGGAACACAGGAAGATCCTGCCCTTATGTCTTTGGCATTCGATTCGCATTTGTCTGTCACATCGACTTAACCATGACAATCGGAATAACAGAACATAACGAAGTTCCGGCTGACATGAACTCGCTCTAAGTCCTGATTGGTGATGCGAAGAACACTGTCACACTGTGCAAGACTGTCACACTGTGATGTTTTGAGATTGGGCCCGGTGGTTTGAAATCGATTGACCGATGACTACCTGGCGGGAAAAGGCAATTGGATCGCTGACAAAGTGAAGCAGGAGGTTACGCCGTGATAAATGCACCAGAATGGGTTCGTCAGCTTGTGGATTCCGTAGCAGGTCAGATCACATCCTTGAATGTCGAAGGAGAGTTCGGCTGCCACGTTTACAAGAATCAGTCAGCGGGTTTCGACGAATGGGAGATCACAATTTTCGGTGAACCTGTCCCGATGGGCGGAGGTCGGCTGGCTGGCTACTCAGTGACGCCGGTGTTCTCGATCGATGCGCTTGCCGTGGCCACGCTCTTTGATACTCCGCTTTCCTGTCGCTGGCAAACGGGGTTCGTCAACGGTGACGACGATCTCGGCCCGCATCTCAGTGTCGAAGGAATTCAGAACGGCGTCGCCGTCTGGTTGCGCATTGTCAGCGAGAAGCCACATGCGATCCCCAATGATTCCCCGGATTCATCGCGAGTTCGCCAGAAGTAATACACCACACGCATGACGACTGTTTGGTCGAGAGTGACTTGATGAGAGCGAGAATGTTAGAGTGAGAGACTGCATGATCGCCGGGCGAGGCGCAACACTCGCCAGGCCACAGAACTGTTGAGAGTTCTTTCGCAACGAAAGCGGCCCGGAGTCTACCAGGACTCCGGGCCGCTTTCTGTTTGCGCGAACCACATTTCGAACAGCATCGAACTTGGTAATCCAACGACAACAATCCCTCGAGGCATGTTTCATGATCAATGATCGGTTCAGTGGCACGATTGCGCTCTGAAAGATCCTTTCTGCTCCGTACCAATCTGCACTATCCGAGGTCGCTTTCTTCGATTCCGATGATCGAATGATGTACTGACGCAACACAGCGAGTCATCAACGCCTCACGCAATGTTGCCTGTGTGCAACACCGCAAAGCCAGGCGCAAACCTGCGAAGAATTTCCTTGAACGCCTTAAGTGTTGTCTAGTCTACGGTTACAGCCTGAGTGCCAATCGACTGTTCAATCTGTGGAGCATCTGGCATTCACTTT
Organism: Planctomycetota bacterium; assembly: GCA_027624335.1. Classification (GTDB taxonomy): domain Bacteria; phylum Planctomycetota; class Planctomycetia; order Planctomycetales; family Planctomycetaceae; genus JABMPE01. Next base: position 25,504 of record JAQBWV010000078.1, read on the forward strand.
GCTTTACACAGGGATCAGCAGGCTGGACGACACTCACCTCGATTCAGCAGTGGTTTCTGAAGCGAGTGATGGTTGAGCGAGTCTGTGAGCGGGCCGAATTGAATCCTTAGTGCTGGCGTCGGCACGGAGAAATACTCGGCGGTCTTGTGTTTCCAGAATAAGCAGCCCGGTGTGTCGAGAGCTCCGAATCACTGCTTGTATGGAAACGGTCCTGAAAAGAAATCGAGAGAACCAAAGTAGAGAGAACAGGGGAACAAACGATGAAGACTTTCGTGAATCAATTCTGGTGTGATGAAGCAGGGTTTGTGATTTCAGCGGAACTGATCCTCGTCGCGACGATCGGAGTTCTGTCACTTGTCGTCGGTCTGGCCGAAGTTTCGCACGGCGTTAATCAGGAACTCGAAGACGTCGGTTCCGCATTCGGATCGGTGCAGCAGAG
>JAQBWV010000401.1 GCA_027624335.1 Planctomycetota bacterium
TCGTTGGAGTTATTTCTCCGCGAGGAACAATTCCCGGAAGTTGCGTGCTTGTTGATGACGCCGGCTCATTTCGCGGAGCGAGCTGGCTACTTATGTATAAACCACAGACCCTGAGTCCAGCACATCGTGTCTGCGGTGTTATCTCGAATCTGGATCAGTCGCCCTGATTCCTTGGCATCAGAAACCGATCCCGACAATGTGGGCAGGTCAGCTCCATCCCTGCCCGCATTGGATCGTAGACTACTGTTTTCGTGCATTGTGGGCTCGCAAACTTGTCCATGTCAGCAGGTGGAGTCACGCCTGGACCTTCAGTCATTGTTGTTCTTCGCAAAAGAAAACTGGCGGAAGCTGAAGATGGTTTTCGCACTGCCTTTTGAAACGAGAAATCACGAAACAGGCATGTGTGGAGTTACCTTGTTATGAACGAACGCACCATCTTTCTTGAAGCCCTCGAAAAAGACAATCCTGAACAGCGAAGTGCGTTTCTGGATGAAGTCTGTGGGGAAGACGCTGAACTTCGGCAGCGTGTCGAGACATTGCTTTCGGCTCACAATGATGCCGGGAGTTTTCTTGAAAAAACTCCGCAGGAAATCGACGCGGATTCAGTTTTCGGTGAAACCGCGGGGCGAACGCCTGATCTGGCCGAAGGGTCGGCTACTGACAATTCCACCAGCGACGAAGCATGGCAGAATCTACTGACGCCAACTGACGCAGTCGGCCGGCTCGGGAATCTGGGGCCGTACGAAATCTGCGAGCTTGTCGGCCGTGGCGGCATGGGCGTTGTTCTGCGGGCTCACGAGCCGAAGTTGAGCAGGACCGTCGCAGTCAAGCTGCTGGCGCCGGAACTCGCCCTTAATCCGATCGCGGTGCAACGATTTCTGAGGGAAGCTCGAGCGGCGGCGGCGGTTTCGCATGACCATGTCGTGGCCATTCATTCGATTGACGACGAGTCGCATCCTCCGCTGATCGTGATGGAGTTTATTCAGGGGCAGTCGCTTCAGCAGAAGATCGACACAGTCGGAGCGCTCGACGTAAGGTCGATTCTGAGGATCGGCATGCAGACGGCGGCCGGGCTGTCCGCGGCTCATCGCCAGGGCCTGGTTCACCGAGACATCAAGCCGGCAAACATTCTGCTCGAAAACGGAATCGAACGAGTCAAGCTGACCGACTTCGGGCTTGCGCGAGCCGTCGACGATATCAGCATGACTCGGACCGGGCAGATTACCGGCACGCCTCAGTACATGTCTCCCGAGCAGGCTCAAGGGCTGCGGGTCGATCACCGGACAGACCTGTTCAGTCTGGGCTGCGTGCTTTATGCGATGTGTACAGGCCGAGCGGCGTTTCGAGCGGACTCGGCCGTTGCCGTCATGCATCGGGTCGTCCACGAAGTGCCGCGACCAATTCGCGAAGTCAATGAGGACATCCCCGAGTGGCTGAGCGGGATCGTCGAAAAATTACTCGCGAAAGACGCCGACGACCGATTCGATTCAGCGGAGGAAGTCGAGGATCTGCTCAGTCGACACCTCGCTCATTTGCAGCAGCCGACTGTGATTCCTCAGCCCGCTCCGGTCGTATTTCCGGGCGGTTCGGTTGAGGATGATACTGTGGTGTCTTCTCAGCCGCCTCCGGTTCTCGAAGCTGCGATTCCCCGGGGGAATGTTCCGAGTTGGTTGCTCTGGAAGATTCCAGCCTGGTCTCCATTCGTTCTGGTTGTTTGGCTGGCTGGCTTAAGATTGATGACCAGATTTGGCCCGTCGCAGTATGCCGAGGTGGCAGAAACGGCGACCATCTTAACGATTCTCGTAGCGATGCCCGTCGCCGTGGCCATGATCATCCGCAAGCTGTCGAATGATCGTCGCGATAAGAAATCAGGTAGCAGCCGACTGGAGTCCCACTCAGGGTTCTGGTTCGTACTGTTTGCAGCGGCGCCCGTGGTTGCCGGCCTGGCCATGAAGCCACTCGCGGGCGATGGCCCGGCGGGACTGGTTGGCGCCATGATGGTCGCGATGCTGGCTGCTCTGTTTCTGCTCAAGAAAAGAAGAGACATGGGACAGGATCCGCCCTCGCCGAATTCGACACCTCGTCAGTCCGGAGTCTCCAGTGAATCGGGCATGGCAGTGCCCCAGTGGCTGCTTCGGCCCTTCCCGGGATGGTTGGCTTTGATTGTGTTCTCCACACTCTGTGGAATCCAAATGCTCAACGACTACGGTCCAGACTTGCCGCTACGTCTTGCGCTATTGCCAGCAACTTATATTTTTCAATTCGCAGTGGCCCCGCCGCTGATCGTTGCGATGTTTCTGAGCAAATGGCTGAGAGCCCGCGCTGGAGTGGCCGTTGAGCAAAACGACGAAAGTCGGGACCGGACGGGAGTTTTAGCGGTGTCATTGGCGGTTGCCATGGTAGTTACATTATTGGCGTGCGACGCGATGGGGATCGAGAAAAGGATCGGACCGCTATTGATTGGAACGACAATCGGATCAGCGATCGGATTAGCTGTGTCTTCTCGAAGAGCGAGACGCAGGACTCAGGCGGCTGTTGACGCCTCGGACATTTCTCACGATGCAGAACCTGAGCATGCAGACGGAGATCGCCTCTCACGGTTTGTCGATATTCCGGAAGAACTGGAGCGTGATCTGCGAGGGGTTGGCTTGATTCTGACGCTGGTTTACATGGCTGTGATGATCGCTCCGTTCGGCACGTACATCATCGCGGACCAGGTAAGGATTCCGTTTGTCGGATGGATCATTGGATTCTTTGGTCTGGCAGCAGTGCTCGTATTTCCCATCATGATGAGAGCGGCGATGGATCTGAATTGGTTGCCGATGTCGCGACGACGCCCAGGGCCGGCAATGCTGATGGCCACTTCACTGGCTGTTGTGCCATGGAACCCGTTGCTGCTACTGCTGCTGCCGTGGACGATTCCAGCCTTTCGACGCGTGCGACGTCCGGACATTCTGAATCTGATCGGCGTCACAGAAGATGACCTTCGTCGGAACCATATTTTCGGCATTGAGCTCGATCTTGTCAGGAATCGAACTTTCCTGATCATGTTCGCGATGGTTGTGATCACAATCACTCTAGAGAATAACCGCATCACTCACATTGCAAGTCGTGCCAGAGGCCTGTTCGAAGGGACGGGGATCGTCAGCTTTGAAGGTCTTAAGCCAGGTGGCTCCATTCTTGGGCCGAGCAATGCGGCGGAAACTGGCGATCCTGTCGACGGCGGCTTTGAGGCGACATTGCCGGTTGGCGACTACGAGATCGTTTCAGTAGGCAGCAATTCATTTATACAGAGAATTCCACTGACGGTCGGGGCAGGCATGTGGCGGGAGCATCAGGTCGCTGACTGGGCAGAGGGGATGATCATTCGTGGGCCAGATCGAAAAGTCCGAAATGCTGGACTCTTCAGAGTGACTACACGAGCCGACGTGACATGCGACGCTGGTCAGGTCTATCTACCAGTCAAGGGCCAGTGGCTGGTGTTTGCGCCGCCTGGTGAATACCAGGTGACGACAACTCTCAGAGACGGTTCGGGGGCCAGAACGTTAAGTACCATCCCGACGGGTGCCAGGGTGAGGACTGCGATCGTCGGGTTGATTCGCACGGGATCAGACGTGGCGAAGGTAAAGATCACCAAAGCCGTACCATCGAATGGGTAATCAGAATCCGTCGGAGCACCTCGCAGCGAGTTTTGTGAGGCGTTTGAGTAGTTCGTCATAAAGCCCGAACGACGTAGTGAGGTTTGGAAACTCGCGACGCCCTATGTAGCGGGGAAGCCTGTTACGAGTGTGGGGACGGACGAGACCGGGCCGGACTTCGAGGAGTGGGAAGTAAAGTCGCGAATCGGTGGCTCATCGAACTCGTTGAGAAACAGCCTGCCGACATTCCGCAATTACATACTGGAAATTGCGAAGGAGACCGGAGCCCGAATTAGAAAAGCGACTCCGACAGACGGAACGAAGCGTCCAATGCTGTGACTGTAGCTGGTCAACGATCGAATGGACTTTATGCGCCGGACCGCCACTAATAAGCAGGTAATACGGTGTGCAGCCAAGGCTGTAGATGTAGGCTCGGATAGCCTCCTGTGGTTTATACATAAGTAGCCATCTCGCTCCGCGAGATGAGCCGGCGTCATCAACAAGCACGCAACT
>JAQBWV010000402.1 GCA_027624335.1 Planctomycetota bacterium
CGAAAATTCGCAAAAGACGCAAAAATGAGGACTTTCTTACAAGCATTTTTTGCGTCTTCTGTGCCTTTTTGCGGCCTTTCAATCAGAAAGTACGAATTTGCGTATCAGAAGTTTCGGCGCACCGAAGTTGATCAGAAGTCCGTGCTCAACCCGGCAGGCTCTCAGGTATCCAAGAAGTTGCGCGACGTGTTCACTGGTGATTGCGTTGACGGCTTTCAGCTCGACGATCAATGGAAATTCAATCAACAGGTCTGCGATATATTCGCCCAGAACCGTTCCGTCCTGGTCGAAGACGGTCATCGGATGCTGCTGCCGCACGTCCAGTCCCTGTTTCCTTAACCGATGTGCGAGCCCGTTCTCGTAGACTTTTTCAAGGTGACCATGACGCAGGTACTGATGCAGCGAGTAAGCCGTTTCTCTGATCTGGTCACACAGTTTGAAGACGGGATCCTTTTCCATGATGGATGCTCCGGATTGGCCGCAAGAAGGCACAGAAGACGCAAAAAACAGGAATGGTTCAGTCCCCTGAATCCAGAACTGAATCAACTGTTCAGAACCATAATTGCATGAGTTCAAAAAGTCTCTTTCCCCGAATCTTCTTGCGTCTTCTGTGCTTCTTTGTGGCTATTCAACCTTCACTTTCTGCCCCGTCTTGAAGCGCCCGAGCATGCCTCCGGCGACTCGGTCTGAGGCGTCCAGGCCGCTGAGGATCTGGATTTGTCGACCGTCGTCGTAGCCCGTCGTCACGGCGACGACATTGATCGTGTTGTCGGCTCCGACCACGTACACGCTGCTGTTGCCGGTTTCGTCGAAACGAACGGCGGTTGCGGCGACGACCAGCGCGTCGGGAGTTGTCTGAAGCGTGACTGTGGCCTCTCCATACATGCCGGGGATCAGTAGCCCTTCGACATTGGACATGTCGACTTCGACCAGCATCGTGCGAGTGCTCTCGTCCAGCCTCCTGGACATGCGGCTGATCTTGCCTTCGAATTCTCGATCCGGCAGCGAACGCAGCTTCAGGGAAACGGCATTTCCGACTCGAGCCAGTGGTGCTTCCGTTTCTGGAATGGCGATGCGAAGTCGAACGCGGTCGACCTGAGCGATTTCGAAGAGCGGCTCGCGCGAAGATTCAGAGGCATCCTGGATGTTGCGAACAAGATCGCCCGGGTCGACGTGCCGTTGTGTGACGACTCCCCTGAACGGAGCTTTCAAGATTGCGTACTGCATCATCGTCGCCAGTTCTTCCAGCTCTTTGCGGACGACGTCTGTCTGAGCGGCGGCGGCCTTAACGGCGGCTTCGGCGACAGCCGCTTTTTCCCTGGCCACGGTCACGGCTGCGACGGCTGATTGCAGAGCGGCCTGCACCGCTGCCTTCGCAGACGTCGATGCTTCCAGCTTCTGTCTGGCTTCGTCAAGCAGTCGTCCAGCAACGGCTTTCTGCTCGACCAGTTGAGTGACTCGGTTGAACTCAGAGGTGTCAGCATTCAGTTGAGCGTCGGTTTGTGCGACTTCAGCAGCGGCCTGTGACTGCTGAGCCTGAGCTGCCTGCACGTCGGCATAGGCGAGTTTGACTCCAGCGGCGGCACTTTCCTGTTCGGCCTCAAGGCTTCGAATTTCCGCCTGTTTTCGCTCGTAGGAAATCTGCATTTCCGGCACGCTGATCACGCCCAGGACGTCGCCTGTTTCAACGGTCTGACCGATGTCGACATTCAGCTTCGACAGGTAGCCAGCGACTTTGGCGTGGATCTCCGCCTGATGATATGCGTGAACCGTTGCCGGCTGAGTTGTCGTCCGCTCGATGGTTGTTCGCTCCGCCGCGACAAGTCGAACTGTCGGCGTGTTGTCGATTTTGGCAGACGATTCGGCCTGGGCTGGGGATCCGGCTTGATTGCAACCGCTGAGGGATAACGAAACCCCAGTAGCAGTGAGCAGCGTCGCGAAACAAATCAGTCGGTCACGTTTCCGCATGAGGGATGACTCCGGGCAGAGGCGGCGTTCGATACCGCGAAAAGAGGCAAGGTGCGACGAGTTTGACGAAAGACGCCAGTTGAATCTTTTAGTTTTTGAGCGGCAGCCGTGCCGATCGATGAGCGAGTCGGATCAGTCTAACTGCCGACAGGTACAGGTGAAACGTCGACGTTACCCGATTTGGTCGGTAAGGCAGAACGACTCCCGGTTTGTCACAGACGCGGCATCAGCCGTCAGATCTCGCAGAACCCGCATGAACCTCAGAATCGTTGAACTTTGCCAACTCGGGATGACGATCTGGGTGAAAGCGTGCCGTGTTCTCGCATTTGCCGAGGATCCCGCGCGAATTCCAGGGGCGGGGGGAGAACTGTTCGATGGGTGTGCATTCTGATCGTGAGAGCCGTCAGGTTCGCTGGCGACGACTGTTTCTGACAGGTGCGTTTGTGCTGCCGGTTGGCTGTGCGAGTGTCAGTCCTCAAACCGCTCTTACTGAGTCGAAGCAACGGGAAACTCCGGTCGCCGTTCGCAAGTTCACCGCGCAGAACGCGACGCCAGCGTCGGCTCCTCTTCTGATGGCCAGCGCGCTGCCGCGTCAGGCTGACCTGGCGAGGATTTCTCCGGTGGCGGCCTCGACTGTCTCGGGAAGCCCCGTTCCCTTGTTTTCAGATGCGGTTTCTTCAGCAGCTTCCAGTCAGTCCGAACCCGCATTTCTGGCGGACAGTCCATCGTCTCCGATTTCAACCGCCGCCGGTCAGGAAGTGGTTGGAGCCGATGGTTCCCGCTACGTGTTGACGCCGGTCGCTTATGCCTCCGTGCCTGTTCCTGCGCCCGCTGCTGAGACATCAGATTCTGCTGACGACGTGGCCCCGGAGGAGTTCATCGACCCCCAGAAGCTGGACCTGTCGACAGCCTTGCAGTTGGTCGCTGGCCAGAATCCTCAGGTCGCGTTTGCTCATCAGCGAATCGCCGAAGCTTCCGCACGACTGGACGCGGCTGAAGCTTTGTGGCTGCCCACAATTCGCGCTGGTGTCAGCCTGAACCGTCACGAAGGGACGCTGCAGAATTCGAACGGTCAGATTGTCGATGTCAGCCGATCGTCGCTCCAGGGCGGCTTCGGAGCTCGGGCGGTGGGGGCGGGAACGAATCCGACACCCGGTTTGTCTGCCGAGTTTCATCTCAGCGATGCCGTGTTCGCACCGAGGATCGCCGAGCGGAATCTGGAAGCCAGCAACTTCGACTCCTGGAGCACGTACCACGATCAGATGCTGCGAGCGTCGACCGCTTATCTGGAGCTGCTGCGTGCTCACCAGGAAAAAGCGATTGCAACCGAAACTCGCAGCAACGCTGTCGAGCTGGTTCGTCTGACGACGTCGTTCGCGAAGACGGGGCAGGGGGCTCAGGCCGATGCCGACCGGGCAGCGACAGAACTGGCGATCCGACAGAACGACGTCGCTCGAGCGGACGAGGCAGTCCAGGTTGCTTCCGCACGTCTGGCCGAAGTGCTGCATCTGGATGCCCCAGTGCGAGTCGTGCCGGTCGAGCAGCAGGTCGCTCCTATCGAGCTGGTTTCGATGGAAGCGACTGTTCAGCAGATGGTGGCCATGGGGCTGTCGTCTCGCCCGGAAGTCGGAGAGAGCAGCCAACTGGTGGCCGCCGCCTGCGAACGCCTGAAGCGTGAGCAGTACGCTCCCTTGCTGCCGAGCGTTCTGCTGGGCATGAGCTACGGTGGCTTCGGCGGAGGGGTGGGAGATAACATTGGAAACTTCAATGATCGCTTCGACGTTGATGTCTCCGCCGTGTGGGAACTCCGCAATTTCGGTCGAGGCGATGTTGCCGCTCAGCATGTCGCCCAGGCTCAGATCGAACAGGCCCGGTACCGCGAAATCGAAACGATGGACCGCATCTCGCGTGAGATCGTCGAATCGCGCAGCCAGACTCGGTCGAGACATCGGCAAATCGAGACCGCTCAGTCCGCCGTGAAAGCCGCTCAGCAGTCGTACACCCGAAACCGGCAACGCATCAACGAGGGGCAGGGGCTGCCGATTGAATTTCTGCAGTCGCTGCAGGCTCTGGATCAGGCCCAGCGCGAATACCTTCGGTCAGTCACCGACTACAACGTCGCCCAGTTCCGCCTGCACCACGCTCT
>JAQBWV010000079.1 GCA_027624335.1 Planctomycetota bacterium
CAATTCCGACGGGCCGTTACTTTTGCGCCAGCCGCAAGGTGGACGTTGTCTTCCTGGATTCACTGGCCGTTGAGGTCCAGCCGACCGAACCAGGTTGCCGATAAACCCACTTAGTCTTCCCTGAATCCTGAACTTCAGTCGCGGAATACTGGCACGAGTCGTATCCCACGAGGGCCACGTTGCTGCAGTGCCGAATCAAGACAGGTTCACACGGCAATCGGCCAATTCTCGAAAGACTTCCGCAGACGGACGAATGCGGACTGCAAATTGAGTTTCCCCTCAAGTTTCACCTACTGAGTTACTCAGCAGACGAGTCATCATACGCATGGATCGAGCTGACTTCTGTTGATGGAACTCTGGTTCGGAGTTTGTCTTCTTCCCGTTGTTTTTGAGCGACTCCAGACGAATCAGAAGGACATCCATGGCGACCACCACAACCACAACACGACGCACCACATCGCGATCCCGAGTCCAGAATCCACTGGAGACTTACCTTAAGGAAATTAACGAGACGGCACTTCTGACGGCTGATGAAGAGAAGCAGTTGGCGTATCGAATCGCCGAAGGCGACGCTGCCGCTCGCGATCGGATGGTACGGGCCAACTTGAGGCTCGTAGTCAACATTGCACGAGCATACACGGGCAAGGGTCTGCCACTTCAGGATTTGATCGAAGAGGGCAACCTCGGGTTGTTGCGAGCTGTTGAGGGTTTTGACCCGACGATGAACACTCGCTTCAGTACCTATGCCAGTTACTGGATCAAACAATCGATTAAGCGAGCGTTGGTCAATTCGGCCAAGACGATCCGCATTCCGGCGTATATGGTCGAGTTACTTTCGAAGTGGCGTCGAGCGACAGCCAAACTCAGCGACCAACTTGGTCGAACTCCGACGCCTGAAGAAGTGGCGATCGAACTTGAGATCCCCAGTAAGAAACTCAAGATCGTTAAGAAGGCGATTGAGATTTACAACACGAGTCCGCAGACCGACAACCCTGACGGTACGTGGACGCTTGGGGAAGTGCTGCCAGATGAGCGACACAAGGGGCCTGCTGACGAGCTGATGGAAAACGACAATCTGAAGCACGTCCACAAGATGCTCGAGACGATGGACGCTCGCGAGGCCACGATCCTGCGGATGCGATTCGGCCTGGACGATTCAGAGCCTAAGACGTTGAAGGAGATCGGAGAGGCGCTGGGACTCACTCGTGAACGAGTTCGCCAGATCGAAGGCGACGCCTTAAACAGACTGAACCGCGGTCTGAATGGCGATTAGCAATGCGTCAAATCCTGCGTGACAGTTTGTGGCGACAGATTGTCAGCATGCTTCGCCGAATGTCGGAATCGTTCCGGTGTCTACCTGCTGAGAATTGATGCTGAACCGGTCAGCTTTGACCAACTGCGATTCTACACCGATGATTGACATCCAGCCCGGTGGCTTCGGCCATCGGGCTTTTTTGTGTCTACGCAGCATGCGATCGCCTGAATGCGATGAAGCTTCGCCAGTAACATTTCATGCATGGCCACGAGAGGCATTAGTTTCGGTAATAGTGTTGCGTACTGTTCTCGATCACTGAGACGGTGACGGGACGATTCTGCTCTGGGACGTGCGAGCTGATTTCAATTGTCTGAAGTTGGCCAGTCGGCCAGGTGACTTCCAGTCGGTCCGGCGTGTCCCCTTCGGCGATGCCGAAATGAATTGTTCGATCACTGGTGCTGAGGTAACTACCGCCTCCGATGGCATGTCGCAACTGCCGACCGTTATTCGTCACCAGCGTAAGTCTTGTGCCGATAGCATCCCGGTTGGTCTGGACTCCGATCAGGTTGACGAAAATCGACGAACCTTTTGCAGCAGTCTCGTTCAGAGCCAGCACCGCAGGTTCTCCGATATTTGAAACGACCAGGTCCAATGTTCCATCTCGATTGAAATCACCCTGAGCCAGTCCTCTTCCCAGGTACGGCAGTCCCATGGGGTCGCCAGGTTTCGAGTCGACACGAGCGAATCGAAAGTCCTGGTCGTTTCGAAGAATGATCGGTATTTGTCTGACGGGAGTGTCTCTCGGAAACTCGACGACATGGCCATTAGCGATGCCCACATCTTCGTCGCCATCCAGGTCGAAATCGGCGGTAACACAACCAAAGGAAACATGGCGTGGAGCCAATGTTCGGCTAACACTCTGAGAACTGATGCACAGAAATCCGTGTTCGCCCATATTGCGGTATAAAGCCAGTAGCTCATGTTCGTAGTTCGTGACCCACAGGTCCGGCATCCCATCCAGGTCACTGTCGCTGACTGCAATCCCCATACTTCCGTTGGCGTTGGCCTGCTCATCCAGAGCGTTGCCACTGATGGAGCCGACTTCGTCAAAGTCACCCAGTCCGTTGTTTCGATAGTAGAAGTTGGCGGTCGTATCATTGGCAACATAGATATCAATATCGTTGTCGTGGTCGAAGTCTGCCAGAACGACGCCGAGGCCCTTGCCTCCTTTGGAAAGTCCAGCGGTCGCCGCAACATTGTTTAGAGTGCCGTCTCCAGAACCAAGGAGCAGTAGATCGTCGAGGCCATCGAACCGGCGTGGGGGACACACATCGCGTTTCCCGGATGGCCCAGGGCAATCAGGATTGTTCTCGAATGACCAGTCGACATAACAGGCAGCGTACAGGTCCAGAACGCCGTCGCGATTGACGTCTCCCCAACCCGCACTGGAGGTCCATCGATTCTGACTGTCAGTCATGGCGGCGAGGTCGGCGGTGAAAGTGCCATCTCCATGATTTCGCCAGAGCAACGTCTGGCCATAACCAGTGATCACAACGTCCGGGAAACCATCGTTGTTGTAGTCGCCGGAGAAGCACCCATGTGAATAGTGAGTCACGCCGGAAACGAACGCGTTGTTGCCCGCCTCGTGAAAACCATACTCTGTCTGACGCAGGAGGATTGTCGGCAGGCCGGAAACATGATCGGCGTGAATCATTCCACCTCCTGCAAAACACAGATCCAGCAAACCGTCATGGTCAAAATCGAATGCCGCCACACCGCCGCCAAGGGACTGGAGAATCGCAAAGTGTTCAGACTCCGCACCGCTCTGATAAATGACTGGTTTGCCGAAAAGATCACTGCCATCCCGAAAGTGGATGGGCGCTTCTTTCGTCGGCAGACTCGCTTTCGAATCAGGTCCGGCATCCTTATCGGCGTCATTGGAGCTGGAACACGACAAGCCTGGCACAACGCTCAGGAACAGAAAGCAATATGCCACACCGTTACGGGCAGCTGCCGAGATGCAATTTGTGCGTCTCTGACAACGATGCGGGACAGCCAACGGGTGTGTAACGGTCGTCATTGTTGATACTGCTTCAGAATCAGTCGTGCGATGTTTCTGAATCCCGGTCCAGTGAATCAAGAATCGCACGGGCAGCTTCGTGCGAGGGTGAGTAACGCAAAACGGATTGCAGCCAGATTCGGCCTTGCCGTTGTGAAACGTGTTCGAGGAGAGTTCTCCCAATCAGAAACCTGGCCTCAACATTACCGGAGTCTGACCTGAGTGTATCGAATGCAAGGTCACACGCTTCGAGTGCCGCTCGGGTGATTTCAACCTGCTTCAGATTGATCGCCGCCTCTGCAAGTTTTCCTTCCTGTCGTTGTGCAATCGTGAGGCTGTATCTCGTCCTCCAGTCGTTGGGGTTCGCATCCAGAGCCTGCAGGAACCAGCGCTCTGCCGCCGCAAAGTCCTTCAATGCCAGCATGACCTGTCCGAACTCGGCCGGTGCCTGCGAAAGAGCAGATTCCGTCGGCTCGCCGAGCAGACGGTAAGACAGCTCAATTTTCTGAGCGTTCGACTTCATCGCTTGTTGCATCGCCTGCAGTGCCTCTGGCAGATTTCCGAGCAGACGCTGGCACCGTGAAATGGCAACCAGGCCAGGTTGCGGATCAATGTGGTATCGGGCACAGATTTCAAAGTGCGAGATGGCTTCCTGTTGAGCCGAATCCGTCAACAGTCTGCCAAGCCCGAATTGAGCAGCACAATGCAGCGTCCAACACTCAATGGCACGCCGATAGGATGCCTCAGCCAAGTCTGTTTCGTTTCGAAACTCGTAAATTCTTCCTCGGAGAAAATAAGGCTGAGCGTCACCTGGAAAATCTGCCTGCCACTGGTCGAGCATCAGCATGGCCTCGTCGAGTCGGTAGCTCGCCAGGCAACCGACAACAAAGGCCTCACAAATCTCCTGAAGATCTTCGCCTGCTACCAGCAGCGTCGCCAGCTTCGATTCGAGTGGAGCGACATTGCCGCACTGTGCCCGCGCCAGAAGATGTTCCAGCTGGATTCGGTAAGTGTCGAAGCCGCCGTCCTGTGCGGTCTGCAGCGCGGCGTCCATGTTGTCCAGCAGCCCGAGCTTCCGGTGTACTCGAGCGTGCAGAAATGCCGACTCGCCAGTCGTCGCACCCGGAAAATCGGCGACAGCCAGCCAGCTTTCCGCAGAAGATAGATCGTGACGGCTCAGCGCAGTGCGAGCCCGTGATAAGGCGATTTCACGATCCCACCCCGAAATTCGCAAGGCCAACAGGAACAACAAAGACGCAACGACGAAACGAGGCAGGCGCCGTTGCCACAGCGCACGATTCTGCCGGACCACTTTCGTCGCGGACATTGAACACTATGCTCCGACGGGTCGTCTGCGATCCCTCATTGGAATACGACATCGATCCCTGCCGCCAGGAATCCAGCCCACACAGCAGAAAACGCCTGATGCATCGCTGTAGAACAAAGACAGAAAAGACAGAGCTGGGGCGTCGCAGTCAACAATCCACGACCACCCAGTTCCTGCTTTAAGCGTGCCAACAGCAATTGACTCCACACCTGCATGAGCTGTCAGGTGACACTCCGCAGCATCATCAACTCACAATTTATCAGCCATACGTTTGGCGATTGATTTGATTTTGACGGGATCAGATTCCTGTGACAGAGCGGCGTAATCGGTCGTCAGACTTTCAGCCAGAGGGGCATCAGAGGCCTTGAGATCGTCGAGTGCCGATTGCACGCCAGAAAGAGCGCTGCCGCCCTGTCCGGATTCGGCGATTTCGGTCAATCTCGCTTTAAGTGCAGCGTTCGATGTGGGCTTGTCAGCTTCCTCATTACTGACTGGCGCTTCACCGGACACAGCTCCCCCCGGAACTTCGCTACTACATCCGGGCAGAATCAGAAGGAGAAACAAGAGAAGTAAAGAACCGGAATTCGACATGAACTGTTCCTCGACCCTGGGAAAAAGTTGTCCGCTGAATGGAAAAGTGGGCAGAGCACAGGCTCTGCCCACATGAAAGTCGCAATGAGCCAATATCAGAACCTGTCAGAAGTCACCAACGACATTCCCGTCATTTCGATTGCCCAGCCACAACCATGTCTGGTGATCAATGTTCTCGCTGATGAATCGAACTGCTCCGTCGCCAATAAGCGCATGAACCCCGCCGGTGTGACGACTACGAGCGGCAGTCATGTGGGCACCGTCCAGAGCACAACCGCCGCAATGCGCAGACGTGTTGGGGTATTGCGAATTGGGGGTTAACAGCGTGTTGAAGATGGTTGCGTTTCCGTCGCCTCTGTGCCACCACCAACCAAGTTCAACCCATCGACCACCTGACGTCGACCCTGTAGAACCAGCGAGTCCCCAGGCGTCAACCAGTGCTGGAGTGATGTTCGAGTTGGTAAGACCACTGACAGGCGCCCCGTGGAAGTGATTCACCGTATCCAGGTCGGTTCCCGTTGAGCCGATAAGACCTTCGGAAGCCGCAATTACGTTCGACGTCCCGTCGAGGATGTCAGCAAACCTGACTGCTGACTGGTTGTTGAACAATCCGTTCTGACGCCCGATCGGTAGCCCGCCGGGAACATCATTGGTGTGTCCTGTATTCATGCCTCTGCAGACAAGGTAGTTGTTACCCGGAACATTCGAAGGAGGTCTCAAATCAGAAGGGCAACGAAATGCAGAGATGACAACACGTGCATTGTTGTCGTTACCGCCTTCCGCCCAAGTATTGAAGTTATAGCTTTCATAAAGTCCCGCTTGATCCATGAACGGCAGGATCATCACGTGAACGCTGTGCCCGCGCCAGTCCCATTCACCACCACCCACTACGTGCGAGTGTGCCTTGGGCAGGATTTGATGCACATCATGGTAGTTGTGCAGAGCAAGACCGAACTGTTTCAGGTTGTTCTTGCAGCTTGACCGCCGAGCGGCTTCGCGAGCCTGTTGAACGGCTGGCAATAGCAGAGCTACGAGGATGGCAATGATCGCAATCACGACCAGTAGCTCGATGAGGGTGAATCCACGTCGTCGACGTGAAAGACGCAGTTGCATGTCCATGGTCTGTCCCCAGGAAGGTAAGAAAAACGAGACGAGATAGTCGCCAAAGTGACACAGTTTGCCGACTGCAATTCAACAGCTGATACGATCTAACGCAGAACAAATTTTTAAGAATTTGTAATCACTTCTTCGTTAAGGATGGCGTGTGGTGATCGAATTTTCCAGTTTAAAGGTGCAAAAATGCCGACCATTGCGGAAACCGACCATTGTCCAAAACTCTCGACTGCGGTTCAACCGGTCGAAACTTTCAGATCAGCGCAGGCGTCCCACTGCGCTGGACCGTGCCAGGCAGTTTGCGGAGGAAAGTGATTCTGCCAGGACCACGCAATGCTGAGATGTTCGGGACCGCGCGATTCGGCACCGCGCGATTCTGTATCGAAACGGCTGCGTCTGGAATCGTGCCGCAACGTCAGTCATCCGCCTGGCACAAAGTACCGCCTGACACCAGTGCCTGTTGGAATCAGCGACTGGAGGCAATTCCACACTGGCAGAGCCAGTGGCACACGGCAGTCCCGCCGCGTCGACCGCAACCGTTTATCAGAACTTCACCAGCGAGCCTGGCTTCAAGGCGTGCTTCGGCATGGGGAAGCTGTCGTCGAACACCCGCATCTCTGCGACCTGTTCGATCGTGTTGCCGGCCTCGTCAAAGACGCCCGAATCTTCATTCAGCACGCCCTTTGAGTTCAGCTTCAGATGCTTCACCATAAATGGGTACATCGCCTGCCGCTTCGACTCCTGATACCCGTGTCCCTCGTCGGCAAAGTGTGAATTTTCAACTTGACCTTCAACGTCGAACGCCTTGTAAACGCTGCGAATGTACGGGTACTCGACCTGTGGGTTGTTCTTCGTCCAGTCGCCACCCACCGACACCAGCAGCAAGGGACGCGGAGCAGCCAGTGCAGCGATCTCGGCGTTGTTGGTTTCCAGATCGGCGGTCTTGTGAATTGGCATGCCGCTTTCGCAATTGCAACCCCCGAAGAAGTGGGCCGAGACCATGACCACGGGAACCGACACTTTGACGCGGTCATCAATTGCCGTCAGCAGGAACGTTTGCGTCCCGCCGCCCGAGCAACCAGTCACACCGATCTGCTCGTCATTGACATCATCGAGCGACTGCAGAAAGTCTACTGCTCGAATGCTGCTCCAGGTTTGCAGTGTTAGTGCCTGCTCGTGCGTGTGGCTCCAGCCGAGAACTTCTGAGTCTCCGAAACCGACCATGTCGTAAGAAAACACCACCGCACCCATGCGAGCGAGTGTTGCACAACGATGCTGTTGATCCGGTCGCAGACGCCCACCTTCCGGGCCGCGCGCATGACCATGCGGACAGAGAATGCCGGGGCGGTTCCCGTCTGATTTTGTCGGTCGATAAAGATTCCCATAGACGAAGAAGCCCGGTCGAGCTTCGAAGGCGGCGGACTCGACGCTGTAACCTGCGAAACGTCGTTTGTTTCTGATCACTGAATTAAGCGGTGTGCGCTCCGGCAGAGGGTCCAGCTTCGCGCCGACAAGAATCTGTCGACGAATCCTGGCCGCTCGATCCTTCCAGTCCTGCTGATTCGACCAGCTGGCCGCAAGTCGTTCAAGTTGCCGTACAGCATCAGCCTCGGACTGATAATTGCCCTGACAAAGAACAGGCTCGCTGGCGGCTTTGTCCTGGGCATCGGCCAGGACATTTAACTGGAGCAGAGATACGGCAAGAAGGGTTCGACAAATCAGCTTCATCGTTCAGTTCCTGATTACAAGGACAATTAGCGAAACGGCTTCACCAGGCCACAGCACTTCATCCAGAGCGTACGTTTTGAGTGTACAGAGTTCGGCAGAAGATACTCAGCAGGTGCCAGTTTCAGTATCCCGGGGGCGGGGCGGGAGACACTCAGAAGGATTCATCGCAGATGTGTAAGTTCAGCAATCGTCCCTCAGCCGCTCAGTCCCTCAGCCGCACAATCCGCATAACCTGCACCATCCTGCTTGATCTGCACACCTGGAATTGATCGGTCACATTGTCTGCTTCCGGCCTGGTCGATACCTGTTGATGACCCATTTCAGAAACGTATTGCCAAAGGTGCAATCGTCCAGCACTCAAGCCGGAAGAGTGACATGCAATTTCGCCAGCCTGTTTTGATCGCCGCTCTGATGCTGGGTCTGGGGATACCCCTGTTGATAAATGCCCAGACTCCGGCAGGTCCGCAGCCGACAGACTCAAACCAGTGGCTGTCAGACTACGGATTCGCGCGCCGGGAGGCGGATCGCCTGGGGCTGCCATTACTGATCCACTTCTCGGCAACGTGGTGCGCTCCCTGTCAGCAGATGGAACGGGAAACCCTCAATTCAGCGGCACTTCGCTCGCTCCTGGGAACACAGTTGATCGCGTTGAAGATCGACAGCGATGAAGATCCTGGCCTGGTTGAAGCGTTTCGCGTCGAGTCCTTACCGACCGACGTGATCGTCGCACCCAACAGTCAAGGACGGATCATTTCTCGATCCAGCGGCTATCAGAGCAAAGCTCGTTACATGGCGAACGCCAGTCACTGGAGTAAACAGTTTCCAAACGAGAGAGCTGCCGCCATTGCTCGTTTGACTCCGCCTGTTCAATCAGCACCTTCGTCCATCCACTCAGAACCGATCCCATCGAATTCGCAGCACCCGTTTATTACTCCCTCTCACAAGCCACTGGCACCAGGAACGATCGTTCAATCACCCGACTCCGCGAATCAGCAATCTCAGTTGGTCGGGCTGTCTGGCTACAGTCCTGTTGCGATCAAAACTCGCCGCGTCTGGGCCAAGGGGCACGAGAAGCTTTCGGTAACGTGGCAGGGTGTCGTGTACTACATGTCCAACGACCGGGAATATGCTGCGTTCAAGAATGCGCCGCATCGTTATGCACCTCGAATGCTCGGGTGCGACCCGGTTGTGCTCTGGCAGTCAGACCGTGCGGTCCAGGGAATCGTCGACTACGGGGCGTTCTACGATGGCGAGTTGTATCTTTTCACGACTGCCGAAACACGTGACAGATTCAAAGTTAATCCCGATCAGTTCGTTCGAGTTCGCCACGTCCTTAACCCCGACGAGGTCATCGGGACACGAATACGGTAAAACGCTGCCGACCAGATTTTACAGTCTTGCTCGGCAACTTCTGCTCGCCGCGCTTTGCGTTCAAGAAGTAGCATGATCAAAGAATATCGTTGGTTGCGGATTCGCGGCGTCAGTCAGGTGCGGCTTGTTCAATGAATGCCTCGCGCGGTGACAATCGAAACGTTGCCGCACGCCGCCAGTGTGAGGGCTGAACGGCAATCCCCCCGCGTGCTACGAGAGCTTTGCCACGGTCGGCTGAGGTGAATTCCTGACTCTACGAGTCATCTGCCTGCTCCGCCTGAAGTGACTTTGCTCTGAACGCGGGAATCACTCTGCGGGAACGATTTTGCGACGCAGAAGCGTCGGGTCGACCGCAAGGAATGCTCGCTCGAAGACGATCGATAGACGATCCCTCCCGATCCCGTATCTGATGTCACTGCGAGTCGCGAATGAGCAACTCCATCTTCACACTGCTTGCCCTTACTGCGATCGGTGTTCCACCAGACGCACCGCCGGTGGCTTCGTTTGACTCACCCAGCGCAGCGGTGACCGTCTTATCATTCGACTTTGAAGACGATGAAGACCGTGACGTCGATGGGCTGCCGGACGACTGGAACAGGCGTCGCGGGCCCGGTTTCCCAGGGTATGTCCGGTGCGAAATCGACCCTGAACACAGTCACGTTGGTGATCAGAGTCTCCATGTAAAGGTCAATGGCGGACAGGTCGCGTACTTCTCACCATTCAACCAGGAGCTGGCCCGGATCGAGCCGGAGTTCAACTATTTTTTTCGAGGATTCATCCGAACAGAGCACCTGCAGCACGACGCTGCCGTGTATACGGTTTCATTTTTGAATTCTCGACGTCAGCGAGTGCAGAGGTTTGTGACGCGACCGGTCTCTGGCACTCACGCGTCCTGGGTTCCTTTGAGTCTCGGACCACTCAGTCCGCACCCGGATGTTCGGTACGTTGTCATTGGCTGTCATGTTCTGCACGGCGAGGATCAGGACATCCGCGGTGACGTGTGGTTCGACGGAATCTGGCTTGGAAAGCTGCCGCGTCTGTCGCTGATGAACCGAGGTAGAGATCACTTTCTTACGCCCCATCGCGAGATTGTCATCAATGCAAAGGTGTCCGGTCTCGACTCGGAATCTGTGTTTGATCTGCATATGTCGCTGTTTGATGTTTCGGGGAAAACGCTGGCGCAGAACAGTTGGTCACTTCAACAGGAATCCAGCAAAACATCAGCAGCAGGGGATCGCACCCGCATCGTCCCATGGAAACTACCTGCTCACGAACACGGCTGCTATTTCGTGCGAGCATTCCTGGAACGCGAGGGGCACAGGTTGCAGGCAAGTGAGACAACTCTCATCGTTTCCGATCCGGCACTCTCCAGACCAAGTGGTGAATTCGGATGGTCGCTCAGCAATGGTCTTGGTCGCCTTGATACGAAAGAGCTGGCCTTCATTGCACACGAGTCAGGGATACACTGGCTGAAGTTGCCGGTCTGGAGCTCGCTGTACGACGAGGGGACAACTGGTCCGGTAGAGTTAACGAAGTTCCTGTCGGAACTCTCCGATCGTTCTATTTCAGTAGTCGGACTTCTAAACGACCCTCCAAAAGTGATCCGCAAGCAGTTTGCAAAGCAGTGGGCAGGGATCAGTGAAGTGTTTGTACTCCCCTCCGCGTTCTGGCAACCGTCACTGGAGCCGGTACTCGCTCGTTACGGATCGACGATCGAGTACTGGCAGCTTGGCGGTGACACTGACTCAAGCTTTGTCGGCATAAAGAATCTGGAAGAGAATATACGAGTCGTTAAGACCGAGTTCGATAAGATTGGCCGAAACTCGAAGATCGGAATTCAATGGCCCTGGCCGAGTTCCTATCCCGTTCCCGGTGAGGTACGGAATCTCGTCTCGACAATTGGTAATCCTGAGGGCCTGAGTCTCGACGAGATTCAACAGGTCTTCGACGGTGAGAAATCTGAAGTGTCCGAACGCTGGGCCATGCTCCGTCCTGCCCCTCTGGAACTGCCGGTTGCCGATCGTGCGAGCACACTTGTTCGGCAGATGGTGATGGCAAGGTTGAAAGGATCGCAGGGGATTTTTCTCAGCGGAGTCGTCGATGGCGAGAGGGGACTGTTGAATGAAGACGGTGCTCCCACTCCAATGTTTCTTCCGTTCAGGACGACGGCATTGAGTCTTAGTGGGGCGACGCATCTGGGCTCATTTCAATTACCAGACTCGCCCGCAAACTACGTCTTCGAACGAGACAAGCAGGTTGTCGTAGTCTTTCCGGGTGACTCGCCAGTCAACGCGGAACTGAATCTGGGAGACAACATTGAGCATATTGATATGTGGGGACGTCGACACACACTGCAAGCGCTGAACGGCAAACATCAGGTCGTGACGGACGGTACCCCCGTCTTTTGTACAGGTTGCTCTGAAGCAATGGCCAGATGGCGTCTGGAAACCGGATTTGAGTCCGGAAAGCTTCCAGCTGAGTACGGCGGCCATTCCGATGCCATTGTGGGACGCAACACGTTTCCACAGGGCGTTAACGGAACCGTTTCGTTGAACACCCCGAAGGACTGGGAAGCGAATCCGAGTTCGTGGGAAATTGAACTGGCTGCGGGAGAAGCATTTCGACTTCCCATGACGATCAAGCTGCCACAAACGGCAAGCCTAGGCGCTGCGGACGTGGTGATCTCGTTCAGCATCAACTCCGACCGAAGGCGAAATTTCGATATCCATCGTTCTCTGGAAGTTGGACTCGGCGATCTAATTGTCGACGTTGTCACGAAGCCTTTGCCGGATGGTCAGTTGCTGATCGAACAGATCGTCACTAATCGTACTCAGCCCAAGGAAATCATGAGCTTTCGATGTACCCTGTCAGTCAGTGGCCACAAGAGTCAGACCGAGTATGTGACGAAACTCGGCGAGGAAAAGGACCGCAAAGAGTACAAGCTACCGAATGCGCAATCATTATTCGGACAGGACTTGTGGCTCAATCTTGAGCAGATTGGTGGGCGACGCAATCTCAACAAACGCCTGATCATTGGCGATGACTGGAAGGCCAAAACAACCACTCCCTGACTCTCGTGCGGTCGCGCCTCAACGTTGTTGCAACCCGTCAGGTCAATTAGCCTCACGCGTTTTCCATCAGCGAGCAGACAGGCAGTCAAATGGGAAACTCCGAAGAGCTGAAACCCAGGGGAAAACCACAGTTCTTCCGAGACTACTGTGAGGGGATCGCAACAGCCGCAGACGGATTTCGATTTCTATGCCGCTACCCATCGCTCTGGCAGTACGGCGTCTGGCCGGTGCTGATAAACATTGCAGTGGCTTTTGCGTCGCTGCTGATCACGTTTTATGTGGGAACGACGGCGTGGAAATCCTTTACGCCTGAACTGCCAGTTGCCTGGTGGGCTCCGATCATTGAATGGATCGGGTTGATCGCAATTCTCGCACTGGCGATCAGTGTCGGCCTCATTTCCTGCTTGCTGCTGCAGAGCGTCTTCTGCGCGTGGGCATTCAGTAAACTCGCTTACCGTGTTGAGCTGTTTCTCGGCGCCAGCGCAGATGATTTGGTGGACATAGCGATCTCGGCACAGATTATCGACGCTATTCGAGCTTGCCTGAAACTGCTGCTCATTAACGTTGCCCTCCTGTTTCTGAATTTCATTCCCGTAGCTGGCTCCATCGCCGCGCTCGCGATCGGCTATTACATGAACGCGCTGATTCTCGGGTCTGAGTTTCTCGGCTACCCTCAGGAACTGCGAGGCGTTCGCTGGGTGCGTCGGCACGAGTTTGCAAAAACCTGGCTGCCATCAACACTGGGGCTGGGCACGATTGTGGCCGGCCTGATGCTCATCCCAATCGTCGGCGCGCTATTCCAGACGACGGCGCTCGTCGGTGCCGTGCTGCTTCATCGAAGAATCAGCGGACTCCCGGACTCACCCCCGTGTTCAGCTTCGTCGGACGGCAAACTGATTCTCTGACTCCGGTTCGGGTCAGTGACAAATTGTCGTGCCTCTGAATTACGCACCCTGCGAACAGTGGCTATCAACATATGAATGGCAACAGCGGTCGGTAAACATAATGATTGAGTGTCACATTCAGTAAGGACTCGACCATGACCATTGATGAGGTGATGAAAGAATTGCAGTCGCTCGGCAACGAGGGAACTCGCGCGATCTATCGTCGGCATGGCGCCAGCGGTGATCTGTTCGGAGTCAAGATCGGTGACTTGAAAAAGATCCTGAAGCGGATCAAAGGCGACCAGAAACTCGCACTGTCACTGTGGGATACGAATAACGGTGACGCCATGTACCTGGCCGCGCAGGCAGCTGATGGTCGACTGATGTCTCGCAAGCAGCTTGACGGTTGGGCTAGAACTGCGTGGTGGAGCATGCTCAGCGGATATGCAGTGCCTGGAGTTGCCGCTGATAACCCCGCCGCGTTCGCGTTGGCAATGAAGTGGCTGAACATGAAGGACGCCAGAAGGGGATGCTGCGGGTGGAGCACCTATGCGGCAGCGATTTCGCTTCGACCAGACGAAGAACTGGATCTCGACGAAATCATGTCGCTGCTGCGGCGAGTCGAGTCGGACATAGCACACTCTCCGGACCGGGTCCGTTACTGCATGAATAACTTTGTGATCTCAGTCGGTGCGTATGTCAAACCATTGCTGAATGCAGCAAAGGCAACGGCTCGCCGGATCGGCATCGTCGAAGTCGATATGGGAGAGACTGGCTGTAAGGTGCCGGTTGCAACTGACGCTATTTCGAAAATCGAATCGATGGGCCGGGTCGGAAAGAAACGCAAGACGGCGAAGTGCTG
Source organism: Planctomycetota bacterium (assembly GCA_027624335.1). Taxonomy (GTDB): domain Bacteria; phylum Planctomycetota; class Planctomycetia; order Planctomycetales; family Planctomycetaceae; genus JABMPE01. The sequence continues at coordinate 14,262 of JAQBWV010000079.1, forward strand.
AGGACAGCGTCATCGCCTGGAGAAGTCAATATCCGTCGACGTGGAGACGCGTTCGACGAATTTTGCGGACACGCTGGGGCATAGAATTAGAGAAGGAACGTGCCAGTTATTTTTGGGGAATGCGGTGCAGCGTGTAATGGCCCGTGGCCGGCCAGAGCGGGGTTTCGTTTTGCTTGAGACGGCAGTTGATCTCGTAGACGAAGCCCGTTTTCAGCTCGCTGGTTTTCAGTCGAACGCTGGTTCCGTCCGCGGACAGCGTTGCTGTTTCAACGCCTGGCTGGAACCGTTCAGAATCGGGGGTCGCGTAGCCACCTTTCCACTTTCGAGTGTAGCCGCTGAGCGAGTAGCTTTCCGGGTTCGTCGCGGCGGTCTTGTCGACTGGTTTCTGGAAGCGGATCTCGAAGCCGTCGTGCGTTGCCTGAATTTCTCCAATACCGTTGGGCAGGTCACCGGACGCCTTCAGCTTGACGATACTCCCCGTGTTCTGGCCTCCGAGCCAACCGCTGTCGTGAACGCTGCCGATGTAGATGTCACCGTTCGGGGAGGTCGTGATGCTGAGCGGGCCGAGGAAGTTCGAGTCGGCATCGGGGAAGTCGGGCTTTGAGAGGTAATAGGTTGCTCCCTGCAGGATTCCGTCGACCTGGTGGTGCGTAAATCGGATGAGAAGTTTTCCGTTGAACTCGCAGCCGACTCCGTGCCCCGCTATTCCTTGCTGAGGGTACGACTCAGAGAGGAACGTGATCCCGTTAATGCTGCGCGTCCACGGGTGTGGAATCTGAATCGCTGGCGAGTGAGCTTCGACCTGCAGCGACTGTTCGTGGTTTTTCGGGACGCCGAAATGAAAGCCGTCGCGGAGGTGGTTCAGCTCGTTGAACGTGTTCTGCACGCCCTGATTGTCTGTGGCGAAGATGTTGCCTTTGCGGTCGATGGCAATTCCTGTCGGGTATCTGAAAGCGTGAGCAAACGGTCGCGGCGTTCCATCGGGTGAAATCTGCAGCACTTTACCTCGCCAGCGGGAGACATCTTCCGGGCGATCCAGTTGCGCGTAGTCGCTGCCAAGCCCGACGTAGAAGTTGCCGCGAGAATCCTTCGCGATGCCGCACGTCCAGTCGTGGTAGTTGTCGTTGATTCCCCAGCCTGATGAGAACACGGTGCGTTCGTCGGCTCGCCCATCACCGTCCGTGTCGCGCAGCCGCAGAATCTCCGGCTTGTGCGAAACCAGCAGACTGTCTCCGTCCTGAATAATTCCGTACGGAGCGGAGAGTCCTTCCTCGAACATCGTGAGCTCGTCTTCAACGCCGTCGCCGTCTGTGTCTTTTGCGATGTAGACGTGCCCTTCCAGCGAAGCAAACGCGAGCCTTCCGTCGTCCAGCACAGTCATCGCCGTCGGCATGATCTTTGTCGAAACGGGAAGCTGCACGCCGTCGAAGCCGGGCATCGACGTGATCTTGTGCGCTTCGGCCGGAGGAAGTGGTTTGAGAGTGACACTCAACGGTGGATGTTCCAGCCGGCTGGAATATCGAATGACGCAGTGAGCTTTTCCGTCTTCGTTCTCAAGGCGACTGAAGTAACGGCCAAACGGCTTTCCATGTTCGTCTCTGGTTGTCCATCCGTTGCCATCGCGATCGAACTGGTCGACGCTTGGACGACCGAAGCTCGGTTTGCCAGCGGCGTTCAGTCGGCTGATTCTCAGGTCATAAGCCTGCGGCAACCCGTTGACCTTGACTTCTCGAAGCAGTCCCGACATCGGTACAGGACCGTTGCGCCGCGTCATCCTGAACGTCTCTTCGACGTCCAAAGTGACTTGCTTGTCGTTGACGAGGAAATTCATCCGAAAGCGAAAACTGACGCTGTCGCGGCTTGCCGAGTAATCGATCAGTTGACCGACTGCTCCGTTTTCCAGGCGAGGCTCAATAGTCTTCAGGTCGGTCTCGCGGATCGGTTGGCCGTCGACGATCCTGGTGATGAGTGCGTAATCGGATTTTGGGCTGTTCCCCGAAATAGTCGGTGTGCCGGCCATGTCCCAGTACCAGCTCTTGCCGATAGTTCTCTGCCGGGCAAAGTCGCCAAAGTTCCAACTCCGCAACGTCAGTGTGTTGAGGTCGATGAGCACGCTGTGCTGATTCTCGAAGCCAATCGCGAAGGCTCGCGAGACGTACCCACCACCGTTTTCTTCCGGGTTCGTAAAGACGTCACGGATGATTCTCGGAGGCGAGCCCTTCTCGACGACAAAGTACTGCTCGACCGACGCTGGGTCGGTTGGCGGTTCGAAGCGCGGGTCGGCCAGTGTTCGCCAGAGTGATTCCAGCTGTGCGTCGATGTCGTCCCCGAGAACTCCATGAACGGCGCGAGTGTACGACGGCATTTCAACGCCCGGCACGATTCGCAGCGGCGACCGTGTCCAGCGCACGAAGTACGAATGACGCATCCGGTTTCCCAGTCCGAACAGGTCCGATCCGCGCGTGCCCATCGCGGCCTTAGTCGGCACGTAGTCGCCCACCTGGTGGCACGCGATACAACTGAAGCCTTTGGGGCCAACCAGCTCCTGCCCCACAATCAGCGTCTGATCGTCGACCTTTGCGGCGCTGTCCTTGATGTCCCACGTCGGAGCGTCGTCCGGGATTCGGTCGCTGTTGACGAAGTGTGCGGCAAGTGCCACTCGGTCGGCGTCGCTGTGTTTGAACTTCGGCATGCGGACCAGTTTCCAGTCCATGCGTCGCTTCTGTTCGCCGCTGATTGCCTTGATCAGAGCGGCGTCCAGCAGTCGGTCTCCCACCGCATTCAGGTTCGGCGGGACCAGTGACGGAGCCTGACCGCGGAGTGCCGCGTCCGTTGCTGCAATTTCGCCAGCCATGCCCGCGAGACCTTGCCGAATCCCACGCGGGTGACAGGATGTGCAATTTCGAGTGACCAGCAAACGCTGTCCCTGCTGCGATCTTGTTGTCTGTGCTCTTGCTGGTGCGCCGTTTTTCGAAATCGACTCAACGAACGCTCGAATCGCGTTTGGTTCCAGTGTGCCGTAAGCCGGCTGGTGTGGCTTGCCGGTCGAGCTGGCACGGTCGCGGACGCAGGAATTCTTCCAGCCCGCAGTTTTTCCATTCTTCGACAGGAGGTCGGGGCGTGATTTTGTGAGTTCTGATTTCTTCGTCGTCACCAGATGACAGTCGCGACAGCCGAACTCGTGAATCAGCAATTTGCCCTGGCGAACGAGTTCATCCGATGGTGCCGAGAGGCTGCCATCGTTCTTTGTTGCGACCGGCACGGCTATTTCCTTCCGGGCGTTGTCGAGGCGAAGTGACGACAGTGCCAATGCCAGCTGTCGACGTTCCTGGCTTGACAATTCGAAGACGGGCATCCGGTGCGAACGGTTCAGCGAATCAGGTTGTTGCAGCCAGGTGTTCAGCCATTCGAGTGATCTCCTGCTGCCAGTGTCCGCCAGACTTCCGCCGCCGAACAACAACGTTTCGGAATGAAGGTCTGCTGTTTTCGGATCCGCGACCAGGGTGGTGGTGTGGCAGGCGAGGCAGCCCAGCGAGTTGATCAGTGTAAGTCCGCTTTGACGATCGTTGTCGTCGTCTCGTCCTTTGCCAGGTTTTGGTAGAGATTCCAGTTTCGGTTTCTCGACCGTGCTGATGAGAGCAGCGGCGATTGCCCGTGCCTGTTCTTCAGTGAGGTCGAATTCGGGCATCTTCCCCACCGCGTGCCCGGTGAGTTTCTTCGCTATCCAGTCAATACTCAGTCCGGAAACACTGCGAGTGAGGTCCGGGGCAGCGAGTGGCGTTTCGCCCGGCAAAACGGTGTCGTGGCAGCTTCCGCAACGGAAGGCTTCAAACTGGTTGCGTCCGGTTTCAATCAGTGCGAGGTCTGGCCGCCCGGTTTCACGAAACAGCAGATGTCCCGGCAGCGGCTCCAGGGGAAACACTTCCGCAGACCAGAACAGTTGCAGCCGAGCCTCCGAAGTTGTCTTTTCAAAATGGACCACCAGCGACTGGAAACCCACGTCGGGCGTGAACTCGTCACCCAATATCCATGCAGGTGTTTTCGATTCCGCGTTAAGTACGACGTTCCCGCCGACTTCGACGCGAACCTTTCCCTGTGCGAAGGCGTAGAGTCGGTGGCGACCTTCCTGTCTGACGAGTAACTGCGTTTCCCATTGAGCTTTGAACGGTTCGTCAGACTGGCCGAGTCGGTGATCGGGCAATTCGCTGCCCCAGTCGCCGGCGATCGATTCTTCGAGTCTCTCAACGGAGCGATCGCCAACCGAGTAACGAGCCAACAGTCCCCTCGGCAGTTCGTCATCCTCGTTGAACTGAGCGAACAGTACGGTCTGACTCAGCAGGACGATGCCGGCCCAGACGACGCCAAAGCCTTGAACCTTGAGTGGTGCTGGATTTCTCAGTCGCGTCAGAAGTCCGTCCGGCATGTTCAGTCTCCGCTTGTTCGTCTGTGGCAAGTTGCCCCGCATTATCGTTCGTCGTGCGAAGTCGAATCAGCATCGATTGTCCGGCGGACGGTGTTGCAGGTTTCCTCGGGAGGGCGGCCTTGATAGCGACTTCGGATTGAGTGGGAAAGCCACGACAAGTGAAACGAATTGCGCCGGGAAAAGTGACAGCCACCGGGAGAACGTTTATCGTCTGCCAACCAAAGACTGTTCAGTTCGCACAATGTTGGACTGGGCGTGCCACCGGGACTGTCAGCTGATTCCATTTTTCATCGTTCACGATCTGTCTGTCCGACAATGAAGGCAGCCTCTCTATGATCTGCATTTCTGTAACGCCTGCGTCCCGTACTTTTGCCAAGGTGGACCTGCTCAATGCTGCTCGACAGTGCGATCTGGTCGAGCTGTGCCTGGATCGGCTCGTCAAAGAGCCGGATGTGGGAGACCTGATTGCCGGTGTGAACAAACCGGTGCTGGTCTCGTGTCGGCGGAAGAAAGATGGCGGGCAGTTTGAAGGGACAGATGAGCAGCGGCTAGGCATTCTTCGACAGGCGATTGTCGCTGCGCCGGCTTACATCGAACTGGATTATGAGTCCGCTCAGAGTATCCCACGGTTCGGGGATACGAAACGCGTCATCGCGTATACAAGCCTGAAGGAAGCCTACTCCAAGGAAGACATTGAGGAGATTTTCACTGAGGCGAAGCAGCTGAAAGGCGACATTGTCAAATTCACGTGGCCGACTCCCACGCTCGAAGCTGCCTGGCCGCTGCTGGCGGCGGTCGCGAAGAAGCACGACATTCCCGCTGTCGGACTGGGACTCGGACAGGCCGGCGTGACGTTTTCGTTGCTCGGCCGCAAGTATGGTTCTCCCTGGATTTACGCGGCTCTGGAAAAGGGCATGGAAGCGTTTGGTGAACAGACCACGGTACTGGAGCTCGACGAAATCTTCGGCTGGCGTGAGATTGACAAGGCCACAATGTTTATCGGCGTTGTCGGTATGGGCGGTTCGGAAATCGTCACGACTCAATGCTTCAATCAGGTGTTCCGGCGGCTCAAACTCAATGCACGTTGCCTGCCTCTCATGAGTCAGGATTTCGGTCGCCTGAAGACGATGCTGGACTCGCTGAAGATCAACGCGATCGTGACCAGTCGACAACTGGGAGACCAGATGGTGGCGCTCGCTGACGAGCTGGAAGAGTCGGCGCGGCTCAGTCAGTACGCCGACCTGGTGCTCCACAAAAAAGACACCTGGCAAGCCTGGAACGCTGGCTGGCGAAGCGCGGTCAAGATGATCGAACAGACGGTTGCTGGTACGGGCACCGACAAACGACCGCTTGACAAACAGAACGTCCTGGTCGTCGGATCCGGGAGTCTGGCACGGTCGATGGTCTATGGAATCGGCAAACGCAGGGGACTGGTCAGCGTGACCGCTCCTGACGACAAAGCGGCACAAAACATGGCGACGCAATTCGACGTTCGGTTTGTACCATTTCAGAATCTCTACAACACATTGTCTGATGTCATTGTGCTTGCCGAGCCGGGGCTTCCCAATGGATCGAACAAGACAGAATTCAACCCGTCGTACTTTGTTCCTCGCATGACGGTTTGCGACGTGACTGAGATGCCGTTCGACAGTCCGTTCGTCACGGAAGCTCGTGGCCGGGGCTCAAAGGTCGTTGAACCAAAACTGGTTTATGCCGACTTGTTGTCGGCTCAGATCAAATCGATCACTGGGCAGGATGTTCTCGCCAGCGAGTTTTCCGAAACGATTGAAGCCGCGATCAATTCCCGTCGGGTCGAGAGCGATATTTGAGTAGTTCCTACGTTCGGCTCCAGTGGTTGTTCTCGATCATTTGCCGCACGACTTCCTGCTGTGATCCGGTTCGCTCGAAGATATCGAGCTGCTGTTGAGCTCCCGTCGCTGCCGGGATGTTGACGACCGATCGCAATTCGTCGAGACATCCAAGTTTGACGGCGTGCTCTTCCAAGCGCGTGACCAGGTTTGCGACGGTTTCGGCAATCGACGCCTGCTCGTACGACGAGCCTAAGACCAACCGGGCATCGGCGCCAAAGCGAGTCGCGCGCCACTTGTTCTGTTGAACCATCATCGGGTGATAGTCGAGCTGGTAGGTGCCTTGCTCGACCTCTTCAGAAATCGCATTTACCAGGCACTGGACCAGAGCGGCGATGCCTTCGACCTGTGTGAGATTTGCCGGCATATCGCAGATGCGGACTTCGACAGTGCCGAAGTTGTGGTGCGGGCGGATGTCCCACCAGATTTCCCGGATCGAGTTCATGAAGCCGGTCTCGATCAGATGATTCACGATCCAGACGTATTCGCTCCAGTTCCGCATGACGTGTGGCAGCCCGGCGGTTGGCAGGCCTTCCATGATTTTTGAGCGGTTTGAATGCAGACCCGTCTTGCGACCTTCCCAGAATGGCGAATTTGACGACAAAGCCAGCAACAGCGGCAAGTATCGAAGCATTCGGTCGCAGACGTTGATCGCCTTGTCTCCCGTGTCGACTCCGACATGCACATGCAACCCGAACGTCACCAGCTGCCGAGCAACGTCCTGCATGAGGTCGACCAGGCGGAAATAGCGGTCGTTGACAGTGATTTTCTGGTCTCGCCACGAGGAAAACGGGTGGGTCGCTGCCCATAGCAGCCTGATGCCCATTGGATTCAGTACGTTTTCGATGGCTGCCAGCTTCTCTCGCAGATCGTTTCCGGCATCCGCAACGGTGTCGCAAATGCAGGTATTGATCTCGATGTAGCTCTGCATGAGTTCCGGTTTGACGACATCGCGAAGCTCTGCCGGAAGCGCGGCCAGCACGTCTTCGATTCGGTTGGTCAGAGCAAACGACTCAGCATCAATGAGCTGCAATTCCAGTTCTACGCCGATGGTTGGTCGGTCGTTTCGCGTAAAGACGAGTTTAGACATTACTTAGCTCCGGAACGTACGACAGGGCAGAGGCATTATGCGGCACTCCTTCAGGCAGGGGAAGCCGATGTTGGACGAGCATCCCACTGCTTGCCGACGTCCAGAACAGCCGCTAATCTCCGCTGCTTTCCGCCACGGAGCCGGATTTCGCGGTTAGAAAACCTGTACAGAATCGACGGGACCCGCAGCTCGATGACAAATGCGGAAATGTACAACAGCCGAATCGTGATCACGGGCGTTGGACTCACCAGTCCAATCGGAGACTCGTTGCCTGAATTACGCGCCAATGTGTTGGCCGGGAAATCAGGAGTTACCGAATTTGAAACTCGATATATGCCGCCCGTGCTGGCCGGTGTCTGCCATTTCGACGCGTTGAAGCATCAGAAACGCAAGGAAATTCGACGAGGTACGCGAGCTGGATCGATCGCTGTTTACTGTGCGAATGAAGCCGTGCACGACGCCGGATTCGACTGGCCAGGCGTCGCGAAGGACCGTGTTGGCGTTTATCTGGGGATTACCGAACACGGCAACGTCGAGACCGAGAACGAAATCTTCGAAATTGGAAAGTTTGGCTACGACACATCCGTATGGTCGCATCACCACAATCCACGGACGGTCGCCAACAATCCCGCTGGTGAAGTGACACTTAGTCTGGGGGTCACCGGACCTCATCTGACGGTAGGAGCCGCATGTGCCGCAGGAAACGCCGGTTTTATCCAGGGTCTGCAGATGCTGAGGCTCGGCGAAGTCGACATGGCCATCGCGGGCGGCGTCTCAGAGAGCATTCACACATTTGGAATTTTCGCAAGTTTCCGCAGTCAGAACGCTTTGGCTCATCACGAAGACCCGGCCAAAGCCTGCCGTCCTTTTGATAACGATCGGACCGGGATAGTCGTCGCTGAGGGAGGTGCCATTTGCACGCTTGAACGACTGCCGGATGCACTTGCTCGTGGAGCGAAAATCTACGGAGAAATCGTCGGCCACGCGATGAATTCTGATGCAACTGACTTTGTGCTACCGGATCGAAACCGACAGGTGCAGTGCATCCATCTGGCTCTGAAACGAGCGGGGCTGACGCCGCAGGACATCGATATCGTCAGTAGTCACGCGACGGCGACAGAGCAGGGCGATATCGAAGAATCGATGGCTTTGGCGGAAGTCTTCAAAGATCACCCAGGCGTCGCTATTAACAATACAAAAAGCTTCATCGGCCACGCGATGGGAGCTGCCGGCGCGATCGAGTTGCTAGGTAATATTCCCGCGTTTGACGATGGAATTGCCCACGCTACAATCAACCTCGATCATCTTGATCCGAACGTTCCGCTGACCCAGATCGTTGCTAACGAACCGCGACAACTCAATTCTGTCGATTGTATTCTGAACAATTCGTTTGGCATGCTGGGTATCAATTCAGTCCTGATCGTCAGGAAGTTTTCAGGCTGAGCTTCGCGCCGCTGACCGTCAATTGCATTTCGGTCAGGACAGTAATTTCAGGGCGGTTCTGCCTTTCTGATTGAGACTAGTGCGAATGTTTGCGTTGAGCAAACGAGGACTCGGAGCAAAAGAGATTAAATTTTATCGGGACTGTTTCGAACAGTTCACAATCAAACAGACCAGCGACGACATCTGGAGGCGGGTTGGATGACAGCGGAGCAGATCAGACGGGTGATTCTCGACATTCTGGGCCGAATCGCGCCTGATGAGGACCTGTCGAACCTCAATGATGAGGTCGCGTTCCGCGATCAAATGGAACTCGACAGCATGGACTTCCTGGACATCGTGATGGAACTTCGCAAGATGTACCGTGTTCAGATTCCGGAAGAGGACTACGAGAACCTCGGGACGATGTCGACCACGGTGACGTATTTGACGCCTTTGTTAAAGGACGTCGTCAGTCCTGCATGATTTCTGCAGAATATCTTGTAGAAACGCACGTCAGACAGGTTGAAGGCCTGCTCCTTATCTGAAAGGAGCAGGCCTTTTCTATTTCTCGCGAGCCAATATATGGCTTTACCGGCAGGTATTTGAGACGAAAAGTTGCTCTCCGTCGCGCTACATCAGGAACTCGGCTCGACGCAAAAAACAACATTTTTCGGATTCGGATTCAGGAATTGGACTCGGCTCGCCGAAATCCTGAAAACTCGTTTGACCGCCTGATCGAGGTGTTCATACAGCAGGCTTTTGATACCGACTGTTAGCTCCGACTCAGTTACGGTTTTGCAGGCAATTCCGGTGCCAGGATCAAACTGTCTGAACGGTCGGGAAGTGGCTTGGAAACAGCCGGTCGAGAGTTGGAAAGAGGAGCTTGACAAACAACTTTGCATCTAACTATCAATCGCCCGCGCGGGGCGTTGATCTGGTGATCTTCTCTGTTTGAATCAGCCAGATTGGACCTCGTGGATGCAAATGCAGAACGTTTACTCGTCCCTCAACAAAGCTTATCGCCATTAGTGCATCCCTCTGAACTGGAGTCGCAGACATGCATCTTTCCCTTTGTGAAAACACCTTGTTCGGCAGTTCCATTTTCGGTTCTGCAGCCGGTACGTGTGTTGCTCCCAACGCGTCCGTCGATGATGACGACGATTATGGCATCGAAGACGACTTCGATGACGATGACGATGACGATGACGACGATGACGACGACGACGACGATGACGACGACGACGACGACGACGACGATGATGATGATGATGACTTAGACGACGATGAAGATGACGATGAATTCGACGGCGATGACGATGATGAGGACGATCTTGACGACGACGACGATATCGACGACGACGACGATCTCGACGACGACGACGAATGACTGCCCGAGTTTCACCAGACTCGGATCGCATTAATTTGCGTTTCGATTCTGTAGTCCGAGATCAGGCTTCGCCGATTGCGTCGAGAATCGTGTGGCAGTCGTCGAGACCATCCCCTCGTGCGACCGAATCCAGCGGGTCGTTAATCGGCGTTCGGTGCCAGTCGCTGAGTGGGAGTCTGCGGAAACGTCCCCTTGACGTCGTTTCGTTGACTGCCGTCGAATTCTGTAGAAATGCTGATCAGCGCGTCCTTCAGGATTGGCCTTTCGCTTCCGTTGGGAAATCTGTGGCACCCCGAAAGGCCACAGCAAAGCAATTTGCTGAATCCTATCTTCTGGGTCAGCCGGCACTTTGATTGCCGCCGAACGACTCCCTGAACCTGGTCGTTCAGCGATTGGCCTTTACTCACCCATCGGGTCGGCTCCGAGTTGACCGTTCAGGTCGGCGAGGTACGCGGTTGACGACACGCGATGCAGTTCGGCTGTCGCCTTTGCAAGCCGCGAGGAAATGTCGAGTCGCGTTGCCTCCTGACGGAATTCCGGCTGCCCGTCGAATCGTGATAAGGTAGCGACATGGCGATTCCACAGGGCGATGTCACGGCGCTGCTGAGTCTCCAGCCGAACTCGATACCAGTCGGATTTGAGCATTGAATCCAGTGTGAACAACGATCGGATTTCGGCAGCGTCGACACCGTGTCCTTCGAAGTTGCCATGAGCCATAATGTGCAGCAGCGACCTAAGTGGCGGGCAGGCTTGATCGATCGAGCCGTCTTCGAAGTACGCTTTGGAAACTCGCGCATGGGCTTCCGTAACAAACTTGACGCCGTCAGCAAACGCGTCCGGGTTCTGGGTCTCGGGTTTAAGGATTGCTTCGCCGAAGACTTTATTCGGGTTGTCGAAGACGCGACCGGCGTAGTGGCGGATAAATCGCGACGTGATGCGGTATCCGAGCCGGCTGGCCAGAATGATCTCGCCATTGTGTTCGAAGTCCTTGATCTTTTTCAGCAGACCATTCTCGATCATCTGTTCCGGCTGTCGTTCCTCGGCGTTGAGTCGGCACCAGATTTCAGGGATGAGCAGACTGATGTCGTGATCGACCTGGATGTCTGGCCCGATGTGTCCGGCTGGTGTTGAGAAACCTGCCAGCCCAGTCAGCAGAAAACTGACTAGCGAGTTGTTGAGGTCTG
>JAQBWV010000080.1 GCA_027624335.1 Planctomycetota bacterium
AGAAGGGAAACCAGTCGTTTTTTCACCACGCTGCCAAAATCACTGGGTTCCCGTCTGCGCGGGAATGACTAAAAAGACTCAAGCCATCGTTGAAATCGGCATTTCATACTCGTCACCCTGGATATAAAAACAGGTCCGAAGCCTCATGGCCGCAGACCTGTTTCTGGTTTGTCAGCAACGGCAGTTCACGTCGTGTCAGGCGACCTTGCTGATCTGCTCTGCGGGACTTCGCAGTGTTTCAAGCGTGCCATCGTTTGCCTGTTTCAGAAACTGGCCAATACCATCATCGATCACCGGCATGCGAACACCAAGCAATTCAACGGCCAGGCTGCAATCAAGAGTCGTTTCGCCTTTGCCGAATCCTGTGACAGGCCCTTCCAGGATCGTCTGATCTGGAAACTCCGGCGACGCAAGGCCCGCCTTCTCGGCCAGACGCTCAGCGAACTGATACGGGTTGATTCGCTCTGAACTTGAGATGTGCAGGACGCCTCGGAGCGATTCTGCGTGAGCCTGCACCAGCATCCTTGCGAGGTCTGTGGTCAGGATCGGCGAAGAATGCCGCAGGAAGTCCAGCTCGATCGGCATGCCACCGTCAAGACTGTCAAGCAGCGTCTCTGCGAACTCAGGCACGCTGCTGTCGGGACTCCATCCAAAAGCGTTTGTACGAACCACAAGCGCTTCAGAGTTCTGCTCCAGAACGTCCAACTCAATTTGACGAAGCCGTTCTGCCTGAGGGGTCTCGCAGTAATGCTCGTCGTCTTCCAAGTGCAGCATCCATGGGCCAGTAAAGACGGCGTCCGACGAGATCATCGTGAAACAGATGTCCGTACCAGCAGTTGCCTTTGCCCACTCCACAGCGGCGACGTCGTCAATCGCGGCCTCGCGAGCACGTTCACAACTCCAGGATGAACGCGAGGCGGCACCGCAGAAAATGATCCAGTCGGGGCGTTCGGTCTGCAGGTGTCTCTGCACACTGGCAGCGTCGTGGCTGGTCGAACAAATGATCCTGCAATCAGCAATGCTGATGCCGGAGCAGTTGGCCAGTCCGACGACGCTGAAACTCTGCCGCAGTACTGCAGCCAGTCCGGCTCCTGCAGCGCCTTCGATACCTACGATCAAAACGTTGTTCATGCACTCGCCTCCCTGCGTTGGTGCTTCGTATTCTGGCAGCGGGTTTCTCGTCCGCTGCCCGTCTGTGCGGAAGCTCATCACGAACTTCGCCAGCAGTCAAACCACGGAATATAGGCTGCTTTGCAAGACGAGGCCAAGACGACTTATTCAAGTCTCGAAATATCCGTCGCCTCTGTCGAAACTGAGCAATCTGAATTCATCCAGGGAAGTCCGAGCTGAGACGTCAAAAGGCCCTTCAGTGATGAAGATTGCGAGATTTCGCAAGGGAATGCGACAAGCGTTAGGCAAGTTCGACGTGTGTCGAGGATCATATGCAGTGATCATCCTCAGAAACTGAAACACCAAGCCGTATGAGAATGTAGCGACAGCCAGAAATAGCGAACGCCTTTTGAGACAGACAGTGCCAAACAGTTCAGTCGTCTGACGAAGCGCCGCCTTGATGCGGGACCGGGCGAGGAGTGGAACGCCGGCAGCCTTCCTTTAAACTCCTCGCCCGGTTTTCTTGTCGCATCACAATGAGAGCTCGCACCGCCATCAATGGCAGCTTTCGACGCAGCGATGTGGCCCATTTGTCAAGCACGACGTACATTTGCGCATCCTTGAACAACACGTTCGAACGTTTTGACCTGAGCCTGTAGCCGCCGTTACCATGCTTCGTTCGCCTCCCGCTCCTGTTGTCCGGGACTCGGGAACTGCTCCGCGTCTCTCGACGTCAAACGCTGATACCATTAGTCGTTAGAACGTTTTCTGCGTCGCGAAGCCATCGTCATGACAATCACCACTGCCTGTCGTCGTTCGAGTTCGCAGATGACATCCGGAGATAACAATTCGTCCGTTGCCGACGGTGCTTCGCCGGAAGGTTCGCCTGAGCAGGCAGACATTCGGACGTTCGGTCGTTACGTCATCGAAAAGAAGCTCGGCGAAGGCGGCATGGGAGCTGTCTATCGCGCTGTCGATTCGACGTTGAAACGGACCGTGGCGCTCAAGATTCTGCCGCGAGAAAAGGCAAAGAATGATACGCTGGTAAAACGATTTCAGGCGGAAGCTCAGGCCGCAGCGCGACTCCGACATGAGAATATCGTTGGCGTCTATGACAGTGGCGAAGTCGATGGCTTCCTCTATATCGCGATGGAATGTATCGACGGAATCGACGTCCAGGACCTCGTTCTACGGAAGGGCGTTCTGTCGATAAAACGATCGCTCGATATCGTCAAGCAAATGGCGCGAGCACTGGAGCACGCTTATCAGCAAACGATTGTTCATCGCGACATCAAACCAGCAAATCTACTTATCGATCGCGATGGCAACGTCAAACTGGCGGACATGGGCCTGGCTCGATCGATCGCAGAAACCGAAGAAGCCGGGATCACTCGCGCAGGAACAACGGTTGGCACGGTCGATTACATGTCTCCCGAGCAGGCCCGAGACAGCAAGTCCGCAGATTGTCGCAGTGACATGTACTCTCTAGGGGCGACCTGGTACTACATGCTCATTGGAAAACCGCCGTTTCCCGATGGAGATTTGCTCAACAAGATCACCGCACACGCGACTCTAACGCCACCAGATCCAAGAGACATTCGACCCAACATTCCTGCGTCCGTCGTGCAGATCATCCATCGGATGCTCGAAAAGAAACCCGCTCGCCGATATCAGACTCCGACTGAGTTGCTCCATGATCTGGAGAATGGTTTTTCGGAATCGACAACTTCCGGTTCCGTCTCGTCAGACGAAAGCGACAAGGTCGTTAGCTACGACATACTTGCCGGGCTGGCTGAAGAGGACACGGAAGCTGATGCGGAAATTTCGATCCCGACTCGCAAGTCCACTTCTCGCCAGCAGCGTGAAACCAGCAACGATCCGTATAAGGATCCCAGGCTCCCGGAGACGGCCACGCTGGAAAACAACACGGTAAAATCCTCTGGTCAAGCTGCGGTTGTGGCCCGACCGAAGAAAAACAAGAGGGACAGCCCGACCCGGAAAACCGGCAAAACAACTGGCAGGGACGCAAATCGCAAGAGTTCGCCCGCGAGCCCCACGGCGACCGCATCTTCAGCGGATACGATGGCGGATGACGCGGCCACGACTACGGCCATCCCTTCCGTACGTGAAGTCATGCTGGCCAGAAACGTTCGACTGCGACACTCCGCTGAGAATCGAAAACAGATGCTCGTGCTGGGTGCGGGGTTTCTGGGAGTGATGGTCATTGGCTTCGTGATCTTCTCCGCCGTGTTTGGACCGTCTGAATCCGACACAACACAGCCGACACCTGCAGATCCAGCTTTCTCTCCCGCTACGGATTCAGGTTCAACCGGCGGTTCGACAGGAGATAGGGAACGACCGACTCGAAAGAACCCATCGGCACCCGCGCGACGCCCGCCTCGACGCGCTGATTGACGCTGATCTTGAAGAGAGATCCACCTCGCGGTCTCCGCTGAGATGTGTCAACGACGTCCGGCATGGCCGTACAAAGCCCAATAGATCGCCCAATAGATCGTAACTGTCACGTATCCAGGCCATGACGGACGACCAGTCAGTTAAAGTCGAATCATCAAGTGTTCTTCCTGGGAATTTTGACGGTCAGAAAACCAGCAATGAACACGCTCGGGACAGCGGGCAACTGAGAGCATCCGTCCGTCGAGCGCTCGCCACCGATTTTCCTCTGATGACGTATGCCCGTATCTGCCGATGATAGCGATTGTGCGGATTCTCAAAGTGGACCCGCCAGCGGGACCCGTGCGCTTTGGGGCGGTTCCCACCGACACGAATTGGCCAGATCGGGTGGAATCTTTAAGGAGCCGGAATGTCCGGAATCAGGAACGTGCGCATCGGCCAGGTAGACGTTTCGTGCTGGCTCCTGCAGTGCGTGCTGATCGCCTCGTTGACCGTATCGGCCTTCGTCGTGAATTCGACGGCGTTATTGGCAGATGAACCAGCACTGCGGCAAGGCGAAGAGTCAAAAGTTGCTCCGGCAAAAACCGAGTCGGCTGAACCTCCACTTTCCGTGGACATACTGGCTCGTGGCTCATCCTCCCGCAGTACATTGCAGGACGCGCTACAGCGACTTCCGCTGAACGAACTGACTCCGGAACAACTGAATCGAGTCAACCAGGTGCTGGAAAACCGCAGTATGTTTCGGCGTCTGCCGACAATTTCAATCGATGCCGACCCGGAAGTCTACACACACCTCACGCACAATCCTGAATCCGTCGTTGGAATCTGGCGAGTACTGGGAATTTCGACATTCACGATGGAACAGACCGGACCAGCCGTGTGGTACGGTGACGCTGGCGACGGCTCGACGGGGACGATCGACGTTCTGAGTCGCACACCCACTCGCCATCTACTGCTGTGTAAAGGGAAGTACAAGAGTCCGCTGCTTGCTCGTCCGATTGAGGCGACCGCCGTAATGCATCTTCAAACCAGGTATGAGCAGGGAGAAAACTTTCAGCCGAAGATCGTGCACGGGCTCGATCTGTTCGTGATGTTTCCTTCGCAC
This sequence comes from Planctomycetota bacterium, assembly GCA_027624335.1. Classification (GTDB taxonomy): domain Bacteria; phylum Planctomycetota; class Planctomycetia; order Planctomycetales; family Planctomycetaceae; genus JABMPE01. The sequence goes on from JAQBWV010000080.1 coordinate 4,628, forward strand.
ACGATCGATACCGTAGCGCGAGTCATCGCGCCGGTCAGTCACATGATTGCCGACCGCAACTTTCGAGAACTCAGCCTGTTTGTCCGATTCATGAACGTTGCCATGGAGCGCCAGCCCGGCTGGGTCGAGCAGACGGTCCAGCGTATCGACGGCATCGATCGAGAACAGCGACTGGAGCTGATGAAACTGTCGGCTCGCGTGTACGTGGCCGCTCAGAGCAGACTTGAATACGCCCAGACGCCCTCACCGGATCGCCGCGTCGAACAGGCAGGCCTCGAAAACCTGATCGCTCCATATCGAGTGCAGCCAGCATCAGCGCCGGGTGGCAACTGAAGGCCGGGAACGAATCGGCTCTCGAAAGCCGATGATGCCATGCTGAGCGAAGCGATGAATCTGCACGAGTCACTGGTCACCACGCGGTATCAGTTACGTAATCCGTAATAGCAGTCGAGAACGCTCTGCCAGGCTGCCAAAGTTCTTGCCGCTGCAAAGGCGTTGCGAACTTCGTCATGCGACGGATGAAGCTGAGCGAACTTGATCCCGAACTTTCGCATCGTGCTCAAGACGCGACGTTCATCGTAGATCTCGATGCACAGTGAGCGTTGCATTTCCAGTACGTGTCGCTGCTCGGCAACGTCCGGTACGAACGCCGGTCGCCCTTCTGCAAGATCGCGTGCCTGGCGAAATATCCACGGATTCCCGATCGCGCCGCGAGCGACCGACACGCCATCGATGCCAGTGTGACCTAACATGTCCAGGCATGATTGAGCGGTGAACACGTCTCCGCTGCCAATGATGACCCGCTCGCCGACATGCTGTTTAACTTCCCGCAGAAAATCCCAGTTACTCGCGCCGACGTATTTCTGCTCGACCGTCCGCCCATGCACCGTGATGGCAGCAGCACCGATTTCAAACGCCCCATCCAGAATCTGGTAAAAGCGATCCCGACTCTCTCCCGAGTCGTCAATCCCCCGCCTCATCTTGACCGTCACTGGCAAGTGCTCGGGAACTGAGTCGCGCACACGTCTGATGATCTCCAGAGCAACGTCTGGTTGCGAAAGATGGAAACCGCCTCGGCAGCCACCGATCGCCGTCTTCACCGGACATCCAAAGTTGATGTCGATGACGTCAAACCCGGCGTCAACAAGCCGCTTTGCCGCCGCCGGAAACTGTTGCGGGTCCGAACCCATCAACTGCCCACCAACAGGATGCTCCTCATCAGAAACCATCAGATGCCGCCGAGTCCGATGCCGCTGCTTCAACTCCAGCACAAACCGATCGATCAACACTTCAGCAATCGTATAAGGAGCCCCCAACCTCCGAGCCACTACTCGCATCGGCCAATCGCTATACCCACTCAACGCCGCCTGAACGATCGGAAACTCAATCTCGCAATCCCCGATCCAAAGCGGCCTCAGGTGCAACGGCCCTGCAATGATCGGCGACCCGGTTTGAATGGGAGCGGGCTGATTTTCAGCGAGTGACGAGGTGTTGGTCATTGGTCAACGCGGAGGGTTTACAATGGTGGATGTCGAGGTCGTCGGACAGTCCGGGAATCTCACACGAGTATGAGAGTAAGATGCTTGATTCGATGGCCGGTCTGTGATGATAAGCATAAGTTGGAGTTCGAGAATGATCCGTCGAGTTTTTCACTGAGAGTCATGCTCGAATGGGCGTCTCATGAGCACCATTCAGTTTCACAGAATTCACGGTCTCGGAGACCACCGAGACGGGCACGCATTCGGCGATTGGAACAAGATGATCTTTCGCTGGCCACCGGCTCGGCCTGACCATACAGCCGCTTTCAAACCGACGACTACAGTCCTCAATCCATTTTTGCACGTCCGACGTGAGGCAGGTGGTAGTATCCGTTGCCTGCTCACTATTGAACGCACAAGGAAGACTATCATGAAAATCGCACACGCGATTGCCTCGTGGACAGCCATCATTCTGTCTCTGCCACTGGTCGAGCGGGGTGTGGCATCCGATTGGCCTCAAGCGGCGGGGCCAAATCATGATTGGACCATCACGACCGACGACCCTGTTCCTCTCACATGGAGCGCGGAACAGAATCAGAACATTCGCTGGCGAGTTGCATTGCCGGAAACTGGCCAAAGTGGCATCGCCGTGTGGGGGAAGCGGCTTTTTCTGACGACAATGAAACCGCTATCGGCTGATGCGAATCTGAAGCAGGGCACCGACATCGTCATCTACTGCGTCGACGCCGACGATGGGAAGATCCTCTGGCAGCACGATCTTCCAGGAGACCCCAGAGCCGCCAGTATCTACGCCTACGGATTCAGTAGCAGCAGTAGTCCGACTCCGATCACCGACGGGAAGCACGTCTGGTTCTGGAATGCCAGTGGCCAGATGGGCTGCTGGACGGTCGATGGCGAGGAAGTGTGGACGCGGAGTTGGACTCCGACATTGGGGCGACCGTTTAACAAACAGTACGAACCGATCAAGGTCGGCGACGTGTTGATCAATGTTGAGCCGCTTGATCCGGATGATCCCAGGCGTCGCGAGGACGCGTGGAATTATCTGCGAGGTTTTGACGCGAGAACCGGTCGCTCACTCTGGACGGCTCGGGAAGGACTGACGCACTACAACACACCCGTGCTGGGAGTGTTGCCGGACGGAGGCCGCGCTGTACTGGCTGGTCGCGGAGCTCATCATGGGACGCCGGAATTCCCACCGGGACTCACCATGACTCACGTTGATGGACCGCTTGCCGGAAAGGCAGTCTGGAGCTGGGAGTCTCAGCCAGACGGCAAGGCTCACGTCACGCAAAGCTGGGATAAGAATTTCGCTTACTGGCTGGACGAAACGCGGACGGACCTCGTCGTGCTCAACACGAACGACGGAAGCGAGGCGAAACGAGTATCGTGGATCAGGAATGTCGTCGTGACTTCCTATGACAAGGAATCAGGATCATTCACTCGACGAGAAGGTGTCGACTTGAGCCAGGAAGACCCTGCTGTGACCGTGTTCCCGGCATGGCACGCGAACCTCAGCGTCTACCCGTACGTGTATTTTCAATGTTTCAACTACGAGGGAAAACGCAACGGAAAGATGGTCAACATCGGCCCGCGTCACAGCATCGCTCGGATTGATGTCGTGAAGGAGCGTGTTGAGTATCTCGAATTGCCGTTTCAGGTTCCGGCTGTTGAGGGTGCAGAGGCTTCGCCCAACGGTACCCTCTACCCGAACATGACGATTAACAGTCGAGGCATCGACGTCGCTGGCGACAAGCGTTCCCGTCGAGACGGCTGGTGGTGGTGCTTCAACGGAAACACGATCGCCGTCAACCAGTATCTGTACTTCACTTTCATGAGTGGCCAGGTGCAAGTCGTTGACGGTAAGGCAGTCAACTTCGACGAGAAGGCACTGGTCGCGTTAAATGATCTTGGGAAATTCGGCGACACGTGGTCTGTCAACACGCCGAGCTACAGCAACGGACGGCTCTACCATCGAACAATGAAGAAGCTGTTGTGTATCGAACGGGTGACCGGGGCTCCTCAGAATTAGTGCCGCATCAGCTCCTGAACCACTGGCGCACCTCTCGACACCCCGCTGTCTACTGGATCGTGTGCAGCAGTTCGTTGATCTGTTCGCGCGTCAGGCTGCCGGAATTTGACTCCAGCATCAGCACACCCGTTTTCCCATCAGCCGTTGGAAACGTGCCTTTGATTGTTCGCGGCGGTTCGTCGGCTGCTGAAACCGCTCCGGCGTCCGAATCTGTGATCTCGAAGGCAACGGTCTCGCCATTGATTTCGACATCCTCAGTATCGGATGACCAGCCATACGACCAGTGTTGTTGTTGAAACCGCGTTCTGGGGAGTTGGCCAATGGCCTGGTCCACGTGAAGCGAAATCGGATCGAAGGGGATGTTGAGTTTTCCAAGCAGCAGCCAGTCATCGTCGTCAGATTTCCACAGAACCGCTTCGGCCGCCAAAAACCGTCCCTTCTCCGTCCGGGCGTGCTGTGGTTTGAATTTCTCTGGGACGTCAATGGTCGCGATTCCGTCAGCGATGGCGAGCACATCATGCACAAGTTCTGTCGTTGTGGTTTCGTTGGAGCGTTCCGCGACGACTGCAACGACAACTCCGCCAAGAATGATCGCTGAAATCACACATCCAACCAGTAATGCCAGTCGAACCAGTGGATTGCCGCGACGCGGCGAACGAGACGGCTCCCGAGGTGATGATAAAGGAGCCTGTGTCATCTCGAGTTTCCTGAGTGTCGACGTCGGTGTCGTTTATTGGCCGGCGGTCGCGGCTTTGGTCATGTTCGAGCGGACTCGCACACCTGGGGCCTGGCGAAACTTTTCGTAAGTGGCCGGGCTTAGTGCTGTGCGGAAACCGCAGTGCCAGGTGCCAGACATGACGTCGCCCTTCATTCTCGCCGCCACGCGATATCCGGTGCAGTAGTTGGCGTTGCACATGAACGAGCCACCGCGCTGAATGCGTTTGGGGATGTTGGGTTCGTTCGGGTCGAAGCTGTCGACTGGTCCAAAGGGATTGCGTCGCGGGCTGTGCTTGTAATAGTCGTCGCGATACCAGTCATGGCACCATTCCCACACGTTGCCGGACATGTCGTACAGGCCGTAGCCATTGGCTTCGTAGCTGGCGACCGGCGATGCTTTCTCGTGTCCGTCCTGGATCAGGTTCTTGAAAGGCCACTCGCCCTGCCAGATATTGGTCATCCAGCGACCGCCGGGTTCACGGTCATTACCCCACGGGTAAGTTTCCTGATCGCGTCCGCCTCGCGCGGCGTATTCCCATTCCGCTTCGGTTGGCAGTCGTTTGCCAGCCCATTCGCAGTAAGCGGTACAGTCCGACCACGAGACGTGAGTGACTGGCTGATCCAAACGATCTTCGATACCGGAATCGGGACCATCGGGATGTCTCCAGTTGGCGCCGTTCTTATACATCCAGACCAGATAGATCTCCGCTGGCGTCGGTCGACGTCCTTCTGGAAACGTCGATCTGTCAAAGTCGGGGTTGAAGCAGATGGACCCCGGAACCAGTACATCTTCTGGGATTGCAGCGAGTTGCTCCGGTGTGAGCTGATCGGCAAAGTCTTCGCGTTTCGGTTTTCGCTCGGCGACCGTCACATAACCGGTGGCGTCTGCAAAGCGTTTGAATTCAGCGACGGTGACTTCGGTAGCGTCCATCCAGAAACCGTCGAGTTCGGTTTCATGGATCGGCAACTCATCAGGAAATCCTTCAGTGCCGCCCATGCTGAATTTTCCACCAGGGACCCAGACCATCCCGGTCGGGCGGTCGACGGGTGGTTCGTCGGTGATGACGGGAACGGCGGCGTCCGCGTTGCCGGGTGCGGCGTTCTCAGACACCGCGGCACCCGAACCGACTTCGTCAGAATCTGTCACGGAATCGGAACTGGCCGAATCATCGCCCTGCGACTGGTCAGCCGTTGGGACGGCTGGAACTGTCGAGTCTGATGCGGAATCATCGGCGCAGCCGCACAGGCCGCTGACTCCTGCAACGAAACAGGTTGACAGGAATACTGCGAGAACGGGAACTGAAAATCGCATGAGCTGATCTCTCTAAGAAAGTTTGCAGCGGCAATTCTAGCCGTCGACAGCCACTATCTTCAAAGCCGCTCCAATTTAACGTTTTGCATTGCGTTTGTGATCCAGGTGTCGCCCACGGATGCTCAGGGCAAACTGACGGCCGGCAAGAAACATATTGCTGAGGATTGACGGGCTCTGCTATAAGCCGCTCCCCTCACGGGTTGCCACCATCGAATTCCCTTCCAGCGGCAGCCACACAGCCAGTCATCACTCTCCTCAATGATCTGATTCCCAGGTCGAATACCCTCCTGATTTCTAACATCGAACTGTCTGTCCAGGCAGAGCTCCTTCTGGATGATTCTCTGTGCGAAATGCATTGCGGAGTCATGTCGTAGAAGTCTCATGCGCGGATTGACTGTTTCAGCACAGGCTTCCTTCGGCAGAGGCATTCTATGCGCTTACGATTTGCTGACTCTGATCGTCTTGCCAGGGATGGCGGAACTCCGGTTCGAACCGAGTCTCTTTCTCCGTGGCCCATATTCGACGACGAAATGGTTGAAGCCGTGTCGGACGTGCTGCGGAGCGGCAAGGTCAACTATTGGACCGGGCAACAGGTTCGCAGATTCGAAAAGCACTTCGCCGAGTTCGTGGGCAGCAACTTTGGAGTTGCGGTTTCCAATGGAACTGTCGCCATCGAACTGGCGCTTCACGCGCTGGGGATTGAGGCGGGCGATGAAGTGATCGTGCCACCTCGAACGTTCATTGCGACAGCGAGTGCCGTTGCTGTTCGAGGTGCCGTTCCAATCTTCGCCGACATCGACCCGGTTAGCGGAAATGTCACTGCCGATTCGATTGCTGAGGTGATCACTCCGGCAACGCGAGCAATCATCGTCGTCCATGCCGCTGGCTGGTCGTGTGATATGGATCCCATCATGGATCTCGCTCGCCGGCACGGACTGCGAGTTATCGAAGATTGTGCGCAGTCGCACGGTGCAACATACAACGGACGCCACACCGGCACGATTGGAGACATCGGAGCCTTCTCTTTCTGCCAGGACAAAATCGTGTCAACTGGTGGCGAAGGCGGAATGATCGTTACTGATTGCCCGGATTTGTGGGAGCGTGCCTGGAGTTTTAAAGACCACGGCAAAGGCTGGGACGCCATTCAGAACTGCAACCAGCAGCGTACCGTGTTCAAATGGCTCCATGAATCGATCGGCACGAACTGGCGGATGACGGAAATGCAGGCGGCGATCGGGCAAATTGCCCTGCGTCGCCTTCCGGAGTGGGTCGCAGCGCGGCGAGTGAACGCGGCACTGCTTGACGAAGCGTTCGCCAGGATTCCGGGTCTGCAAGTGCTGACTCCGCCCGAAGGAACCAAACACAGCTACTACAAACATTACGTCATGGTTTCACCGGATGCCCTGAGCGACAAGTGGTCTCGCGACGAGATTGTGCGAAGCATTCAGCAGGAAGGTATCCCATGTGGCAGCGGTCTGTGCTGCGAGATCTATCTCGAGCAGGCAATTCGGAACGCCAGCCTGGCACCTGCCGAACGACTGCCAAACGCTCGTGAACTCGGTGATCGCTGCATCATGTTCGTGGTGCATCCGACGCTGAGTCGAGAAGAGATCGAAGACACGATCGCGGCAACGGCGAAAGTCATGCGTGTCGTTACTGCGGAATGCGGCCAGTCGAACACGCAGCGAAGCGCTGCGTAAGTCAACGATGCCTGCGCGACGGTGAAAGACGCCGGATGCGGATTGTTGTAATCAACTGGTGAAGACCGAACTGGCGAAGACTGATTTCTCACTCGAAATACCAGGAAAACAGGGATGTATAGTGCAATCTGGTCAAGGCTTTTCGGCAACTCAACCGGGCGGCGGGTTGCTCTGCGTTGCTTCGCAGATTTCCTGACGGCAAACGCCGTGCTGGTTGCAGCTGGCGTATTGCGAGTCGTTGTGTCTGGTCAACTCGATCTGGCGGATCCAGTCGGTCACGTCATGATGAAATGCAATCCGGTTTACATACTTCACGCCAGCTGGTTCGCTGCGACCGCCGTTCTGCTGTTCGCCGTTGCCGGGCTGTATCGGCCTGTACCGAGTTCTCGAATCGGGCAGCGACTGATCAATGTCACCGGTGCCTGTGCGATCGGCTTCGCAGGCCATTTGGCGCTCGGTGGTGTCGTTGAAGATCGACTTGCAGCAACTCTGGAAGTCGCCGTTCCTGCCTGGACGTTGCTCGGCATGACGGTCTTTGCGACGCGGTTTTCCAGCATGTCCATCCTGAAACGATTTCGAGTCGTTCGGCGACACACGGCAGCCGGAAATGGAAAAGTGGAGGATGTGCTGGTGGTGGGTGGAGCCGGTTACATCGGCTCCGTCTTGACCGAACAGCTTCTGCGAAAAGGATATCGCGTCCGAATTCTCGATATGGAACTCTTCGGGCGTGATTCGTTGCGAACGATCCTGCATCATCCTCGACTGGAATTCATGAAGGGCGACTTCCGGAATATCGAAGACGTTGTCCGGGCGTTGCACGACATGGACGCCGTCATTCATCTGGCGGCCATCGTTGGCGATCCGGCCTGTGCTCTAGATCGGGATACGACGATTGCTGTCAACTACGCCGCTGCGAAAATGATGGCGCAACTGGCACGCGCAAACGGTATTGCAAGGTTCGTCTTCGCGTCGACATGCAGCGTGTATGGCGAGTCTGAAGAAATCCGCACCGAGGAATCGGACCTCAATCCGGTTTCACTTTATGCAACGACCAAGATCGACGCCGAACGCGCACTGCTGGAAGCGGCAGATGCAGTGCTTCAGCCCACGATTCTTCGCTTTGCAACGGCTTATGGCTGGTCGCTGCGGCCTCGCTTCGATCTGGTCGCGAACCTGTTCAGCGCTCAGGCCGTGACCGAAAACCATATTCGAGTTCTTAATGGCGAGCAGTGGCGTCCGTTTGTTCATACCAGGGACATCGCTCGAGCCTGCGTGCTGGCAGTGGAAGCTCAACTGACTAAAGTTGGCGGTGAGATCTTCAATGTCGGTGACCACACTCAGAACTTCACGCTGCAGCAGCTTGGGCAGATTGTTGGCACATGTCAGCCGGGCACCTTTGTGGAAGAGATCCGCAACAACGACGACGCTCGAAATTACCGCGTGGATTTCTCGAAGATTCAGCGAGTCCTTGGATTCCGCGCCAGCGTGTCGCTGGAGGATGGAGTTCGGGAGATGGTTGAAGCAGTTCGGGACGGAAAGGTCACGGATTGGCGCGACCCGGTCTACAGTAACGTTCGCACGTTGCAGGGCGCCGGGTTGAACATCCTTAAATTCGATCCCGATTCCGGCAAGGGCCATAACGAGTTACAGGCAACCAAAGAGTTCCTGTCACGAGCCGCCTGACAACAGCCGCAAACCGGCCGATTTGATCGCTGCGAATTGATTCGAAAGTCGCAGTTCTGGAAGACACATTCGGCGTCGACGGCCGTCTGACACCATACGAGGAGTCGCGACGATGCATATTCTGTTTGTGCATAAGAACTTTCCTGCACAGTTCGGGCACATTGCGAGTTACTTGATCAAGAACCACGGATTTCGTTGTTCATTCGCTTCAGAATTGCCGTCGGGTGACGTCGATGGCATCGAACGGGTGCAGTACAAGATTCAGGGTGGAGCCACGAAGTCGACTCACTATTGCAGTCGTACGTTTGAGAACGCCGTCTGGCATTCGCACGCCGTGTTCGAGGCAATGAAAGCTCGCCCGGATATTCAACCGGACCTGGTCGTCGGCCACAGCGGATTCGGTTCGACAGTCTGGCTCGCCGACCTGTACGACTGCCCGATCATCGACTACTTCGAATACTACTATCGCAGCAAAGGGTCAGATCTGGACTTCCGATCGGACTTTCCGGTCAAGCCGGAGGACGTGCTGAGGTCTCGCAGCAGAAATGCGATGATCCTGCTTGACCTTCAAACCTGCACGCGCGGCTATACCCCGACGTTGTACCAGCAGAGTCTGTTTCCGGAAGAATATCAGCCGAAGATCGAACAGATTTTCGACGGTATTGATACGAGCATCTGGAAACGCAATCCGGATCCTCCGCGAGAGATCGCCGGACATCAGATCCCCGAAGGTAAAAAGGTTGTGACGTACGTGTCGAGAGGGTTCGAATCGATGCGAGGGTTCGACATCTTTATGAAATCCGCCAAACAGATTTGCGATGCTCGCGACGATGTTGTGTTTCTCTGTGTCGGCTCTGACCGCGTCTGCTACGGAGGAGACCTGAACCGGATCAAGGAAGAGACCTATCGCGAGCACATTCTCAAGCAGGACAACTACGACATGGACCGGTTTATCTTCACCGGTCGAGTCGATCCGCACGAACTGGTGAATGTATTCAGCCTGAGCGATCTGCATTACTACCTGACGGTGCCGTTCGTGCTTAGCTGGTCGCTGATGAACTCGCTGGCTTGCGGATGCACAGTTCTCGGGTCGGCAACACCTCCGGTCAAGGAAGTGATCAGGCACGGCGAAACCGGGTACCTGGCTGACTTCTTCGATGTCGACGGCTTCACGGAAATTGCGATGGAAGTGCTCGACGATCCCGAGAAGCATCGTCACCTGGGCCAGACCGGCGCGAAGATGATCGAGGATTCGTACAGCCTGAAAAAGATGCTGCCAAAGATGCTGAACCTGTACGAGCACACGATCAACACCGGCAGGTAACGGCTCCGCGAGCAGCGCAACTCCGTGTCGACTTGCGCGGATCAATCGAACGCCAACAGTGCGTGCGAGCTGTTGGCTGAACTCTTCCGGAGAAGAACCATTCGGAAGACTTCATCGCTTGTGCCTACCGCTTTTCGATCGAAGTCCTGATGATGCCCTCTACTGCTTCCCATGCAGTCACTCGGGGCGTTAGCGTGCTGGCATTGGGATTTCCGCAGTGCTGATTCTGTCGGAGAGAGCGGCCTTTGCTGTCGGTCCTGAACCGCTGTCGCTGTGGCCGGATGGTGCTCGACCTGACGGGATAACGGAAGTCGTGCCGCAGCAATAAATCCCGAAACCTCACCACGAACTCGAACTGCTGTTAAATGTCAAAGACGACTGCCTCAGCTGGCGAATGGGATGTTTCTGCGGAACACGCGGGAAAGACGATCTGCCAGGTATTGCGTGAGTTTCTGCCGGACCAGTCGTGGCGAGGTATTCGCAAGCTCGTTGAACGGCGACGTGTGACAGTCTCGGGAGTCCTTTGTCTGGACGTCGCCCGCCGACTCACTGCCTCTGAGACTGTCTTTGTAGCCGCCGTTCCGTTTCCAGCGCCACCGGACGACGGCGATGTCAGAATTCTGCATCTCGACGAATCAATCGTTGTGATCGAAAAGCCAGCCGGGATGGTATCTCTGCGGCATGTTGCGGAGATTCACTGGCCCATCAAACGTCGCATGCAGCAGCCGTCAGCCGACGAAAGCGTGCTGCGAGCGGTGAGCGCCGCGACTCGCAGCAAACGGAATCTTTCATCGTTGCCGCCCAGACTGCGTCGGCAGCATGTTCGCTCCGTCCATCGCCTCGACCGCGATACCAGCGGGCTGCTTGTTTTTGCGCGGTCGCTCGAAGCTGAGCAAAGTCTGGTGAAACAGTTTTCTGAACACTCCGTGGATCGCGTGTATCAGGCGATGGTGGTCGGCACTCCGCAGCAGGGCGTCGTACGAGGGAGGCTGGTTCGCGATCGCGGCGACGGTCTGCGAGGCAGCACGACATCCGAAACCGAGGGCAAACCTGCGGCCACTCACATTGAAGCGGTGGAGTCGCTCGGTGATTATGCTCTTGTGGAATGTCGCCTGGAGACAGGACGAACACATCAGATTCGGATCCACCTGTCCGAACAGGGACATCCCGTCTGCGGCGATGCGATGTACCGCGGGCCGGAAGGATCGGAGCCGATCTCCGATGAGAGTGGTGTTCCGCGGCTGGCGTTGCATGCTCGATTGCTCTCATTCGAGCATCCAGAAACAGGACAGCGGCTGCAGTTCGAATCTGCACTGCCAGATGATCTCGAATCATTCGTCAACAGACTGCGCGCAGACGTCGCAGAAAAGTCACCTGAAACGAAAACTGGCAGAGACTCGTGAGTTTGACCGCCGTCCAGCATTCGCAGAGGCGTCGAGGTCGTGATTGGCCTCTGTCGTGGTTTCTGCGTTTGGTCGGTGTTGCCGACCTGCTTGCCATTGTCGTCGTGTTCCTGCCCGACGTGTGGCTCGAATGGGCTCACGAAGCGATCGGTCTGGGAGGCCTTCCGCAGGGGCGGATTGTTGGATATCTCGCCCGGTCGACGTCGCTGCTCTACGGGATTCACGGAGCGTTGTTGCTGATTCTGGGGAGCGACGTGTCGCGATATCGACCGTTGATCCGTTGGTATGGCATTGTGATCGTCGGTGCCGGCGTGTTGCTGGTTGGCGTCGACATCGCCGAATCCATGCCCTTGTGGTGGACTGTGTCTGAGGGGATCGCCGTGATCGGGATCGGAGCGGTGATTCTGACACTTTGTCAGGATGCCGGGCTTTATGGCGTCTCACCCGACGGCTCGTCTGAGGATCCGAGTCGGTCGAGTTGATCCGGCAACACGTTGATGTTCCGCTGCATGACCGTTGCCTCTCGGCAACGTTGCAGTGGGAAAGTCGACGGCCTTGCACAGTTTGTGAACCGGACTGTCACGTCTGATGAACAGTGAATCTGAGTGAACTCTGACGGCAGTCGAGAGCCGGAACCGCTGTTTCTGCCAGTGGTTGTGCAATTCGCTCCACGCCGAGTCGCCGCATGGATAGCCTGCAGTCGACCGCTCCCGCAGCCCCAGAAACGATGTCGGAAGCGTGCCGTGGCACGTCGCTTGCCTTTGTTGATCTCTGGCCTGACTGCGAATTCCAATTCAGCAAGCCGGGCAACGTGAAGACGGATATTCAGGAATTATTGAATTTCTCCATCGGCCTGTTGGTCGACCAGCACTAACGCGCTGGCTGACCTTGATGTCTGCGGTTCGCCAGTTCGCGAATGGCGGCGTACGACAAGCGGACCGAGCAGTATTTGTGGCGACTATTCCACGCTGGGAGATGTGATGATCGCGGTTACGGAACTCACGACGTTTGACGAGCTGGCCAACCTGCGTGTGACCTGGCGCGAACTGTGGGAGAAGACTCCGAACGCTTCCTTCGTGCAGTCGTGGGACTGGATGCGGAGCTACTGGCGAGCTTATGGCGACAATCAGGAACTCCGTACGTTGCTGGTCACGTTGCGGACAAGGCCGATCGGAATTGTTCCGCTGGTGACCCGGCAGGTCAGCACGGCACTCGGCAACGCTTCTGTCCTGACGTGGCCGACCAACAGTTTTGTGCCGTTCTACGGAGCCATCGGTCCAAACCCTGCCGCGACGTTAAGCACGGCGTTCAGCCACGTCAGTAAAACTCGTCGCCACTGGAATGCTCTGGAGCTGCCTCAGATCGATGAGTTCGGTCATGACAATTTCCGCACAAAGAACGCGCTGAGAAACGCTCGACTGAAGCCATGCCGCAACGGAGCAGTCCAGCACCCTGTCGTCGAAATGCTCGACAATTGGGACAATTACATGGGGCAGCGAAATCTGTCGTCGCGCATGGAGTTTGTGCAGGCGGAAAAGCACGTATCGCATTTCGGTCCTGTTTCGTTTCATCGTTGGCGTCCGGAGGGCGGCAAGGTTGGAGAAACAGATCGACGCTGGGATCTGTTTCGAGTCTTCGAAGCGATTCATCGAGATACCAATAGCCGCCTTCGTCGACCTGACCGCGAACTGGCTCTGATGAAAGATGCGCATCCGGCTGCCGTAGATGCGGGAGCGGTCGAGTTTTGCACGTTGACCGTGTCGGGTCGACCGGCAGCATGTGCCTACAACTATCGAAAAGACGGTCGCCTGGAGAACGTTTTCCTGGGAGTCCGAGAAGAATATGGCGAAGCGACTCTGACCTGCCTGCTCGGTTACATGCTGCGTGACAGTTTCATGCGCGACGACACGAGCATCGCGTTCCATCCACGAGATGAGCGACGTGTAACAACGTGGGGCAATTCCAGCATTACGTCAATTGCCTACGGGCACTATGCGAAGTTGTCTCCAGCTGCTCAGCTACTTCGTCGGAGACGTGTCGCAGACGCAGGAGAAATTCCGGCCGAACGTCAACCAGTCGAAGTCGCGTCGGACGATCAAGCGGCAGTTTCAGCCAGTGAATCGCCACTCAAGGTCTATTCAGGGGCCTGATCGGAGTACATCGGGATGCCATCTCGCATCATTGCCGGTCGCCGCCTGACTTGAGAGTTTTCACGATGCCAGTTCTTCTCGACCTGTCAGCAAAAGTTTTGGCTCTGTGCATGATTGGTGCTCGGATTGCGATTTTTCTGGTCTTTTTGCCGCAGCACGTGGTTGAGCGATTCGGCGAGGGCTTCGGCTCGCTGATCGGCTGTTCGCTCGGCGTTGCCGGTTATGCCTACTCGGTCTTTGTGAACCAGCGGGTCGAGTCGCGACTGTTTTACCATGCCGACTGGCATGGAGCTGCGACACTGTTGCGACAGCGATTCTGTGTGGCTGCCTGCCGATGGCACCTCGATCTGCTTCGAGTCTGTCTGCTCAGTGGGCTGTTCGGTGCCGGAGTCGGCTGGAACCTGTGCGCCATGACGGACGGAAATCTGACCGACGCTCGAATCATCGCAGTGATATCAATGGTCGTTCCGTTTTCTGTGGTGTTCTGGATCTATCGCGGAACCACTCGTTATTGCATCGACCTTCCGGTGACTGAGTCGTGACGGTGCTGAGCTGTCGTAAGGCGATTGATCACTGCTGGATGAGTGGCAGATTTCGTCAGGCGGAACCCGATCTGCCATCAGCGGCGAGGTGAATTTCCACGGCGACAGGTTCTATTAGCCCGCCGGGAGTTGACGTGCCGCCGGGGGAGAAGCTCAGCTCGACGGTCAACTCGTTCGACACTTCAAGCAGCGATGTGATGTCGAATGAAATTGTTTCCTTCGTGTCGGCAAGGCTTCCGATTCTCTGGCCGTTCACGGCGATCGTAGCCTGACCTCCGAGACCGTCGAAGGCGATGTGAACTCGTTCGTTCGGATCGAGATTCGTCGGTCGCTGAAACCGTCTGCGAAACAGGACTCGACCGGAAACGCTACCGAACGCTGACTGCCAGGACGATGGCATGCGGACTCGTGAATCAGTCAGCAACGGCGAGTCAGATTCTGGCATCGCGCTGGACCCATCGCTCGAATCATGCGGCCCGTCAAGCCACTCGTAGGTCCACGGGCCTTTCAGGTGCATGCGATGTAGTGGCGGAGTGCGCATTGGCGTGATCCTGTCGGGTGGCGAGATTCGCGTCTTCGGTTCTGCCTGGGCGAACGTGTTGGAATTACCCGGCAAAGTGATGCAGGAAAATTCCGGCCGCCACGGCGACGTTGAGGGAATCGGTTCCGGCGTGCATCGGGATTGTGACGCGGCGATCGCACATTTCGAGCCACTCAGAAGTGAGTCCGGAATCTTCGTTACCCAGCAGCAGAGCGACTCGGTCGAGGGAGACTTGAAAACCACGCAGTCGCTCCGCCGGTTCGTCGAGCACGGTGGCGACCAGTTCGACGCCGTGCTGGTTCTGCAGAGTCGCCAGCAGATTCGCGAGGTCTGTGCCCGCTTCGATGATGGGAACTCGCAGGGCGTTGCCCATCGAGACGCGTAATGCCCGGCGACAGAACGCATCGCTGCAACCGGCGCCGGTCAACACCGCTGTCGCGCCAAATCCGGCGGCAATGCGAATGATGCCACCGAGATTTTCCTGATTCTCGACTCCGCAGCAGACGACGATCATCTGGCGACGGTCGGTCGCCATCAGATCGTCGAGGCTGGGCGGCACTTTTCGGAAGCCGCAACCGAGCATCCCCGCATGAAACGTCTGACCGACCAGTAATTGAGCAAGCTGGTGAGGCAGTACGAAAGCCGGCACTCCGTCACGAAGATGCGGCTTGAGCAGTGCAACGTGCTTTTCGCTGGTGAGCACGGAGTCAACTTCAAAGTCGCTGTGCAGCAATTGAATCGTCAGCTTCTTGCCCTCGGCAATGAAACGTGGAGACCAGCGAGTCTGATTGGTTTTCTTGAGATTTCGATAGACATGCAGTCTCGGGTCGTCAAGGTCTGAGATTTCAATGAGTGGCATGACTGAAACCGCGATCTGAATCCCGCTGCGACGAGCAGGGTTTGGCAGGGTGAGGAGGGCGATGCTCGGCACTATACTGCTGCCCCAACCGTTGACTGAAGTGACACCCGCCTGAAGTAACCCGTTTCTCACAAGCCCATTGACCCATGCCTGATGCTACTTTCGAAACCGGCTTGACGAAGGCAGCGGTTGAACGCCGCCGTGTTGTGATCGTCGGCGGAGGACTGGCTGGACTGGCGGCGGCCTCAGCACTCGCTTCACGCGGCCTGGCAGTCACAGTCCTCGAGTCGCGACCGCGACTGGGAGGTCGCGCCAGTTCGATTATTGATCGCGAGTCCGGTGAGACGATCGACAACTGCCAGCACGTCGCGATGGGCTGCTGTACCAGCTTTCGCCATTTCTGCGAAGCGGTTGGATGCGCGGACCTGTTTGAGACTCAGCGGGAACTGTTCTTTGTCGGGCCGCCGGGAAACGCAAAGGTCGTCCGCTTCGCTTCATCCTCATGGCCAGCTCCGCTGCATCTGGCGTCGTCGTTTCTGAGGATGCCCTGGTTCAGCAGGGCCGAAAAGTTGAAGATCGCCATTGGTTTGCGAGCCCTCGCGCGGGATCACTCGCGGGCGGACTGCTCGTTTCAGGATTGGCTCAACCGACAACGCCAGCCCGAGGCGGTGCAGCGACGTTTCTGGCATCTTGTTCTGGTGAGCGCATTAAGCGAGTCGCTGGACCGGATCAGCTTCCGCCATGCCCGCAAGGTTTTCGTCGACGGATTTCTGGCCAATCGCAACGGCTGGCAGGTCTCGATTCCGACAGTGCCGCTCGACGATGTTTACGAATTTCGAATTGCGACAACGCTGCGTGAGAGCGGTGTGCAGATTCGATTGAAGGCCGGAGTGAAGCGTCTGCAGATCGTGGAAGGCTGCGTCACAGGAGTCGAACTGCGCGATGGCTCACAAGTTGCCGGCGACGATTTCGTGCTGGCTGTCCCGCATTATCTTGTCCAGGCATTGTTGCCGGAACAACTTGCTGGCGTTGCTGAAGTGGCCGCTGTTGATCGGCTGGAAACAGCACCAATCGCGAGCGTGCATTTGTGGTACGACCAGCCGCTGACCGAGTTACCACACGCGACTTTTGTCGATAGACTCAGTCAGTGGATGTTTAATCGGACCGTCTTGAGTGACGCTCGCTCGGCAACGACGCGGGACGGCGTCCATGCTGACGGGGAAGTCGGCTGTCGGCTGCAGGTCGTCATCAGTGCGGCGCGCGACCTGTCGACGATGTCCGAGCAGGAAGTGATCGCAAAGGTCAATCAGGAGTTGCGGCAAATCTGGCCTGAGCGTCACGAGGCCAGGCTTCTCAGCGGTCGAATGATCACGGAGCATCGCGCGGTGTTCTCGCCTCTACCGGGAGTTGATGAGCATCGCCCGATACAGCAATCGCCGATTCCGAATCTCCAGTTCGCCGGAGATTGGACGCGTACCGGGTGGCCAGCCACGATGGAAAGCGCCGTCCGGAGCGGTTACCTCGCCGCAGAGAACGTCCTTGATCGAGTTGGGCAACCAGAAAACATGGTCCCTGCAGATCTGCCAGCGGCGAGACTTTATCGGCTGCTGTTCTCGTAGTTGGGTCAAGCGTCTCCGCATTGTCGCGTCGTACCAATTGTGCGGCTGAGCGACTTTCTGCGAGCATGTGCCGACGGGCTCCTGAGAATGCCGGGCTCGGTCGTTGAAACGTGTTGTTTCCCGCGATGGCAGTTGGCAATACTGTGGGATTCTACCGGGAGCCGTGTTCCGAGGACTCGGCACCCTGGTGGTGAAGACTGTGGTGAGTATTCGCGGTCGATTCAAACCACTTCGAGTGGCTCGAAAGAAAGCGTGATTGACGATGTTCCGAAAAATTCCACTCCTGGCGACTCTTGTCTGTCTGTCTCTCGGGCAGAGCGTTGTCGCTCAGGGACTGCTTTGGAACCTTCCCGAAGACGGAAGTCTCATCCATTACGAAGGCACGTATCGACAGGTCGAAGCTCAGCCGGGCTCCGCAGCGGGAAACCTCGAAATGGAGTGGATTCGGCACCTGACAATCAAATCGGTCGGTCGCGAAGACGCTGAGTTCCGCGGGGAAACCGTGCCCTGTCGCTGGATAGAAATGAAACTGCAGACCGGGCGAGTCAAGGACGGCCTGATCGCGACCGGAACCGTCGGAGAACAGATCTATAAAGTGCTGATTCCCGAGAAAGCGATTACCGGACAGACTCGCGACAGTGAAGGGCTTCCGGTCACATATCTGCCGATCGTTCGCGGATTCCGTAAAACAAATGACAAAGACCCGACTCCCAAAGAGATCACGTCGAACGTTCTGCAGATCTATCCAATCATCTCACTGGTGCGGCACTATCGAGACATGACTCGTAGCCAGATTCCTGAATCTGTGCTGGTCGGACAGGATGATGTGCAATGCACAAAGCTGACTGGCACGTCTGAACAGGAAAGTTTGAACAATCGCGTTATGCACGAGTCGTCGCTCTATCTCAGTGAAGCCGTTCCTTTCGGGCTGGCGAAGTGGACGGTCAAGGTGACGCAGGAGTCCAAAGGTGAAGTTGAGCCGCGGACTGAGTTCAAGTTCGTCTCCGAAATCACTGTCGACATGACGGCCAGGCGAATCGAAGGAAACGCTCGCAGCGAACTGGTGACGGAATAATCGCCGGCGAAAACTCGTGCCGTCTGCTCTCAAACGAACCCGTCTTGAAGTCATTCGAGCGCTTGAAGGAACCCTGTGAGCGTCCCACCTTCCAGTGCGTGCGACTGCGTCGGAATGACGAAGGCCGGTGCTTGTCGGACCTGTCTGGCAGCAATTCTGGAAAGATTTGCGGATTATGACGGTTTTTCCAAAGTTGCGGGTTTCAGATTGCCGATGACTGTTATGGATGCTCGTGTGTTCTGGTAAGTACCTCGCCACACGCTCAGCGAAATCAGCCCAGTCAGGATGCACGGGACGGAATCAGCATGAAGCTCGAACTTCTGCGGACACAGGCAGTCACTATTCTGGGTGTCTGCGGCCTCGCCATGATGGCGACCGGTTGCCAGACATCCGTGGGTGGTCAGACTCTTCCGTCGGCCTACTACCTGAAGGATGACGTGCAGTATTTTCCTTCCGGCCCTGAATTCCTTCTGACCAACACAAAGCAGGCCATCGAGCAGTACAAACTCGACCAGGCTGGTTTCCAGGGCGATTTCGGCGCTGGCGACACCGGCGGCCCAGGAGTCGGCAGCGGTTTCGACTAACGATTGCGAAAAGTTGCTGATCAGTGAGCCCGAAATGTCAACGATGGAGCCCGGATGCCTCGGCATCATGCGGTCGTTCCCGCGTCGACGCTTCGGGCTGTTTTCGTCATCCAGAGTGATCATCTCTGCGAAAGTGATGCCTCATCCCCGGCTGAGAAGCACGGATTCGGAGTTTCCCTGGAGATCGATCTCATTTCCAGCGAACACCTGACAGCCTGGATCGGGTCATCGTGTTTGACAATGGGAAGTGCAGTCGTAAAATCACTTCCTGACTCCGCTCACTCCACCTGCTCTCCGCGGGCGAACCGAGTGGACATCCCCATGCCAGATGGTCTGTGAATCCCCTTCGGGACGGATGTCCGACTGACCGGTCGCTTACGCTGCCTGCTGTATTGCTTCTGCAGGCGTGTCGCTGCTTCCGCTGGGCGTCTGAAATGACAGACTTCTTCCAAGTGTCCTCATTCTTTTTTCGCGGGTTTTCTTTGCCGCTCGACGGTCCGGGTTCTGTTGGATCGGGCGAGTTATTCTGGCAGGCCTTCCACGCGGGAAGCGTTTGAAAACACACTGGACTGGGATTCTCGTCCGCTGGAGCCGAATTCCGGTTCAGCAAGGTCAACCTGAACTGGAATGTCCGCGCGAGGCCAACAGGAGTTTCATCATGCTGTTTGGATTTATCCCCGGAGTCCCGGGCGGGATTGAGATTGTAATCTTCGGCGTGATCGTTCTGCTGGTGTTTGGAAATCGCCTGCCGGCTCTCATGCGGTCAATGGGTCGGAGTGTGGTCGAGTTCAAAAAGGGAGTGAACGACACCGATTCGGACGAGTCTGACGACGGTGACCAGTCTCGCAAAAACACTTAGTAGTCGTAGGGTGCGTGAAGCGGAACGGAACGCACCGGGATTGCGATCGAAGCCTTCTGTGCATGGCAATTTGTGTTACGGGCGGCCTTAAAGGCTTCCGTGCGCTGCTGTAGAAACTCAACACAACTTTCAAACAAAACAACTTTAAGAGGTGAGGTGTCACATGACTGCAATACTCGCATTCTTCCCTGGCGGAGCTCCTGGACTTCCTGAACTGATCATCTTTGGCACGATCGCTCTGCTGCTGTTTGGCAAGCGATTGCCGGAAGTCGCGAGGAGCCTGGGCAAGGGAATTGTCGAATTCAAAAAGGGAGTTCGCGGCATCGAGGACGAAGTCTCCGAGTCGACGTACCGGTCGTCTTCGAGTGTCTCGTCCGCTCCGCGTCCGGCGGCGAAAGAGGAAGTGAGCGAAGTAACGGCTCCAAAGTTCGAACCACCAAAGTTCGATCCGTCTGACGACGATGGCGAGACAAAGGACGCCTGACACATTCGAGGACCGAGTGACGCCGGTACTGGCATCACGTCGTCCAGCTGGTTTCTGTCGATGGAGACGCACAATGCAAGTCGGAGTTCTGGAAGTCGGTTTAATCGTGATCTCTGCGGTGTCAGCCACTTTTCTGGCGCGTCGCAGCCATCGTCCCTGGTTGCTGGGGATTCCCGTTCAGGTTGCCGTGATCAGTATCTGCACTCCGGCCGATCCGGTCAGCACGCTGATGATCGCTTTGCCATGCTGCGTCATGTACGCACTCGGAGTCCTGAAAAGCGGAATGAACTCTCAAGCTGTCGCATAACCGCCTGCGGTAAGGCATTCTGATGACCGATATTTAGAACGCAGATGCCGCCGAGAAATCTCGCAGAGGTAAGGAGGGTCTCCTTTAACTCTGCGTTTCCTCGGCGAACTCTGCGTTCCTTTTTATGCGCTCCGGTAGCCGGTAGGTCAGGCTCTGATATTTACTCAGCCGTTGCCAGCCTCATTGCAACACGGCAGGCCAGCAGGAAGCTTTCGATATGCAAAGTCTCGTCGACCGTGTGAATGCTCTGTTGACCGCAGCCCATCGTGA
>JAQBWV010000081.1 GCA_027624335.1 Planctomycetota bacterium
CGTCACTACTGACCGTGGCCTGGTCATTCATGGGCAGGATTACGGGCCGCCGTTTGAGAGATTCGGTCCTGTCGTTTCACGGATCAGCGAATTGTACGGCACTGAGGACTTTCGCGACTTCTGGTCACGAGCTGCGTCATCAGGGATCGATGCGTAGCGTTCGATCGGCAGCTACGCCGATCGGGCGTGGGAGAATCTTGCGACGAGTGACACTGACGTCGATTGCAACGGCGGTGGCACCGGTTGCGATGGGATGCGGTTGCTGACAACCGAGGCGGTTCCGCCCTGGCGTGCTCCCCGGATCCTGATCCCTGTGTCATGACAGTCTCAGCGCCCGTCGTTCCATCCGGCATTCTGGAAGGCCTGGCTGCTGACCTCGACACTGCTCGGTGTCATCGTCCTGGCCGCTCTGTCCGGCAACGCGCTGGAACTGGCTGTCACGCTCATCGCCATCTTTGAAGAGACGGATGCGAAGTTCCGGGGGCCGGATCTGGAATGACACCACACCAGCAGGCCCAAATACAGTCAGAGCAGCAGTTACGAGCCCCCGAACGAACACACACTCTGAACGTACCTTGTTAATCAACTTATCCGCTGCAACTCGCAACCTGGAACGACACAGCCACTATGAGTGAACCAATCCTTGTTACTGTCGCGCAGTTTATCATGGAGCACGAAGCAAGGATCGCCGCCGCAGAACTGAGCGAAGCCGGGATCGCCACGATCGTTACTGATTGCGAGGCCGGCGCTACGTTCGGCACCTACATCGGCTCCGCTGTCGGCGGTGTGCGTCTTCAGGTGGCCGAAGGTGATGTGGCCGCTGCCAGTCAGATCCTCGCCAGAATTCACTCGGCTAACAGTTCCGCCTGGCATTGCGATCGATGTGGCACAGACATCGAATCCGGCTTTGCGGTCTGTTGGAACTGCGAAGCCGAGGCACAACAGAACGACGGAACACAATCCGAGGTCTTACCCAACAGTCACGACATGACAAAGTCTCTTGAAGACCGCGATGCGACCGACGCGCTTCCGCAAACGTCTCTAGAAGCTGAAATTCAAGCCAATGATGACCTGGCTCAGAAAGCGTTCAAGATGGCCATTTTCAGCTGTGCCTTCGTACCAATAATTCTGCTGGCGTTCCCACAGGTATTTAGAGTCGCGAGTCTTGAACTTTCACCTGCCGGAAATCGCAGATTTCTCGCCGCTTTGGCCATCTGTGCGACAGTAACGACCGTTTGGTTCCTGATTCTGCGAATGTCGCTGCGGTAGATTGACCGCAATGTTTGCACGAGTGGTGGTGTAAATATTCGACAGAGATCGATGGAGAAACTGATCTCGCGAGCGACCCATCGAGGACCAACAACGGCTGGCTCCATGACGAACTGACAGAAAATGAAACCTACTTGCCGCAGGACCCACAGGCACCGCAAGTGCCGTTTCCGCGACAGCAGGATTCACCGTTGCAGCTTCCATCCGCGCCGCATGTCCCGGCACCGCTGCACGATGAGCACGTTCGGACTTTCGTCATCGTGAATGTGCCGTGGTCTTTGTTTTCGGCACAGTAGTTGGCCAGGAAGTCGGTGGCCGTTGCACTGCCGTTGTAGGTGTAAAGTCCGCCGGCCAGCCAGCCAAGATCGGCCTCTCCCTCAAGGGCGTAGGCCTGCCCTGCGTCGGTGACCAGCAGCGGGAGTTTGAACTCAAACGGAATCAATACGGCGTAGGTCGCATGAAAATGAGCGTCATAGTAGCCGTCGCCCTGTTTTGTAATGATCGCTCGAAGTCCGCCGTGATGGCCGTTGTATTCGCTTTGCCAGGTGCCTTCCCAGCACCCGGCCAACTCCTGTTCCGGATAGGCGTAGGACGTCGCCGACTGCCATTGCCGCTCGAACGAGCACCCAGGCAGCATCCCCGACAACACGACCAGTGTCAGTATTTTGCACAAACGTGCATTTAAAATTGTACCGGAGCGTCTCAATCGACAATCAGTCTGAGTTTCCGTCGTCAGCATTGTGGCCTGCCCGTACGAGTGTCGCTGTCCCGTTCATACAGGTCAGCAGGACGTATTATTCGCTTACATTGCCAGCGCACCGCTCGCTACGCCGCGAGCCGCACTGACTCCCATATTTTCAACGATCGGAAATTGTTATCCCGTCGCATCAGACGCCAATCCCGCGCCCTCAAACTTGGCCCACTTTCGCCAGACACCCCCGTTCACAAATTCGATGCCTTCGATTGGCACTCCAGGCGTTCACAGCAATTGACGGTGCCCGCCGAAACGATAACCATTGCGACGCCCCTGAAAGTCGATCCGAATAGTTATCGGATATCGTCATTGACCGGCAGCAATTGACACATACTCTTCCCTCTCCAACCGAGGGCCGGAAATCCATGCCGCTAAAAGTCGCTGACCCAACCAGCGAGCCCACGCTTAACCTGACTCCGATGATTGACATTGTGTTTCTCTTGATCATCTTCTTCATGGTCGGGACACAGTTTTCGAAGCAGGAAAGCCGGTACGAAGTCCAGGTTCCGGCGGTCAGCGACGCGCCACCATTGACCAGCCGCCCGGACGAGATCGTCGTCAACGTGGCTCCCGATGGGCAGGTGTCGATTCGCAACGAGCAGATGACGATTGACACGCTGGAACAGCGACTCAAACTGGCTCGCGAGAACTACTCGGACCAGACAGTCGTGGTGCGAGGATCCGGGCCGGACCCCTATCAGAACGTGATGGACGTACTTGCGGCGTGCCATCGAGCGAAGATCGATCACATTTCACTCGCGAACCGACTGCAGGACACGCCATGATGCTGGCAGCGATCGAGTTCGTCGAATGGCTCGCTTCAACCTTCGACACAACAACCGAAGCTGTCGCGCTGGCGCTGTGGGTGTCGCTGCTGGCCGGATTGCTGTTTGTGACCATTCACTTTCTCACAATGATGGTCACCCGGTGGGGAGACAGCGAGCCGACTGGTCAGGCATTCATGTGCTCGGTGCTGCTGCACCTGTCGCTGGCGTTCGGAGCGGTCGCTGTGACTCCGCCCGAGCGGCTTCTGCTGGCGAGCGTCCCGGAGAGGGTACAGATTCGACAGATCGTCCAGGAAGGCGAAGAGCCGATCGAGGCACAAACGTCCGGCAATACTCCCGTCTGGGAGAGACTTCTCACCAGTCCCAGCCAGAAGCTTTCGCGTTCCGAACAGACCCCACTGGAATTCGAGCCGCTTGAAAGTCCGGAGCGTCGCCCGGAACCGATCACGAAGCCGGACATGGCGATCCCGGATGTCCAATCGCTGCCCGAGATGCCTGTTTGGCGACCGGAGCCACGCGACTCCGGGGACGTCGGTCGGAAAGTCGAATCTGCGGCACCGCTGCGGATCACGGATTCGACAGCTGAAGCGAAGCCCGACATCAACATCCCCTCGCTGTCGACAATTCGTAGATCAGTTCAGGAAAGTGGGTTGAAGGAAGTCAACGTCGACCGCAAGCCCAACCGAGGTTCGGTCGACAGAATTGTGCCCGACTTTGATGCCACCCGACAGTTGGCAGCATTGAACCTGACCACCGACCCAACAGCCTTTCTCGAACGCGGCATCACGGACGAAGCCATTCAACGTCGCACAGCGCCCGCCCCTTCAGCGTTGAAAGTGGAGACACCAGGGACGGTTTCTGACGAATCCACGGCAGGCTCGATGAGCGGTGCAATTTCCGCTCCAAAATTCTCCAGACTTCAAACTCGGACTCCGAAGATGGAAGAGTTCGGCGATGCACAACGATTTCGCCCGGATCTGAATCCTCAGTCTCAGACACCGATTCCCTCACCCGTCGTTGCCGTACGTGATGGTTTGAGAAGCCCTTTCCCGACCGATGTTCCACAACCAAATATTATCCGACCAAATTCCGATCCAATTGACCCCGGTGCAACAACGAAAATCCCACCGACGTACCGTCTTCGTACGATCGCGCGACGACAGGAAACCGCTCGACGGTACGGTGGAACCGATGAGTCCGAACGGGCTGTCGAAGCGAGCCTGCAGTGGCTGGCGCTGCATCAGAATCCGGCTGGCTACTGGGACGCCGATGGATTTTCCGAGATGTGCCCGGAGGGTGATCGGTGTACTGGGCGATCCGGACTGGTGAAGCTGGATGAAGAGAATGTGGACCGCCAGAACGCTGGATTGAAAGCTGATGCGGGCGTTACTGGCCTCGCGATCCTGGCCTTTCTCGGTGCGGGTTACACACACGAAGAAGGCCAGTACGCCGATCAGGTCGATCGGGCACTGGGGTGGCTGATCCGAGAACAACAGACGAACGGATTCTTTGGCGGACAGGCGACACGGTACGCGCAAATGTACTGCCACGCGATCGCCACCTATGCCATGGCCGAGGCTCTCGGAATGCAAACCGATCGGTCAATTGATCGACGCCTGCGACAACCGCTGAGCCGTGCCATTGCTTACATCATCGACGCCCAGAATCCGACTGACGGTGGATGGAGATATCTCAAAGGCCAGCGTAGCGACATGAGCATGTTCGGCTGGCAACTGATGGCGTTGAAGAGCGCAGAAATTGCTGGCATCGAGGTGCCGGTGGTCACCCGGGAGCGTTTGATTCAGTTCCTGAGGGAACGCAGTCTGGGACAGCAGAATGGACTGGCCTCGTACCGCGTGCTCGGCCCGGAATATCCGCCGCTCCCGCCCACGCCGTCGATGACAGCGGAAGCTTTGTTCTGCAAACAGATGCTCGGATTGAACCGGGCCAATCCGCAAAGCATCGAGGGCATCAACTACCTGATGCAGCATCCGCCGGATCGAAAATCCGAGAATCTCTACTACTGGTATTACGGCACGCTGGCAGTCTATCAGTATGGCGGCAGCGAGTGGCGTACCTGGAACAACGCCCTGCGAGACCATCTGGTCGATGATCAACGCACGACCGGTCACGCCGCTGGAAGCTGGGATCCGAAAGCGCCGTGGGGCCCCTATGGCGGGCGAGTATTCTCGACGGCGCTCAGTACGCTGTGCCTGGAAGTCTATTATCGCTTTCTGCCGCTGTATCAGATCGGCGACGAACTCGAGAGCATCAGCGAGTAATACCTGCTCTTCCGGCGAGTTGCTAAAGTGCGTCCTCGCGGAACGTTCTCACAATCACACAAGGCTTGACAACTCACCGAGGAGCGTAGCCAATGGCCAGCAGGAAGATTCTGATCGTGACTGGCGACTTCGCCGAAGATTACGAAGTCATGGTGCCGTTTCAGGCATTGCTGATGGTTGGCCACGAGGTTCACGCCGTCTGTCCAGGCAAACAGGCCGGAGACACGATTCGGACGGCGATTCACGATTTTGAAGGCGACCAGACGTACTCGGAAAAGCCCGGCCACAATTTCGCCCTGAACGCAACGTTCGACGACATCAATCCCGCAGACTATGACGCGCTGCTGATTCCTGGCGGACGCGCTCCGGAATACCTTCGACTGAACTCCAGAGTGCTGGAAATCGTCCGCCACTTCGATTCCGAAACAAAACCAATCGGCGCCATTTGCCACGGAACTCAACTGCTCGCAGTGGCCGGTGTTCTCAAAGGACGAAGCTGTACGGCCTATCCGGCCTGCGGACCGGACGTGACGCTCGCCGGAGGAAACTTCGTCGAGACTGCCATGGATGGTGTCTATGTTGACGGCAACCTGATCACCGCTCCGGCATGGCCTGCTCACCCGGCATGGTTAGCGGCGTTTCTGAAAGCCCTCGACTCGTGATGTTCGTTCACGAGTGAATCCAGCGTATTCTGGCTGCTCAGGCGCACGTTGACACACTTCGGCATCCACCTATAATCCCTCGCCCAACCAGCATTTACAGCAATCTCACCGTGGCTGGCTGCGAACCTGAACGACTCCTTCGGGGACTGTCAGGAATACCGCAACTGTTCGGCATCAGGTCCGCCTGAAATCGCCGAGCCATGTAGACCGTTCAATACTGAGGAGTAATCGCGATGTCACTTGAATTCAAAGACGCCACTTTCGATACAGACGTACTGCAGAGTGACCTCCCGGTGCTGGTCGATTTCTGGGCTCCGTGGTGCGGTCCGTGCCGGCAGCTCGCTCCGGCAATCGACGCCATTTCCGTAGAATACGAAGGCAGGATCAAAGTCGGCAAAGTGAACACCGACGAGAACCCGCAGATCGCCACGCAGCATCAGATCAACTCGATTCCGACGCTGATGGTGTTCAAAGGCGGGCAAATCGTCGAGCGGCTGGTGGGTGTCATTCCGAAAGAGAAAATCACCGAAAAGCTGAACGCACACTTGTAAACGAGACGGCTGACCTTTTGACCGCCCCTTTTCCGTTGCGGACGAGGGAACGCATCATCGCAGGACAACGCGCCCCACAACACATTGACTCGCGGCAGGGAAAGGATTCCCGAAATGAGCGAGGAATTCCGCTCGCCTCACGATCCCGATGTATGGTTGTCCGCACCGCCACGCGGTGTGGATCGGCCGAGTGCAACACCGCCCGCAGCAAGTCCCGCTGGCGGCGCCGAACTGGACCATCTCGAAGAAGATCTGCTGATCCAGACGGCGCAGCTGGTCGAGCAGGTTCAAAAGCAGCTTGCCGACTTAAATCGCCGCGAGCAGGCACTGAATACGCAGGCCGGGCAGCTCGATCAGGATCGCCGCGCATTCCGCTTTGAGACACAGGAACACGAGCAACGCATTCAGGAAGATGCCGAACGCCTCACTCATAGCCGCGAAGACCTTGAAACGCGACGAAAGCAGTTCGAGGCTGAAAAGAACGCGATCCGCGAGGAACAGGCTTCTGTGACGCGGCAGGTTTCTGCCATCGAAGCAGAGCGTGCCCGACTGAACGAGCAACGCGAGCGACTGCGTCACGAAACCCAGGTCGAGCTGTCAGAACAGCGCGAGCAGTTAGAAGAGTCGATTGCTCAGTCAGAAGCGCAGCGGCAGGAGTTCACCGCCAGTCAGCAGCGGCTCGTCAATCAGGAGACCGAGCTTCGAGAGACCCTCGAACGTGAACGGAGAGAGCTTGCCGCAGAACAAGCCCGACACATGGTCGAGATCGAGGCAGAACGACAGGACATCCAGGCTCAGCTCGACTCCGAACGCCGCGTCCTTGCCGAGCAGATCACCACTGCGGCGTTGACCGATGAAATTGTCAACGACCGTGAACGGCTCGCGAAAGAGCGACAGGCTCTGCAGGAGTCCGTCGAGGAATGGCAGCAGCAAAGGGCGGATTCGGACGCTGAACTGAAGCGACGACAAAAACAGCTCGACAGCGATCATGTTCGGTTCCAGCAGGAGATCGACGAACTGCGACGGCGAACCTGGGAAGAAATCGAGCAGCAGCAAACCGAACAGCAACGTCGAGTCCGCGACGAACTCCAGAAGCTCGACGAGCAGCGTCACACGACAGAAGCGGAACTCCGCAAGCAACGGGCATTGCTCGAAAGCCGAATCCGATTTCAGCAGGATCATCTGGAACGTTCCCGGGCTGAACTGGAACAGACCCGCGACGAATTCCGCAGCGAATATCAGCGTGCCCAGCAGCGACTGGAGAATCTTCTGCAGGTGCAGCGGAAACAGGGCAAACAGAATTCGCAGCGACGAATGATTCTCGAAGAACTGGAACACTCGCTCGAGCGGCAACAGGACACACTGACACGCATGCAGAAGTCGGTCGATGACCACGCTCAGCGAGAGCGGGAACGACTGGCGTCAGAGCGGCAATCCTGGGAATTGAAAGTCCAGAGTCAGACCGCCGAGAATCGCCGACAGGCTGACATGATGTCGTTGCATGCCGAGAATCTTGAAAAACGCCGCGACCGACTCGATCGATTACGAGAGGATCTGGAATCGCGGCATCAGGAACTGCTGGAAACTCAGATCGCTGTCGACGAGGCATGGGCTCAGATGTCGCAGGTCACGGGCGACGAGGGAGCAAAACAGCGGGTCGAGCAGGCTCGTGAGCAGTTGGCTGACTACATCAGAAATCTACGGGACGGACTCAATCAGCAAAGACGTGAGCTGGACGAAACGCGATCGCAGTTCGAATCGCAGAAGGAGTCGTTCCGCGGCGACAAACAACAACTGTCCGACTGGGGTGCCGAGCGGGAAACTCAACTGCGACGTCGGGAAGAGCAACTTCAGACGCAGTTTTCGCAGATCGAAACTCAGGAAGCCTCGTGGCAGAAAGCTCGCGACGCCTGGCAACGCGAACGGCTTGAAGCCGAACGGATCATTCGAGACTTGCTGACTCAGCTTTCGCTTTCTCACGAAGCAGACGCGGACGGGAAAGGGCAGGCAGGCTTGAAGGACGCTCCCGGCTTGCTGGCGCTGTCACGTTTCCTGGACAATGCCGCCTGATACTCAAGACTGACTCCAGGCCGATCCCGCGATGATCGGTCGTTGTACGTCCCTGTCCTGCATTTCCGCGATCACGCCGCGTAGCCGCGCTCGTCGGAAGAAAGTTCCGCCATGTCCTCGTCGAAACCTCAACAGCCCCGCTGTGTGGCACTTATCAGAATGACTGTCGCTCTTCTGACTATCATAACTGTCCTGCTGCCCGCAGTGCCGGTCGCGTCGTTTGCCGACGACGATGATCATCGCGAGGAACGCACGAAAATGGTTGCCGAATCAGTGGCGAGCGAGGGGATTACCAACCGGCTGGTGCTGCATGCCCTCAACACGGTCAAGCGGCATGAGTTCGTTCCGTCGAAACTGTTTCGCGAAGCCTATATCGATAAGGCGTTGCCGATTGGCTACCAGCAGACCATCTCTCCACCGTTTGTCGTTGCCTACATGACGGAAGCGCTTGATCCGCAACCGACCGACAAGGTTCTGGAAATCGGAACAGGCAGCGGATATCAGGCGGCCGTTCTGGCGGAAATCGTGAAGGAAGTGTACTCGATTGAAATCGTCCCGCAGCTCAGCCGGGAAGCCAGTCGACGACTGAAGAAACTGGGCTACGAAAACGTTCACACGCTGTCCGGCGACGGCTACAAAGGGTGGCCCGAACACGCGCCTTTCGATCGCATCATCGTGACCTGCTCGCCGGAAAGCGTGCCGCAACCGCTGGTTGAACAACTGAGGGAAGGAGGTCGGATGATCGTCCCGCTGGGAGAACGATATCAGCAGGTGTTCTACCTGTTTGAAAAGAAGAACGGAAAACTCGTGCAGGAGCGACTGATTCCAACTCTGTTTGTCCCGATGACCGGCGAATCCGAAGACAAACGACGAGTGCAACCGGATTCGGAACATCCGGAACTGGTCAATGGCAGCCTGGAAATTGACGACAACGGCGATGGCAAAGTGGATAGCTGGTACTACCAGCGACAAACAACGCGTGTGAAAGGCGACGCGCCGGCAGGAGACTACTACGTCACTTTTGAAAACACCGAGCCCGGTCGGCCATCGCGAATGATGCAGGGGCTGGCGATTGACGGTCGAAAGATTGCCTTCGTCAATCTCTCACTCGATCTGAAACTCGAAAACATTCGAGCGGGGGAAAAAGATTATGAGAAGCCCGCCTTCTACATTCATTTTTACGACCACGTCCGCCGGTCGGTCGGTGACGTTTCAGTAGGACCCTGGTTGCGATCGCAGGACTGGGAACGAACGGGGCGACGCATTCCCGTTCCGGTGAACGCTCGGGAAGCCATCGTGCGAATCGGTCTCAATGGGGCGACCGGGAAGATGAGCGTCGACGACCTGCGTCTCTCAGTCATCGCCCGATAGTTCGACGCAACAGGTTTGCCGACAGGCTCGCGACCGACGTGATGTCAGTAGGCCAACTCCGCCTTCACACCCTGGATCGAGTTATTCAGCAGCTTGTCGTAATTGCCACGGTTGATCCCCTGGATTTCTCCATTCGTGTCAAACAGATTCTTCAGCAGCTCCTGTTGTCCGTTGCCCTTGGCCTCTCCGGACATTTCGTCCGCGGCAGGTTCCGGTATCTTTCCGGATTGTGGCTGAGCCACGTTCCCCATCGACTGAGTACCTCGGTAAAACGCGTAGCGATCCTCTTCGGCCCGGGCAATGATTGTGCTCGTTCCACGAATGGCATCCGCCACGAAGATGCCTCGCAGGTCGGTTTCGCCAGTGTTGAAGTCGCTGTTGGCGCTGCCGATGACTTTGACAAGTACGTTTTTCAGGTAGCGATCCTGCACGCTGTCCTTCACCGTTACTCGAACTCGACCGCTGGTCGAGTCTTCCTGAATCTCCAACTGCAGCGGACTCACCAGTACCAGCCCACTGGTGTAAAGATTCTCGCCACGGCACACGACCAGGTACGCTCCCTCTTCCTTGAGCGGCAACTTCAGTTCCTGAGTCCGATCGCGAAAGTCATTTCCGTCGCCAAGTTTGGTCGTCATTTCGTGGTAAGGTCGAATGCCGGCGAGATTGATCGCCGTAATCTGGTTCAGGTTTCTCTGCATCAAACCGAACTTCAAGAGGTCGATTCGGTAAACCTTGATACTCGCCTGTTTGACATTGCGAAAGCTGAGTTCAACCGCGCCGGCAGCGCCCGGTTTGAC
The DNA here is from genome assembly GCA_027624335.1 of Planctomycetota bacterium. Lineage (GTDB taxonomy): Bacteria > Planctomycetota > Planctomycetia > Planctomycetales > Planctomycetaceae > JABMPE01. The sequence continues at coordinate 10,542 of JAQBWV010000081.1, forward strand.
AGTTGTCACTTCCGGCAGCGCGATGTCTTTGCGAGTGAAGAAGTCAATCGCTTCCGTCGCGTCAGAGAAGCGTTCCTTCACACGCTCGTACTCAGTGATCGCTTCCGACGGTTTGCCAAGGCTGTGATAGATCTGCCCCATGATGTAAATCGCCTGCCACTTGTTCGCGGCCGCGACTTCAATGCCAGTGCCTTTGTCTTTCCGTTTTGCATCGGACACTTTGCGACACATTTCCAGTGCGGCTTCGTGGTTCCCGAGAGCAAACTGGCTATAGCCGATCACATACCAGAAGCTGTCGAGAAACTCGCTCTCCGGAAATCGCTCGGAAAAATCCCGGCAACGCCTGATAACCTGATCGTGCTGCTCAAGATCGAGCACTGCGCTGGCCAGCGAGAAGCTCACCCGATCCGACGCCGGGTCGTTCGGCCACGTTGAGAGCAGGTGATCGTGCATCCGGATTGAAGAATCGATCAGATCGACTCTCGTAATCCCGGCGTCTTTCAGCTTCGCATCGTCGGCAACTGTTGCGGCCTTGCTGTAGACCTCGCCAGCCAGAGCAAACGTCGCCACAGCCACGTAAGACTCCGAGGGGTACTCGTGAAGTAATCGCTCGACGACTTCAACCGATCGAACGAACTCATTCTGCCCCGTCAGGAAACCGGCGATCTGACTTTCCCGCTCAAAAGCACTTTCGATTGTGGCACGAAAAACCAGATAACTGCGTTCGTATTCACCGAGTTCCTGATAGGCGGTGGCGACTTTCATGATCGAGTCAAAGTCGAGTTCAACATCGGAGTACTTCTCTTTGATGATTTCGAAGTACTGCACAATGTCACGATGCAGGTTGGTCTGCAGAGACGTGCGAAAAAGCATTTCAACGCACTGTTTGTAAACGTCGGAGTTCAGACGGTACTTCGTGAACAGTTCCGTCAGGTGCTCTCCAGCTGCCTTGTGATCATTCTTCGCCAGCAGACGCTTACCAAACTCAAACAACTCAACCGGTGAGAGCCTATATTCATCGCCGCCTGGCTGGGTCTGAGGAAGGACTTCCAGCAATGTGCCAGATGCGACCGCAATTTCCTGCGGTCGATAAAAACTACGAACGACCGTCGGAACTGTGCGATAGGTGCCAGGCAGATGGCCGACGAGTGTGTAATGAATGTCGCTCGGATGAGGCGTGTCACCAATAAAAAAGGTGATCGAGTTCGCTCCGATTTCAAAACGTTCAAACGACCCCTTGATGGACTCACGCAAGACCGACGTGCCGGCTGGCAACGGCTCCTCGACAATCAGATAGTCCAGCTGCTCGTCTTTCGTGCCGCGAACTCCGTTCCGACGAACCTGTAGAGTCACCTCCGCGCGATCGCCGACAGGTAACTGAGTCAACGGATTTCGGAACGTTGAATAGCCGCCGGTCAGAATGTGGAATCCGCGAGGAATGACTTCTCCGTCAAACATTCGATGTGCGGGTTCACTGTACCGCGAAACCCTCCATTCCTGAGTGGTCGACTGAAGATTGTCGGCTGGCACGAAACCACTAAGGATCGCGCTGAAGCTGAACTCGCCTCGCCCGTCCATTGTTACGCCGATCTTCTGCGGCTTTCCGGCGACCACGAGTTCCGACGGCACGCTGATCCGACGGGTTGGATCAACCGCCGGGTCAACTTCGATTGTCTCCACATCGTTGTCATTAACCTGCACCGTGAGTTTGTACTTCCCGGTGCTGAACTTCTTTTTCGAGAACCACTCCGCCAGCGCCATCATGGCTGGTCCGTTTGATTTTTCGGGGCTCCAGCGATAGCCGGTTCTGGCAGCCATGAGCCAGTCTGCTGCTTTCGCCGCCGACTTGTCCGTCGGAAACAGTTCCTCCACGGCGAGCAGGTACAAAGCTCGCAGTTCGACACCGGACCTCATCCACGGAATGCACTTCACGACACTTTCTGACTGCTCATTCCGATTGGCCGTTGCCGCTTCGAATGGCAGTTTGACAAGTTCAACAAGGTCCTCTGCCATCTCTTTCCGGTCGAGCCTGATCATCGCCAGCGCAACGTGCAGCAACCCTGAGACGCTCAAACTGTTTCGCTCGCGATACAGCCGGTTGGCCCATGCGAAATCGGCCGCGTCCGCTTCAGCGAGGCCGTGCAGAATGATGGCCTGCCCCTCGCGATCGGCAGTGCCACTGGCCGAGAACGCACTGTTCAGCGAACTCACTGCACTGGCCAGCGTCTCCGTCGGCACCGCGAACCCGCCGCGCCGCGCGACTGACAGAGCCCAGGCGGCCCGGCTTGTCGCGTAACGATCCCCTTCGGCGTTGTGTCGTCCTGACCAGCTCCAGCTGCCGTCGTCACGCTGGCTGGACACCAGCTGCGATATTCCGGAATTGATGCGAGCCGTCAGGGCGATCGACTCTGGACTATCCGCAGCACGAGACCGGGCAATCAGCTTCAGCAGGTTGGCTCCTCCGAGCACATCCGATACTGAACGCTCGATCCCAACACTGGTATTGCCAATACTCGAACCCAGTACGCCTTCCAGCAACGTGCGATCAATGCCCGGACCGAAATGCAGTTCCAGTTGCGAATCCTGAACGCCGATCTGACCTTCGTGTTCCACGAAGATGATCGTACTTTGAGCCGACGTGCCACTGGTCGTTGCCAGCACAGGCAGCCCAAACGGACGTATCGGGACCGCATGGTTCAACACGTCGATCAAGTCGCCGCTTTTCACGGTGAGTTCGAAAGCAGCGAGGTCACCTTCCATCAGCACAGGAACTGAAATCTCCTGAACACCGCTGCCGGCAGACTCGAGAACACGACGGATTTCAGTCGCCTTTTCACCCTGGGTCGTCTTGAGTAACACCTCAATCGGCTGACCCTTCTCGACCGTGGAGTTGTGAACTTCAACCAGAACGGTGGCTATGTCGCCGTCGACGAATGCCAACGGTGTTCGCAGTTCTCCGAACAAGTCTTTCTTCGCCACGATGTCGACTTCCACCTGGCCGGAAAGTGCGTCTCCGTCGATGCCGCGCGACTTCAACGTCCACGCCGTAGAGCGATCAGGCAGCCGGAAGGTCCGTGTCGCCTGGCCGTTTTCGTCGGTCACGATCGTTGGATTCCAGTAACCAAGTTCCGCACTGGCCATTCGAGGCAGAATCTGCATCCCCGATTCGGCCAGGCCGCGCAGCATCGCAACAGGAAGACCGTTAACCACCTGGAACTCGCCGACGTCGTTCAACGCGACAATGGTGTTCTCCGCCAGGGACAGATTCTGAAAGTAACCCTGTACGGCGTCGCCCTGAACTTCCTGGCTCTGCTGAATCACCAGCGAAAGAGTCGACGCATAGTGATCGACACGGAAATTATTCACGCCTGAACTGCGGCCTCCGTTGACATAATCAAAGATGCCGTTGGAACTACTGTCATCCTGCAGAACGATCACCGCCCGCAGTTGCTCGAAATCAGCCTCGGCCAGCCCATCGCCATTGCTGTCCTGGTCGATTGCTGCCAGGTGATTCACCGACAATTCACTCAGCTCACCTGCTGTCTGGCCAGACTCCAGGCTCGGAATTCCCCAGCTCGAACTCCCTTCCCAGGACATGGTCCCGGACACGAACAACTGGTCCGGCCCATCCGACTGTTGCCGCAGGCGCGATGAGTTGCTTCCCGCATACTCTGTCCAGGTCGATGAACCATTGGCCAGAATTGCTTCGTCGGAAAAGTAGAGTTCAGTATCGTTGCCCAGCTTCCTTCCCTCGTCCCGACCATTGAACGCCCAATGTCGCGCGAGCTGCGACCCCAACTGCGACTTCCGCAGCATGATCGTTGCGAGTCGATCATCGACCCCTTGTGCCTGAGCTTCCTTTGCGACCCCAAGAGCTTCGGAATAACGTCGCTGTTTCACCAGATCGTTGAAGCGGTCCACCATGCCGGCGACCTCGCGTTGGTTCTGCGCGCGTTTCAGACCCAGCCGCGCCACGGCATTACGTCCTGCCTGCTCCTGCCGATCCTGCTCCGCCAGCAGAAACTCGTTAACCGGCCTCGTCTCGGGACTGTAAGCGAACGTGCAGCTCGAGATGGCCCGCACCTGAGGCTGCCGCTGGCCGCCGCCAAAGAACTGATCGATGACCGAAACATCGTCACCGTACATCTGCCAGAGATTCTGTTGCACAAGTCCCAGTGACACTTCCGCAGACACCGGCTTGCCCTGCGGGTCAGTTGTTGTGATTTCAACGTTCAGATTCTCGCCAGGCTTCAGCAACTTGCGATCAGGTTTCAGCCTGATGTTCAACTTCCTCGTCACACGGAATTCACTACCGGTTTCGTGGAAGCGGTTTCCGTGCATGACCGCGACGGACAGATTGAAATTGGGAGCCAGTTTCGAATCCATCGGCACGGTGAGTTTGTTCGCTCCCTGTTTCAGCGATACCAGTTGATAACCAAGGATCGACGCACCTTCGTAAGTAACCAGCGCCAATGCCGGCCCTTCGCGCCAGTGCAGACTCACGTCGACCGTATCGCCAACGGTGTACTGGTGCCTGTCAGCGAGGAGTCGAAGTCGAATCCGATCGTCGTCGCCGGAAATCGAAACACCGTGGGAGCCGCTCAGCCGATTGCCAAACTGATCCGTACCGGTTGCGCGAATCGTATAATTGCCCGGTTCATCAATGCGCAGCGTCCGCGTCGCCTCTCCCGTCTCCTTGTTCGACGCGATCTCGAACGAGTCGACTTTTCGCTCACCGTGTTTGCCGTTAACAAGAGTGCGTTCGAAAACTTCAAGCGTCAGTTTCGTTGCGACGGGCTCGCCAGACGGATCATTCACAGCGATCGTCGAATCGAACGTCTCGCCAGAGATATAGACATTCCGCCGAGTCGACACGCCGACCGCGAAGCCACGCGTCGCCAGCCGAACGCTTGACGAAGCTGACAGATTCTTTTCGGCAAAATGTGCCGTGATGCCAAGCTCTTGAGATTCGCTGAAGTCACGCGTCGGAAACTCGATCTTGATTTCACCCCTGGCGTCCGTCGTGCCGGTGTGCTGTCGCCCGTCCGCCAGTTGCCAGGTCACGGTCTTTCCGGCCAGTGGCGTCCCATAGTAGTACTTCAGCGACACCGTGCCCTCGATCGTCTCACCGCGATAGTAGACCTGCTGCGGCACTTCAATTTCGAGCCGTACCGACTGCAGCTGGTACTCATGAACTCGGAACGTCGTTTCATAAGACTGAGTTCCACCCGCCTGGTGCAGGCAGACTCGACACATGCCTTCAGGAGATGATTCCGGCAACTCGAAATGATCAGCGACCGTACCGAACCTGCTCAGTGCGACATTTTTTGAATGGATCAACCGGCCGCGCGCGTCGTAAACGTCGAGCTGATATTTCTCGCCCGCCTTGAACGTGTACCGATCTTCGGAAACCCAGCGCACGATCCCCTTCAGATTCACCAGTTGCCCCGCTCGATACGCGGGCCTGTCGACAAACAGGTAACCCTTCGGCGCGAGACCGACCGCAAATTCGAGTCCCGCAAGGTTGTTGACGGTCGACGCCGCATTTCCCTCGTGAACGGCAAAGACGCGGAGATCACCGACCGATTTCAGTTCTTCGAACGATTTCTGCAGGATGCCGTCCTTGCCAGTGACATCCTCGGCAAAAACTTTCTCACCATCGCTGACGAGAATGCTGGTGCCCGTCTGCGGCTTGCCGGTTCGAGAATTCTGAGCAAACACGAACAGCTCGTTGCGCGAGCTTTTCACGATGACATCAAGATCGCTCACGACGACCATCGTCGTTGCTTCGAGATCCTGTCCCGTGATGGTGACGGCGGTCACGCCCGAACCTTCGACAGGGATTTCAATCTCGTTATCGAGTTGCCGAAACTCTTCGTACCCGGTGACGGAGTGATCCCACGTCTTATCGGGATCAATCAGAGCGATGTCGAGCGATTCGACGCCCGTTGCCAGATGCATTTTCCGGAAGTAGTCGACCATGTCGATCCGGTACATTCTGACCGACACCTGCTCAACATTTCGCGTCCTCACTTTGACCCGAGCGACTTCATCTGTCCGAAACTTTCGCTCCGTGATCACTTCGAGCTGCTTCGCCGTGAGATTGGCAATTCGTTCGTTTGCCTTGTCCTGATAGTTGCCGGTGACTTTTCGGTACGCGTCCAGTGACTGTGCCAGTTGACCGAGCTGATCCTCGCGAGTTGTCCCGATCGCGAATGCCGCTCGCGACGCCTGTTCGGTGCCTGGATATTTGCTGACCAGACGCTGCCAGTCCGCAATCGCCTCTTCAAACAGCTTGCGAGTTTTAGCCTTTGGTTCGACAGGTCCCTCGACGACTTTTCCGTCCGCCTTCGCCGCGTCGATTTCCTGGTTCCAACTGGTGATGCCTGCGGAGAATTTCATCTGGCCGAAAAGAAAGAGAATCTCTGGTGCACGTCCATCGAGCGGATACTTATTCAGGAAGGTCACCCAGAGTTCGCGAGCTGCGGCAAAGTTCTTCTCACTTCGCTGAGATTCGGCCATGGCGTACTCGGTATTGATGACGATCCTTTGAACGTTGCTCCAGTGCGGGTCCGAGGGATGCTTGTCAAGAAACTCCCGCCACGCCGTGATAGCCTCGGTAAACTTCTTCTGCGAAGCCAACGCCTGCCCCAGCAGGTTTCGTGCGAGCGGAATCTGTTTCGCGCTGGCATCAACCGTCTCGATCAATGACTTGAGCCGTTCAACCGACTGATCAAAGCGACGATGGTGCGAGTAGCTCTGAGCGATCTCGAGCGCCGCCTGAGGAGCCAGTTCACTTTTCGGATACGTCTTCAGAAATGTCTCGTGGGCAGCCACACCCAGCTCGAGGTCAGAAATCGACGCCGGTTCCGGAAGGCGGTACGTGTGGGCGATTCTGTAGGCAGCTTCTTCCGGCAACTTTCCCCCAGCGGCCTGACCAGTGTTGCTGGCCAGAAAGTCCTGCCATGTCCGTCGCGCGGCTTCGTGTTGACCGCCCGCGAGCTGAGCCTGGCCCAGCTGGTACCGTGCCTGAGCTTCCATCGACTCCGGCGCTCGCATTGCAGGCACAGCGTCTTTCGCGGCGAACTCCGTGAGAAAACTCTGGTACGAGGAAATCGCTTCGTCGAGCTGCCCGAGTTCACGGTGAGCATGCGCAATCCGCAACTGAGTTCGCCGCCGGACGACGAGACTCGGCTTCAGCTTCAACGATTCCTGATAGTAAGTCAGCGCCTGTTTGTAATCCGGCCTGCCTTTACCGGTCGGGTCGACCTGCTTGTCGCCGTCGAAATATCGATCGGCGAACTCCAGATAGATGGCCGACAATTCATCGCGGCGATCTTCCGAAAGCAGCCGCTGAGCTTCTGCCTGGTAAATCATACCCGCCGCTCGATAGTTACGTTGCCGAACAAGAACGTCGGCTCGACCAAACCGGGACCGGGCCGTCCACCGACTCTTTGGGAATCGGCGTTCACATTCCAGATACGCCGCCGAAGCCTCGTCCAGCCTGCCATCCTCAGTCAGCGCCCGCCCCTTGAGGTACATCAGGTAGTCACGGTTGTCACCTTCGTCCTGCAGCCGCGCGTCGATCTCCTTGACGGCTGCGTCAAAGTCGCGTCTCTGCATCGCTGCGTGAACTGACGCAGGAATGTCCGGGAGTGCGGAGATCTTTGGTCGAGCGTCATCTGCCGCCTGAGTGAGGGAATCGGAAGTCAGCGACGTCGCTGCCAGAAGAGCCAGAACAAGCGGCAATCGAATCATCGTTTTCTCCTGTCAGGGTGCTGGTCAGACCACGTGTTGCCGGGCCATCTTTACCGTGAAAGTCGCCGACTCTGATACTCGTCCAGCTAAATACGGGAGGCCGTTACGAAAACAGCGTTCTCACTGTGACAGCATTGTCGCTTGCCGGCAGCTTCTTGAGAGAACCGCCATGTTTGTAGCACGCAAGCGGAGACTCGTCAGGCCTCAGTCAGGCTCCGTTACAAACTTGTGACAAGTTAGCGATCCCAAAGAATCAGTGATCAGCGCACACGAAACCGCGACCAGTTTCGCTGATCGCGGTTTCAACATGCCGGTGCTGGTTTGTGGCGTTACTTCTCGACCTCTTCCGGAACAATTCGATAAGTTTTACCTTCCAGATTCATCACGACCGCTTCGTCGAACACAAGGTACTTCGCCAGCTTCCCGCCGTGTGACGCTGCCAGATCAAAGTACTCTTTACTGAACTGCACGATTCTTGTGGCCTGCTTCTCTTCCTCATCAGTCACTGCCGAATCTTTCCACTGATTGTCTTTGCGGAAGAATGTCTTCTGGCCGACGGATACGATCGCCGTCGCAGGAATTTCTGCTTCAAAGTCATCGTCCTTAGCGGCGGACTCCGCACGCTCGTTTTTCAACTCGGAATAGTCAATAACCCGAGGCGCCGCGGCCTTCGCCTCGTCTCGATCACCGCCACCACCTGGGCGATTTCCGGGGGCGGGTGTGGCGCTCGACGGACTTCGAGCCGCACTCAAATCGGAAGTCGGGGCACTGGAGGCAAGTCGCCTGACATCCCCCAGACCATCGACTCGCTGCAACTGACCTTTCAACGCCCGTTGCACGAATCCTGCCTCACCAGCCACTTGACCAAGTTGTCGGCCCGATTCCCGAGCGGCTCGTGAGAAATTGCCGCGATCAGCCAACCGAACGTTTTCATCCGCCAGGAACGATGTGTACGGCGTCATAATGCCATGTTTGATCGACAGCGAAACGAGTTCGTTGACCAGTTCCTGGTTCTGGCCGTGCAGGTCGAGTTCGTCGATGATGTCTCCGACTCGGCGAACGGCCCACAGTTTTTCGACGAAGCCGTTGGATTCGTCAGCGCTGCGATCAGCGAAGTCGGCTCCGAATGAGAATGTCTTCTTCTCTCCCGCAACCTGTCCGGCAAGTGTGATCTTTGCGACGCCGCCGTTGTGATAGCGGCCGACGATGACCAACTGCTCACCGTAGGACAGATCGGTCAGCTGCTGCGGATACATGCGGGCGATCGGTTTTGGATCGGACGCTTCGGTCACTCGATCAAGATCGATCGACACGCTGAGGTTAGTCAGCAACGGCGAACCGATTCGGTTATAGAGACTCGCAACATGCGCTTCGATGTCCTCATTCGGGCGAACGTAGACTGATTGCCCGCGGTTATCGTGCGAGAGTCGATCCAGCAAACGACTGTTGACGTCAAAGCCGACGCCGAAGTTGAACAGTCTCGCCCCCACCTGATTCGCCTGTTGGGCTCCGGTGGCAATCTGTCGCTCGTCACGAACGCCGACCGTCGGCAAACCATCGGTCAGAAACAGCACGTAACTCGGATGTCCTTTTGCTGACAGCATCCCCAGTGACGTCTTCAACGCCGAATCGATATTCGTACTGCCACCCGCATAGATCCCGGCAGCAAACCCGAGAGCTTCCTGAATTGTCTTCTCGTCCGCTCGCTGAAGTTCCGGGCGGAAACTTTCAACCCCCGAGTCGTACGCAACAATGTTGAACGTGTCGTTCTGATGAAGCTGGTTGAGAAAGAATTTAAGCGCGCCTCTGGCCTGCTCGATCTTCTTGCCATTCATGCTGCCGGATCGGTCGAGGACGAAAATTACGCTCTTTGACGCCGGCTGGTGGCCTTCCCGCTTCATCTCAGGACTGGCAAGCAGCAGGAAGTAGCCATCGTCGTCTGCGTTCGGTCGGTACGAGATGACGTTCATGCCGACCAGACCGTTCTGAGTGCCGTACATCAGTCGGAAATCGTCCGGAGCCCGCACGTTGGTCAGCGCCAGTTTACAGACCGCACTTCGATTGTTGGGCCGATCGATCTCGACCGAATGAGTCGGGCTGTAGACCGTGCGAATTTCGTCCGTCGCGTTGACTCGAACCGTGATATTCAAGTTGTCGATAGGGTGTGTCGCATGCTTGCTCGTGCCGATCGGCAGGAGCAGATCCACCAGCCCGTTGTCTTTGCGGAGTAACTGCTGGTATCGGATCTCAACAGTTCGCTCTGCGTTTGGCGGGACTGGAAACACGCTTGTCTGAAAGAGACCTCGCCCCATGTACTCCAGGAGTGCGGGGTCTTTGCGCTGCCGGACGATGGACTCGTAAACAGCCCGAGCTTCTTCCTTTTTCATCAGCCGACCGACAAATTCGTTTCCGTCAACCAGCAGCGTTAACTCGCTGATCGCCGCATCGTCCGGCAACGGGAAGATTATCTGAGCCTGGAGAGTCTGACTCGAAACGTTTCGGAAGACCTGCGAGAACTGCACCTTCGCAATCTGGTCACGGATTTCCGAGTGGATGTCGACCCGGCTGACCTTGAACTGCCCCTGAGGCGGTTGAGGTGAAACAATCGGCCTGATCACTCTCCGGTTGCTGTCGATAATGATAATCTGAGCCGAAGTCAGACTCGGCACCAGCAACACAAACCCCAGCGTCCACAGCGAAATCGACCTCAACATGTCTGTCTCCTCCAACGAACCTGTAAGTCCCGAGCCAATAACCTTGACGGTGCTCTGAATTTAAAGCACCGACGGGGTATTGACAGGTCAACGATCCAGATTGAGAGACAATAGACCGGAAATTCGAAACCTGGCAATTCATGCAGAATCCGACTGCACTCAGGAACATACTGCCTGTTGCTGTCTGCCCGCGCTGTAATCGTCGGAGAGCTCTGCTGTAGAACCTCATTCGACGGAAAGCGGCGGCGTGTCGACGCGGGTTGAGACTCCTGAAGTCCCGTCTCCGAACAGTTCGACACGGTACGCACGATCTCGACCGCTGCGTTTTGCCTGATAGAGGCACTGGTCCGCCGAATTAAGCAGATCGTCAGCAGTCAGCTCGTCAAGTCCGGAACAAACGACAGATGCGCCGATGGACAACGACGTTGGAACGAAATTGCCGTTGAAGCGAAGGTCAAGCGTCCGAATTGAAGCAAGCAGGCGACGAATCGGCAGATCGATATCCTCGACGCTGCACCCGCACGTCAGGGCGATGAATTCATCGCCAGCGAATCTCGCGACGAGATCATAGGACCGCAACTGCTTCTGGCAGCACTGTGCGACAGCTGCCAGAACCATGTCGCCTCGCAAATGACCGAAATTGTCGTTGACCTGCTTGAAGTGGTCGACATCGACAATAATCAGCCCGAGCGTCAGCCCCAGCCGGGAAGCTCGCTGCCATTCTTCCTGGAATCTCCGTTCAAAGTGTGCCCGGTTCGGCAGGCTGGTCAGCGCATCCGTTGCCGCTCGGGCAAGTGCAGGCTCCAGCCGGTTCCAGCTCAGCAGGACATCTTCGCTGGTCATCAGCGCCAGCAGGTCAGCACCGTCTCGAATCGAGACGCAGTCCTGATCGATTTCCGTCTGCGCGAGACGCGTCGGTTTGGTTGGCACGACTGATTCATCAAGTCCGAGTGTGACCGAGATCAACGACTCAACAGTGCGATGATGCCATGCGGCAATGCTGCTGTCCGAGCCAGTTCTCATCGCATTCTGAAGCTGACCTGCCGAGACGATTCCCAGCAGCCCGCCGCTCGCCTCCTGCACCAGCACATGCTGCGATTCATGCCGCGCAAACACCTGCGCCAAATCCACCAGAACTGTCCCAGCCGGCACAATGGGTACCTGCGCGATTTCCGTTCCGTTGTCATGCAGGCGGCTGGCCGAGCAGCGAATAGGGCTATCCATGACGACGCTCCTGAAGTTAGTCCGCACGGCTCGATGCTGGTGGCTGGTCGGAACAAATCACCGCTCCAATTGCACACCCAGCAGGAATTGCCACCGACGCTACGCGCAGTTCGATCCCCATCAGCTTCAGTCTGGCACGAAATCGGCCAGGGCGAGCGGCAATCACTAGGTGGGCAGGACGGTTTCCGTGTTCTGAAAGTCAACGTGCCTGCACCAGGTGACACGCCCTACCAGATCGACATCCTCGTCACCGCGACATTCCCGGTAAAACAGACGTCGACGTCATCCCCTGAGTCTCTCGGCCTGTCGTGATAAACACCGCGATAAGTCAGTTTTCCACCACCACTGACGAAATCAACCGGAAGATGCTGACGGCCAATCGGGCAGTCAATCAATTGCGGAAGCCCGTTGACAGACTCCGCCGCGACGAGCGAACGATCCGGCAGGTTGACGTTCCAGAACTGTCCCACCTGCGTCGCGTCCGAGAGCACCCTCTCGATCACGCGCGCTGCGGCATCTTCAGCGAAACTCCAGTCGAACGATCCTCCGGACGCGTGGTACAGCGAAAACGCGATTCCCGGTTTTCCCAGCAGTGCCGCTTCCCGAACGGCAGCTACCGTTCCCGACATGAACACGTCTACTCCAAGATTGGCCCCGGCATTCACTCCGGCGAGCACCCAGTCGCAATCGGCGACGATTTCGCGAAGTCCCACACGAGTGCAGTCAGCGGGCGTACCGCCAATCGCCCACCAGCCAGGTGAATGCTCGCGGACAGAAATCGGCTGATCTGTCGTGACTCGATGGCCGCAACCCGAATGCACGACTTCGGGAGCCACAACAAAGACCTCGCCAAACCGGCTCGCAGCCCGGGCAAGAGCTCGAATTCCTGGCGCGTCGATCCCGTCATCGTTCGTGATCAGGTATCTCATCGATTTGACTCAATTCTGACATGTGAAGAGATGATCGAAAGGCAGATCGTCAGTTCAGGAATCAACACACCAGTGAACAGAACTCCGGACAATCGATTCCTCACATCGACGACTAAAATCGAGTGTGGACACAGGCTTCGGGACTTGATTGAAGCTGCTGGATGGCAGCGCCCGACTCATATTGACGGTCAACGACCTCCAGCGGTAGGTTCCCGCACCTTTCATCCACGCTCCCGGCAGTCCTTGTCGGGACCTGATCCCCATTCATGCACTCATTCCCCGCGATGGAGCGTTCCACATGTGTGGTATCGTCGGTTATGTAGGATTTCGTTCGGCTACCGAGTTCCTTCTCGAGGGCCTGCGACGTCTGGAGTATCGCGGTTACGACAGTGCTGGAATCGCCGTCCAGAAGAATGGCGAGATCGGTATTCGGAAACGAAAAGGACGTGTGGAAGAACTCTGCCGTTTGGTCGCAGCCAACCCGATCGACGGTACTTCCGGAATCGGGCATACGCGGTGGGCGACTCACGGCGAAACGACTGACTTGAACTCGCACCCGCACGTGGGTGGTAATGGTGAAGTTGTCATCGTTCATAACGGCGTCATCGAAAACTACGCGAAGCTGAAGACACATCTGCAAACTCTGGGTTATGTGTTTCGGACGACGACCGACAGCGAAGTCATCGCGCACATGATCTGCCATCAATGGCTGCAGCAAATCAAACTGGGAGCAGACCCGGACTCATCCAGCAGCTGTCTCAAAGCCATTGAAGCGTCACTGGACAAGTTCAAGGGTACCTATGGAATAGGTGTCATGTTCCGAGAGTTTCCCAACCTGCTGATTGCCGCTCGAGTCGGCAGTCCTCTGGTGATCGGGGTCGGTGAAGGCGAGTATTTCCTGGCCAGCGACGCCAGTCCGCTGGTTGGTTGCACAGAAGAAATCATTTACCTGTCCGACAACGAACTGGCCGTCCTTCGGCCTGAAGGCATGGAACTTCACCATCGCGATACCGGCCAGCGCAAACCATCCATCCATGTGCTGGACCAGGTTACCAACGAACTTGATCTGGGCTCCTACGAGCACTACATGCTCAAAGAAATTTTTGAGCAACCAGAGTCGCTGGAAAACTGCATGCGAGGCCGCATCGACGACGACGCAGCCACGGCAAAGTTCGGCGGACTGGACTTTGACCCTCAGCAGTTGAGACAGGTTGACCGGGTCGTCCTGACCGCCTGTGGAACCAGCTGGCACGCTGGTCTTGTCGGCGAATACCTGCTGGAAGAGTTCGCTCGCATTCCGACCGAAGTTGAATACGCCAGCGAACTGAGATATCGCAATCCGCCGATGACTCAGAACACGATGGTCTTCGCGATCACTCAGAGTGGCGAAACAGCAGACACTCTGGCCGCCATGCGGGAATGCCAGCGGAAAGGTCACCAAAGTCTGGCGATCTGCAACGTGGTCGGATCGACAATTGCCAGGGAATCAGATGGTGGCATCTACCTGCATGCCGGACCCGAAATCGGAGTCGCCTCGACCAAGGCATTCACCTCGCAGGTGACTGCCCTGACTCTGCTGGCCATTTACTTCGGACGAATGCGACATCTGTCGTACCCTGCCGGAAAACGAATGCTTAATCAGTTGCGAGAGATGCCTTCAGTCATCGAGCGTACATTGAAATGCCACGAACAGGTGCAGGCTGTGGCAGACAAGTATCACGGCTTTGACAACTTTCTGTACCTCGGGCGGCTGTACAACTTCCCGGCTGCACTGGAAGGTGCTCTGAAGCTCAAAGAAATCAGCTATATTCATGCCGAGGGCTATCCCGCCGCTGAAATGAAGCACGGCCCGATCGCTCTGGTCGACGAGCGCACGCCCAGTGTGTTCGTCGTGCCAAAGGGCGGCATTTATCCAAAGGTCATGAGCAATCTCGAAGAGGTCAAAGCTCGTCGAGGCCCAGTGATCGCCATTGCCTGCGAAGGCGACCGACGAGTCCAGGAAATGGCCGATGACGTCATCTATGTCCCGGACGTCGAAGAATTCCTGCAACCGATGGTTACATCGGTGCCCCTGCAGTTGCTGGCCTACCACATTGCACTCCTGCGAGGCTGCAACGTCGATCGCCCAAGAAACCTGGCAAAGAGCGTCACCGTCGAATAAACGTTTCTGCACTTACTGAAGTCGGTGGCACTGGAGATTCAGCTGAAGCCGACTGGTAGTCCATCTTCCTCAGAAAGCCTGACGGTCTGGTACAAACCACCAAACAACCAACGCGAAAAATGAAAAG
>JAQBWV010000403.1 GCA_027624335.1 Planctomycetota bacterium
CGGCTCGTTGCGTCAGCGGGAAGCGAACGCCCGCCAGACCCTCGTACGAACGATACACGACTTCGGTACAGACCAGCCGGTCCGACCTTGTAAGATCGAAGTCAAAGTCGTACGGCTTACCATCGTGGAACAACGCTCGGGCAATCGCCTCACACACGACAGTTTCCGGTAACCGAGGTCGGATGACCGCAATCGCGTCCGCAGCAAACGGAGAGGCGAGCGAACGAATCCAGACGCCATCTTTCAATGCCTCGACGACGCGACCGGAGTCACGGGTATCGCAATCAAGCAAGCGTCGCCAGCGTGACTGTCCATTGGCATGAGTCGCCATGCCCATCTGCTCAAGCTGATTCGTCTGCCCAATATAGAACGCGGCATGCGGCCAGAAGCCCGGCAGAAAATAGTTTGTGATCGCATGCTCTTTCCGGTTCACGAAAACATCGCCCGGTCGCACCAGCTGCCGGATCTGTTCCGCAATTGCCACTGGCAGCTGAGGCACATGCCCAGGGTGCGTGAACTTGCCGGAGATCAATCCGGAGACCGCCTTCTGCAGGCCATAGAGCGCTCGGCTGATCGCGTCTCGCCCCGTTGTCTGCATTTGCCGCGCACGAACGCGCAGTCGATCAGCGGCGTATCGCTGCAGGTCGACATCGCTGAGAGCCTGAGTTCGCTGAATGATCTCGACCAGTGCTTCGAGTTCCGTGCCGCGGGAAAGCTCGACCAGAAAACTGAGATTCTGAATCCAGTATTCGCGTGCGTGATACAGATGCCACGCGTGCGCCGGACTGGTCAGCGATGCCTGAATGCGATCGTAAGTCCCGGCACGGATGCCAAAGTGCGGCTCCGGTTCGTTCAGCTTCTGCCTGACAACGGGGCGATCGTTGCAATTCAGGCGAAGAAACCTGGCCGCATCAACAAGCACCAGCGCTCCTGCCCAGGCAACAAGAAAAGCAGACGCCCTGTCATGCTTCAACAAGGACCGCTCGCTGTCACAGGCATCGCCACGCAAATCATCCAGCGATGCCGAAGTGCGATGCATCGTCACGACCAGCTCGATCAGAGCGTTTCTCGATTGCCAGTAAGAAACCAGCAATTGCCGAACCTGCTCATCTTCGGATGGCGTGAAGTATCCGCGAGCGCTGGCGGTCCCGACATGGAGCAGAGTGCTGGCTGTCTGCTTAAGCCGCTCGAAATGACTGGCGATCCCGACCACAGTCCGAGCACCACTGATGATCGATTCCGTAAGCATGTCGCAGAACCTCGACTCTGATCCGAACGACGAGAGACTATCACGCTTCTCGTTTCACCGACACACCGATTGCATCCGCCGGGCTTCTGACAGCAAGGCCGGGCTTATTCATGCAGTGCAGATAACGCATGGTCGTTCGTACGGCGATCGCCCAGCAAAAGTGGACACTTGAACTTCGTTTTCAGACGACAGGTTGGCCCGACCAGAATGGTTCGGTCGCGGAGCGACAGAATGAATGCGTCCTCCAGTTTGCAATGATTCGTCGATGGAAGCATCCTCTGAAGTCGGGTGTGTTCTCGATCGTTAGCAAGGTGCTGTTCCGGAAACGGCATGGTGGTCAAGCAAGTCTCACCTGGACGCTGCTCGTTGATGGAGAAACACCCTGTGCCTCCGGCATCCAACCGCACGCGGTCGGGACACCCGCGCAAGGAATGTTACGGTCGATCTACCGAGCCTTTCGGCGCACATCCAGTGGACTCTTTCCACTCAATCCCGGTCGGTTCAGCACATGGGTATAGATCATTGTGGTCGAGACATCCTTATGGCCCAGTAATTCCTGAACCGTGCGGATGTCGGCTCCGTCCTGAATCGAGTGCGTCGCAAAGCTGTGTCGCAGGGCGTGACAATTCACCAGCTTTACGATCCCCGCTGTCCGCCCGGCCCGTTTGACTGCCCTTTGAATCGACGTCTCTCCCAGGTGGTGTCGACGCACCGTGCCCGTCCGAGGATCGACCGACATTCGGAACGCCGGAAAGACATACTGCCAGCCCGGCTCAGTGGCGGCATTGGGATACTTCTCTGACAGGGCAAACGGCAGCCAGACCTCTCCGTATCCGTCCGTCAGATCCTGCTGATGAAGCGCCAGCGCTCGCTCAACCTGTTCCCGGAGTTCGTCGCGGACCAGATCGGGCAGATACGTCACCCGATCCTCGTTTCCTTTGGTATCCCGAACGACGATGTGTTCATGGTCGAAGTCGATGTCTTTAATTCGAAGCCGCAGCGCCTCCAGCAGCCTGAGCCCGGATCCATACAACAAACCGGCGACCAGGCCTGGCGGCCCACTCAGTTCGTCCAGCAAACGATCCACTTCTTCCACCGATAGAACAACGGGCAGGCGTTTGTCGCCCTTCGCCCGAGCCGTCTCCGACAAATCTCCCAGCTCGATCTTGAAGACGCTTTCAAGTGCAAACAGTAAAGCGCTGAATGCCTGATTCTGAGTACTCGCGGCAACGTTTCGGTCCACCGCCAGATGCTCCAGGAACTGACGAACGGCGACTGTTCCAAGCCCTCGAGGATCCGCACCCTGGTGGAAATCCACAAATCGCTTCAGCCAGTCCAGGTAAGCGGACTCCGTCCGAATGGCGTAATGCTGAGTCCTCAAAGTACGCTGCACCTGCTGAGCCCATTCCGGCTGCGACTCATCGACGCGCGATGGGATCCCGGGAGTTGTCTCAAGCTCAGTTGCCGGTGCCGTCCCCGCCCCCAGACCAGTCAGACTCACTTCCCGGGCATCAACCTCATCAAGATTCATGACATGACGCAGAAAGAGCACGATCGCCTCGCGAGCCTGCTTGAGCTGCCACGAGGGTGACGAAAAGCGAGCGACCTGATCCTCAAGAAATGCGGAGACATCCGAGTTGGTGCACGTCGCAAACGAGCGTCTCAGGACAGTGACTCGAAACTTGTCGAAACGCCGCACCCAGGTGGGAAAGAATGACCGGCTTTTCCCACCGATCTGACGCGCTTCGAGCACGGTTGCGAACCATTCGAGAGCCTCTTCAATTGACGTCGGAGGAGCAGACGTGTGTTCGAGCCTCGCTCCTCTGTCCGAAGTCTCATCCATCATTCCGTCTCCGTACGAGTCAGGTGCTCAGCCTGGGCGGTTTATGGGATTAGACCGCCGCAGGATTTATGGTGTTAGGCTGCGTGCGCCTAATACGTTCCTCGGTGGTGCAGAAATGTGCAAGTAACCGCTTGACAGCTGAAAAGCCGAAACATAGCCTCACAGTTGTTGACGCCTCTGGGAATCAGCCAGTGCCCGCTTGGCCTCGCTGAAGCGAGAGCTTCAGCACCTGAAAATGCGGCCTGCCCCTAATCCAGGAACTCTGGCCGCCTTCGAATTCAAAGTTATCTGGCAACGTCATGGCGCAGCCAAACTCACAATCAGTCACAACTACGGTGTGCACCTGCGGCTATCTCGAACGTAGCGCAAACGACCCGGATAGCCCGTTTGTCTTTGACGAGGCCGTTAACCAATACCACTTCACTTTCCCGTTTCGTGATCGTGGTGATGCGCAGCTGATGATCTATCACTGCCCTTGGTGCGGCGGCGTGGCCTCTGATTCACATCGTGGCAGTCTGTTTCACGATCTCGACCCAAAGTCCTGTGACGAGATCATCGAAAAGACAGCATCATGTCAAACGCTCGATGATGTCATTGCAATTCTTGGTACGCCGAACGACGATGAATACACTGGCATAAAGCACAACGAAAAAGATGGCAGGTCGCCTCGCGTGGATCGCGTTCGCCGCATTACTTTTCACAACCTGTACGATGAAATGAGCGTTTCCTTTGAACAACTGGTCGGCGGGTCAATCGGCTCGTCCTTCATTCCAAAGCCGCTCGAATCAGCCAGATAACAACAGCATGCACCCGAGTTGCGGGCGGTGCGTTTTTGAAATTGGAGCATCGCTCGTCGCAACCGGGTGATGCTAAACGTTAGGCTATAGGAACACAACATGCCTCATTCTCGCTTCGACCCAGACATGTTGCATGGTGGTGCCGCATACGGCGCTCTCGTCGGCGTGATTGGCGG
>JAQBWV010000082.1 GCA_027624335.1 Planctomycetota bacterium
CCCGAGATTCCGCAGCGCTTTCTCGGAAAGTTCGAGCGACTCCGCGTCGTCGTGCCTGTTCCCATCTTCGCCGGCCACTGTCGGCTCGTTGCCGTGCGCCGCCGCGGTGCCACGACGTGAGCTGATCGTGTTCCTGACCCAATCTCCGGTGGTGGGAACCCAGGTCCCGCGAGTCGCGAATGCGGAAACGACAACAATGGTTGCAACGCCCCAGCCGATCAACGTCGGCGGCACGTGCGGAAATCGAAATTTCATGATGTGATCCAGAGTCGAGAGACCAGAGTCCAGAGCGGACGCCCCCACATCGCAGCCATGACGGCCGCGCAGCAGCGAAGGCAAATTGAACTCAGGGAGAAAGAGCGAGCAGGCTCGATCGTCCAGCGATCGGAGCAGAGTGTTGACAGCAACGTCAACGTCAACGTCAACGTCTCTGGGCTCTCGACACTGAACCTTCGACGTTTACAGTCGCCAGACCTGCGTCATCGTCCGGCAACAGCTGGCGGCCGGGCTGCCAGGCGGGCCTGAATCCGCATAATGTGCAGACAAGTGGCCAGCCATCGGGGCCCCGGCAAGAATCGCCGCCGCAAACGGGAAGCTCAGCTGGCCATCATCGGGCGCCGGTGTCTTCACCTGAGGAGACTGAGTGAAACTGCAGTCTCCGCCTTCGCAATTCTGCGGGCAGGAATCGTGCTGATGCCGGGACGAATCGTCCTGCCGGTGTCCATCTTCATTAGCAACCAACGGCGTGTCATGATCGACGTTTCCGTGCCCATGGTGAGCGTGAGCGTCGACGCCGGAGCAATTCTGGTGGTCGCCGGCTTCATGCTCGTCGTGGGCAGCTTCGGGGACTACCGAGTGATGTTCGTCGTGCTCGACCGCACAATCTCCGACGGAAACTCCATGCTCACACGCATGAGCATGATGCCAGCAGCATCCGAGTATCGAATGCAGCAGCATCGCCGAGATCGTCAGAATGCTGGTCAGACTGCTGGACATCGTGGCTTTTACCGTTCGGGAACACGCCGTCATTGGCACATTACGCCAAGTAGTGTCATCGGCACAAACTGAATTATCACTTGAATCCGAAATCGATCAAGCTGCGGCGACACGGAGGGCAAGACAGCCCTTCATGTGTCGCCAACAGGCATCAGAAGGGATTATGCCTTCGATTAGCCGTTGCCGTTAAGGCAATTCGTATCAAACTTGAAATTCTCACCAGACTCGTTGCTGAGTACATATCGCACCAGCTCCTGGTCGTCGATGTGACTGCAACTGCAACGTGAAGACAAGCTGATGATCAGTTTGTCCCGAATCACGTTTCATTAGCGTCCTTGCGTCAAGCCAGAATCATTGACGAGTATCATCCATATCTCCGCGGGGCATGCACGAAGGACACAGTCTGTTAGAAAATCGCTGTCTCTGGTCGCACTCTTCGCTCTTGTTCACTGATACTCGCTTCAAATCGGGATGCGTTCTGAGTAGCTTCACTGCGATAGACCGGCACTGACCAGCAGTTTGTCGGTTGGCCATCCGTTTGAGCCGACTTGAGTTAAGGACAGAAGACCACAAAGGAATCAGACTGACGGTATTGAGTTCTTTTTCTGATTCATCGGTTTTCTTCTCCTCGGATATCCTGAGCCCAACCAATCGAATAATCGCCCGATCCCCTGAGAACGAGACAGCCAGAAACTATGACACTCACGCTTCAACATTATCGAACCCCCGAAGAACCAGCCAATCGCAGAGCCAGTTGCCTGGTCCTGAATGTGCTGGCACTGAGTTTGTCTATCGCTGGCTGCACGCCACCAGACGGGGCTGATGATGCGGTGCCTCCAGTCCCCGTTGCCGAGACGGCTGATGAGGAAACAGCATCGATCAAAGACACAAACCCCGACGGCTCGACACATCGCCATTATGAGGGAATCGGATTCGCGATCCCCAATCGATGGCAGGAGCTTCCGAATCAGACGATGGTGGACTCGAAGTACATCATTCCCACTGAACACGGAGAGATGGAGATGACGCTGACGTCGATGGGCGGCGGGCTCAAATCGAATCTTGATCGCTGGGTGGGGCAGGTTGGTCGCGATCAAGGCGACGAACCCACCTGGGCAACGATTGAAGTTGCCGGCATCGAGTCGCGCAAGGTCGATGTTCGCGGTTCGTTCAACTCCACCGTTGGAGCCAATCCCGGCGCGAAGGAAGACTGGCGTTTGGTTGGGATCGCCGTTCCGCTGCCGAGAGATTTCTTCATCAAACTAGTCGGGCCGCGGGAAGCCGTTGTTGAGTTTCAGGACGAGCTGGATGAATTCCTCAAGTCAGCACATCTGGATCATTGATTCGGTTTACCGAATCTTATCGAGCTGGGTATCAACTGCGGATTCTCCGAAAGTCGAGACTCCGGGTTTAAGAAGGACCGCATGAAGCTCACATTTCATGGCGCTGCTGGCGAGGTCACCGGCAGCCAGCACTTGATTGAAGTCGGCGACCGCCGCATCCTGCTCGACTGTGGACTGTTCCAGGGGCACCGTACGGAATCACGCGCCAAGAACGAGCAGTTTCATTGCCGACCTGCGGATCTGGATGCAGTTATTCTGTCTCACGCTCACATCGACCACAGCGGAAACCTGCCGGGACTCTACAAGGCCGGGTTCCGCGGAGAAGTCTTCTGTACGGCGGCAACGATGGATGTCGTGCAGCTCATGCTGGAAGACAGTGCGAAGATTCAGGAAGAGGATACACGTTATCTCTCGAAGAAGTTGCCGACGGAGCATCCAGGAACCGAACCACTCTACACTCGCGAGCACGTCGACGCTGTGTTGCAGCGGTTTCAGCCGTTGAGCTTTCACGAATGGCACCAACTGGCCGACGACTTCCGAATACGGTTTTCGGACTCGGGACACATTCTCGGTTCAGCGATCACCGAAATTGAAGTCGAGGAGGATGGCGAGCTTCGCCGGATCGTCTTCACCGGCGATCTTGGGCGGCGAGGTCTGCCTCTGCTGCGCGATCCGGAAATCGTTGCCGGATGCGACGTGCTCATTACCGAATCGACATACGCCAACCGGGTCCATCCTTCAGCCAGCGATATTAAGGGCGAACTGGAACGCATTATCAGAGAAGCCTCGATCGTTGGCGGACGAGTTGTGATTCCAGCGTTCAGCCTCGGGCGAACTCAGCATCTGGTTTACTTTCTAAATGAACTCCACAACGAAGGCCGACTGCCGCATATCCCGATCTTTGTCGACAGCCCACTCGCGCGCCGCGTCACGCGAGTCTACCGCGATCACAAAGACATCATGGATGCTGAGGTTCAGGAACTGCTACGCCACGATCAGGATCCCTTCGGCTTTCCAGGGATGACCTACGTCGCCACCCAGCGGGAGAGTATGGAACTGAACCACCGCGATGGAGCGTTCGTGGTCATCTCGGCCAGCGGAATGTGCGAAAGCGGGCGAGTCGTTCATCATCTCAGGCATGCAGTGTCCAACCCGGAGAACACCATCGTTCTGATTGGTTTTCAGGGGCGTCATACCCTGGGAAGAAGAATCGCCGAACGGCAACCGTATGTGAAATTCTTCGACAAGGAGTATCCTCTGCGGGCGAATGTCGAAGTGCTGAGCGGCCTGTCAGCGCATGCGGACGCACACGACTTCCGGTGGTGGTTCGAGAAGATGCACGGAACATCGACGATTGGGCAGGCGTTCATCGTTCACGGCGAGGATGAGCAGGCCAGAGCGCAGGCACAGGTCCTCGAAGAGTTCTGCGATGAAACGCCGATCGTTCCTGAACCTCACGTCACTTACGAAGTCTGAAATCAACAAGGCAGCGACACGTGAACTGGGACGACCTGCGAGGACATCGGGATCAGATTGAGATGCTGCGTCGTTCCATCGAGCGAGGTCGGCAGGCTCACGCCTATCTGTTTGCCGGTTCACCGGGGATCGGCAAATCGAGGTTCGCGCGTATCTTCGCGCAGGCCATGTTCTGTGAACGGCATGCAGACACTGAACTTCTGACATGTGAAGAGTGCTCTCCCTGTCGACAGATGAATGCGGGCTCGCACCCGGACTTCTTTTCGATCGGTTGTCCGGAGGGCAAGAACGAGATCCCCGTCAGTGTGTTTTTCGGAAGCCCGGAACGGCGAGGTCAGGAAGGTCTCATTTACAATCTGTCGCTGAGGCCCATGGCTGGAACGCGTAGGATTGCCCTTATCGACGACGCCAATCGCATGAACGAGGAAGGTGCGAATGCGATGCTCAAGACGCTCGAAGAGCCACCACCTCATTCGATGCTGATCCTTATTGCAGAGAACCTGGACGCGCTGCTTCCGACGATCCGATCACGCTGTCAGCTGGTGAGGTTCTCCTCACTGGCGACCGACGATATCACCGATCTGCTTCTCGAAAACGAACTGGCTTCGACACCCGAAGAAGCGACCGCCGCGGCCAACATGTCGGATGGCAGTCTGCACATCGCCGCTCAACTTCTGAATCCCGCATTGCGGACGCTCCGACTGAAACTGTACGAGTCCCTGGCGACATCAGGCATCCGCCCCATCGAAGTGGCGAAGGCCATGACCTCTGGCATTGACCAGATCGGCGGCGATACCAACGAACAACGCCGCAACGCCGGCTGGCTGATTCGCTTCGCTCAGGAGTTCTATCGGCAGGTCGTGTTGCGACTTTCGGGTGACGGCATCTCACAAGGTGCGGGTTCAGAACTCGTCGAACGATTCAGCTCCCTGCTCACCGCACAAGGCCACATGGGCATCGAACTGGCGATGGAACTCTTCGACCGCTGCGTTCTGGCTGAGAGCCACATCAGCTGGAACATCGCTCCGACCAAAACAATGGAATCCCTCTTCGACGACCTTGCCCGGACGATCCGCAACGGCCTGCGTCCTCAACGTTAAACTGCGAGCGGGCATCAATGACGCGTTTCGCCGTAGACGCGTTCGCGTACAACGCGGACTGATTTCATTGACGCCCCACATGCATCTCAGGCGAGCGCGTGAAATTTTCTCCGCGTGTGCACCGGATGTTCCTGGACCTGCGAACTGACGAGGACCGATAGCCGACTGCGTGTCTCGCACCCTGCGACCACCGCGGCAGCTTCAGGCTGGCGTTGGGAGCAGTTCGCCGCCGGCATGTTCAATGGCAACGTTGTCCTGACGACGGAACGACGCTCCCAGTGACCGAGCGGCTTTCGGGCTGTAGACAAACTGAAATCGTCCGCGTCCAAAAGAATACAGGTTCCCCAGCGTCTGATAACCGAGCCGCGTACAGCTGCGGAGCGACGCGTGATTCGCCCAGTTAACGTCGGACAGCAGCGAGTCGACACCTTGTTCGGAAAGTGCCTGCAACGCTCGCGCCATACCGATGCCGTGCAGTCGGCGACCTCGGAAGTCGGGATGCGTGAAACCGCTGTGCATGAACGCTGCGCTGGATGGACCTCGCATCAGCAGACCATGATCACCCACAGCGGTTTCGTTGTTGAGCGTGTACCACCCGTAAGACGCGAGCCGTCCATCGATCAACGCGGCGAAACAGTGGTCAGAACCGGCTCTAGCCTTGGCGAGATGAGACTCAGTGAGATCGTTGCCGGGATCTTCTGCAAAGGCTTCGAGTTCACTCAGCGTCAGGAATCGCATTTCGGTGTCGTCTGGTAGATCGAGTGCGATTTTCACATTGTGATTCGGAAGCCACACCAGCGTCAGCGCCTCGAACTCGCACAAGCAACTTCCAATCGTGTCGATACCGTGCTGCAGGACGGCGGATATGCCAAAGCTTTTGCGAAGCTGGTTTGCCTTCCCGAGTTTGTGTCTCAGCCTGTTTAGAAGATTCATTTCAAGTCTCGTTGCAGAAGTGATGTGACTACAGACGGAGTAGATTTCCGCCCCACGACAGGCCAGCTCCGAAACCGACGAGCATCACGTGGTCGCCCGAAATTGCTCGGCCTGCACGCAGCGCTTCGTCCAGAGCGATGGGAACACTCGCCGCGATGGTGTTTCCGTACCGTTCGATGTTGACGGCGACGCGGTCCATCGGGATCCCGACTTCAGCAGCCCCGCAGCGGATGATGTTTTCATTGGCCTGGTGTGGAACCAGAAGCTTGATGTCCTCGACCGGTACCTGAGCCTTTCCGCAGAGATATCGGACCGTGTCCGGTAGAACGTGGGTCGCGAAGTTCCAGACGGCCTTGCCGTTCATTGTCATCGTGCCGCCGACGGGAACATTCAGCGACTCGTTGTCGCCGCGAGACTGCACGCGGGAAGCCAGCACGGTGCCGGCTCCCTCGGAACCCAGGACGACAGCACCGGCTCCGTCGCCGAAGAACACAGAAGTCGTACGGTCATGCGGATCGACGAGCCGACTGCCGATGTCGACCCCAATGACGACGGCTGTTTCGGTGTTTGTCTGAAGACATCGAACGGCGATGTCCAGTGCCGTTACGAAACCGGCACAGGCATTAACCACGTCAAACGCCATGCCACCTTCTGCACCAAGATTCCGCTGAACCAGACAGGCCGTCGAAGGCATGGTGTAATCGGGCGTTGATGTTGCCACGATGAACAGGTCCACCTCGTCCGGAGAAAGTCCGGCGGCTTCGAGAGCTCGTAACGCGGCTTCAGTGGCGAGATCGGATGCCGCAACGTCGTCCGCCGCAAATCGCCGCTCAAGAATTCCAGTCTTCGACGCGATCCACTCAGGCGTTGTATCGATCGACCGAGACTTTACGAGCGATGCGTTGTCGACAATTCCTGGCGGAACGAACGCTCCTGTTCCGAGAATCGTTGCCGGCATCGGTCCACAGGACGACCGCCGCGGAACACTGCTGACTCGGGTCCACAGCTGATTGGCTGACACCATACGATTTCCTCGACAGTCGCTGTGCAGCGCACAGGAGAACGCCATCCAGAACGACGGCACATGATCACACTGATTGAACATAAGCCTCGGTAACTCGATTCGCGGGCGAGAACGACGGTCGGCCCAGGCAAAGAGACTCTGACGCAGCGGGATACGCGGCGAAGTCAGTTGATGACCTCTGATCTGAATTCAGCTCGTCCGAGCTGTCAGATCGGCATATCCGAGCAATGCCGGCGTGGCTGGATCGGTGGGACGTGCATTCAGCGACTTGTCCGGTATCGCTTCGCGAAAACCACTCTGACAAACGGGTTCGCAGCTGACGTGCCCGGCAGTGCGTCCTGTGCAATCCCTCTTTTCGTTACGCGAAGAGCTCTCCCGAGTTTTCTGGATTTGTTATTCGAGTACAATCCCCGACCGTCCGGTCCGACTTTCCTTATCCGCCTGCAACTGTGGAGAGAACTCATGAAGTTATCGCTCGCGTTCCTGTTGACACTGGCTGTACAGAATGTCTCCGTGTTTGCCGCTGATGGCGATCAGCAACCGATGCCAACACTTGCCGATGTGTCATACGGTCCGGACAAGATGAACGTCATCGATTTCTGGAAGGCGGAGGGCGACGGACCGCGGCCTCTGCTGGTTTACATTCACGGCGGCGGATGGACCGGGGGTGATAAGCAGCAGGATCCCAGACACTTTCAGCCGTTCCTCGATAAAGGCATTTCCTATGCTGCCATCAACTATCGGCTGAGTGGCACTGCTCCCCTGCCAGCCCCTGTCCATGACGCGGCTCGGGCTATCCAGTTCATTCGTTCTAAAGCGAAAGAGTGGAATATCAATGGCAACCGCATCGCTCTGACTGGTGGTAGCGCTGGTGCCTGCACATCAATGTGGATTCTGCTGCATGACGATCTGGCCGATCCGAAATCCGAGGACCCTGTCCTGCGAGAGTCCTCACGAGTGACCGCCGCCGCAGTCAGCGCCGGGCAGACGTCGATCGATCCAATGGTCATTGAGGGATGGCTTGGACCCAATGTGCTGAAGCATCGAATGATCAACATGGCCGTCGGTGAATCGACTATCGCAGGAGCACTTAAGAACTACGAAAAACACCGAGCGTTGTACGTCGAATTCTCGGCATACAACCACCTCGACGGTAATGATCCGCCGCTGTTCATGAGCTATGGCAATAATATGAAGCTGCCCTCAGAGGACGCCGGTCACGGTATCCATCACCCGGTCTATGGAGTCAAGATGAAGGAAAAGGCCGACAAAGCAGGCCATGAATGTCACCTGTTGATTCCTGGCGTTTCGCAGTCAGACAAGTTCGCCAGCCCAAACGATTTTCTGATGACTAAGTTGCTGGCTCCGTAATCTCGACGTCGTCACTTTCAGTACGGCGTACGAGGATCGCTATTACCGGCGAACTGGTCACGGAAGCTGCTTTTTCCTGATGAAGCAGCCACCGGATACGATTGAGTATTGCCCCCATCGAGGAGTATTCCATGAGTGAGTCGGAAGCTGAACCAACGCCGGAACCACCTTCCAGGGAAGAGTTGAAGAAGGCAATGAAGGCTTTCCGGAAACGCCTCAAAGTGACGCGTCTGGATGACGAGTCGCGTTTGGGTTACGGACCGATGAGCGGTGGAGGTAAGTCTTCCGTCATCGCGATCACCCCGCCGAACCAGTATTCCCGAGCTGTCTGGGACGAACTCGTCAAACAGGGGCGGCTGCGTTATCTCGGACAGGGAATCTTTGAGCTGGCAGATGAGTGACACCCTGCAGACATTCAGTCCACGCCCAAAGACATGCTGGTTAGTCGGCGATACCCGTACGAATTGGCGAACCTGGAAGTGGTCAAGCAAATAGACTCCAACGTGCACGGGAAACGACATGCCTCTTCAAATAGTCATCACGTGCTGGATCGTCTTGCTTTCGTCGTTTGCAATTGCTGATGATCCGTTCGATGTCCTCATACGTAGTGGTCAGATTGTCGATGGCACGGGCAATCCGTGGTTCCATGCCGACGTCGCCATTCGGGCAGATCGCATCGTCGCGATAGGCAAGCTCGTAGACGCAACGGCGAAGACGGTCATCGACGCAAGAGGAAAAGTCGTCGCACCAGGCTTCATCGACATCCATTCCCACTCAGACCTGCTGTTGCTCGAAGACGGCAACGCTCCGAGCAAAATCCGGCAAGGAGTGACGACCGAGGTGCTGGGCGAAGGGAGTTCAGCGGGACCGTCCAGAACGGGACGCTTCAAACGGCTCGGTGATTACTTCGACGAAATTGAACGCGCGGATGTCGCCGTCAACGTGGCGTCGTATGTCGGACTGAACAATGTGTGGCAGGGAGTCATGGGATCGTCGTTCGATCGTCCGACTTCTGATCAGATTACGCAGATGAAAGTCATCCTTGATGAAGCTATGTCAGACGGAGCGTGCGGCCTGTCGAGCATGCTGGCAATGCCGCCCGGCTCGCTGACCACGACCGACGACATCGTCGATCTTTGTAGCGTGGTGGCTCGGCACGGCGGCATCTATTCAACGCATAATCGTAATGAAGGGACCGGTATCTTCGACGCGGTTAAGGAAGCGATCGAGATCGGTGAACGGGCTGGCGTGCCGGTGGACATCATTCATTTGAAGATCGCCGACCAGAAGTGTTGGGGCCGCATGGCGGATGTCATTGAACTGATCGAGGCCGCTCGCGGACGAGGCGTCAATGTGCAGGCAAACGTCTACCCCTACACGCGTGGCAACAACAATCTCGCCAGCATTATTCCGCCGTGGGCTCACGAAGGCGGCACATTGAAACTGATCGAACGGCTGAACGATGCGACTCTGCGGCCACGACTGAAGCATGAAATCCGAGAGGGCTTGCCTGGTTGGTACAACCACTTCACAGCGGTTGGCGGAGACTGGTCGAGGATGCTGGTCAGCGGCAAGGGTGGTTATGAGGGTCTAACGCTGGACCGCATCATCACGACTCGTACCCAGGGCAAGGATGTGGATTCGCTCGACGAGTTGTTCGACATTCTGATTGAGCACGGGGGTTCGGTGCCGACGGTTTACGCGCATCACACCGAGGACGACATGAATCTGGCGATGCGTCAGCCGTGGTGTTCGATCGGTTCGGACGGTTCGGCATATGCGATCGACGGCCCACTGCGCCGAGGTAACCCGCACCCTCGCAACTTCGGCACGTTCCCACGTGTCCTCGGCGTCTACGTCCGCGAGCGAAACGTGCTCCGACTGGAAGACGCGATTCGCAAGATGACTTCGCTCAACGCCGAAAGGTTGAGTCTGGTCGACCGAGGAGTTCTTCGTCCCGGAGGCTTCGCTGACGTGACGGTGTTTGATGCCCAGCGAGTCATCGACAAGTCCACCTACAACGCTCCCTTCCAGTACAGCGAGGGCATCGAACACGTCATCGTCAATGGTCGAGTCGTCCTTTCAAATGGCCAGCCCACCGGTGCTCAACCCGGCCACGCGTTGAGACGTTTACCGGCGCACGAGGATCGCTGACAGGTTGCTGAAACCAACATGGCTTCGTTCGTCCGCACTCGCGGTTGCCGGAAAGGTCATTCTGTATTTCTTCACTGCGTTCGCTGGTGGTTTTATTTGCGGATATTCCGGCAAAGTCGCGGATGAAGTCTATGACTCCAGTATCAACGTGAATTCGGCGGTCAACGCTGAATCCAAAAGGAGTTGTTTAAGCACCCGCGTATGTCCATCGCGATCATCGTCAACCTCGCCCAGGCGTGGGCTGACTCGATACAGCGAGGTAGGCCGCGTGCAACGCGGCAACGATTCTGAAACGGATTTCGATCCACATTGCAGCAATGTTCCCGAACACATCACTCGCCGCGTTGCACGCGGCCTACTGCGATAACCGATGTCTGGTGGATTGGAACCGCGGAAGAACCAGACATTGTCACTTCTTCAGGATCAGAAGTTCAACTTTACGGAATTCACACGGGTGGCTTTCTGATTGCAATGAAATAGTGCCGCTGCTGAGCATTGCTCCACCCTGAGCGGCGATCAACTTCTTGCCCACCTCGCTGGAGTCATCCAGTTGCGGCGAGTTGTATTCCAGTACGACCTGGCCTTCGTAGAGATGGCGGATCACGTCGTTGCCCAGGACTTCAACTTCGCAGGTGACCCACTGGTCGCCGTGGTAGGTCTTTGACTTGGCGCTCGTGCAGTGTCGCTTGACCAGCTTGCCATCCATGACGACGTGCGTATAAGGCGTGCAGAGGTTGCCGGTGGTTCGATCCTTCCGACCATCGCCGCCCAGAAGCTGAACCTCGATGGACGCGGGAAAGTCCTGATCGACACCCATCGTTTCGGCTTTCTGGCCGTGCAGCATCAGGCCGCTGTTTCGAAACGCCCAGCCCGGTCCGCCAGTGGCCTGCTCACCGACGAAGCGATACTCAACCCGCAACCGGTAATGTGAAAACGATTCTTTGTAGAACAGGTGGCCGAACTGCTCGTCGAACTTCTCGTACCCGTCGTAGCCGACCTGGAGGATGCCGTCTTTCACTCGGAACGTGTTCCCGAAATTCTCACCCGAATTGTGATGTCGAATTTTCGGAATCCAGCCGTCGAGATTTTTTCCGTTGAAGAGCTGAACCCATTCGCCAGCCTTCTCCTCATCTGCCATAGAAGAAGCCGAAACGAGCATCATGGAAAACGCGATGAGCACAAGTCGTGAGACGTTCATGTTTACCTTCGTGGAAATGTGAGATAACGATTTTCAGAAGCTCTAACGTCGCCTGAGAAACTAATTGAGACATTGCCAGGCTCGCCACGGGCGCAACCCGCGGACTCAACCGAACTGAATGGTAGACACTGTTCGGCAGTCATCGCGAGCCAGCAAACGCACCAGCCGATAGGGGTGCTCCAGGGTCGCTCGGAGACTACCGTTTTCGTTGCCAGGATTCGGGGGCGCCGAAGGCAGTTGTTACCAGCAGTGCGACCGCCAATCCGGATGCGAAACCGCCAAGATGTGCCCCGTAGGCGATGCCTGCACCGGTTACGTTGGCAACCGAGTACAGATCGAAGCCGATGCCGATGCAGGCAAACAATGCCAACTGCCCTGGTGGCACGGGGTGGGCCAGAGGAAAGACGTCAGGCCAGGGAAGTGACCACCTTAAAGCCAGCCCCAGATACACACCTTCCAGACCGGCGACACCGCCGGATGCTCCAATTATTGGAATGGCGGAATCTGGCTTCATACAGATTTGCGTTACGTTTCCTGCCGCTCCACACAACAGGAACAAGCCAAATGCCCACCAGTTGCCGAGTAGTCGCGACACCAGCGATCCGAAGGCCCACAGGAAAACGATGTTACCCAGAACGTGTTCCGGCCCACCGTGGAGAAAGAGCGGCGTGAACAGCCGGGCCAGCACTGACAACGACGCTGCCGTCAGATTGCCGCTAAAGAATTCACGCCACGCTGCCGTGAATTCGACGGGTCGCGCGCCGTATTCGAAGCCAAGTTCCAACCCGAACACTTCCTCAACCAGAAACACGACCACGCACACCACGATCACTGCCACGATTGGCTGGTGCGGTACGAGTCTGGATTGCTTGAGCAAGTGCTGCATGAGAGATCACTCACGTCGCTGACGTTTCTGTCAGTCCTGGATCTGGATGAATCGGTCGGACTTCGCAACAGCAATAGAAAATGCACGTGCCGACAGTCAAAACTGATCAAACCTTGTCGACCACTTCGTCGATCGCTTCAAGGGCGTTCTGTGCTGCGTTTTGTTCGGCTTCTTTCTTACTTGGTCCCCAGGCAGCCGGGAAAACCTGAGAGCCGATTGCTGCGGCGATCTGAAAACACTTCGCGTGGTCCGGTCCCTTTTCGTCGAGCATTTTATACGCGGGTGTTTCGCCGAAGTTCTTCTGCACGATCTGCTGAAGCTGGCTCTTGTAGTTCTGTCCGTGAGTCGACTTTGCGACTCGAGCAACTTCCTCGCTCAATGTGTAGAGAACAAATTTCTTCGCGGCCAGCCAGCCGCCGTCGAGATAAATCGCGGCGATGATTGACTCGAACACCGCTGCCAGCACTGAACTGGGGATGCGGTCGTGAGTGGCCAGGCCCTTGCCGAGCAACAGAAAACGGTCGAATCTCAGTTGGACGCTCATCGTCGCACACGTCTGACGGCTGACAACGGCAGACTTGATGCGAGTCAGCTCGCCCTCTGAGTACTCGGGATACGTCTCGAACAGGTACTCGCAGATGGCGGCCCCCATAATCGCGTCGCCGAGGAATTCGAGACGTTCGTTGGACTGTCCTCGCGTCGGAGCGATCGAGGAATGCGTCAGGGAATGCGTCAGAATGTTGCGATCGGCGAAGGCATAACGAATCGTCGCCTCACATTCGCTGAGCTTCTCGTCCGGGATATCGACTCCCGGGAGCGTCGGCCCGCCGTGAGGTGGCTTTTCGGCCAGGTCATCCTTGCTGGAATCGGTGGGTGAGCCGCCGGCGTCGTTTGGCAAATCGAATTCTACAGACATCCTACCTCCAACAACGGAAATGCAGGGTAGACGCAGCGCGTCGACCGCTCTTCCCGTTGAAGAAGGGGTTGGCTCCATGGTCTTTGCAGCACGCCAGGAACATACTCAACGACCGATGGAACGAGCCCCTTGTTCAACGAACCTACACAACAACTAAACTCGCACGATTGTCAGCATCAGTTTGCCAGCGATGGGTCATGACGCGTGATGTCGGGAACACGCACTGGCTTCGACGCCAAACTGGTTCCAGGCACACCCTGCGGCGCCGATGAATCCGGCACTGCCGCCGAGGCTGGCGTAGTCGATCCGAATTTTCGAAGCCGGAACGGGAAATGAAAGCTGTTTAATCTCGTCACGAACTCGCGACACGAACCGCCGACCGAGTTCGGTTTCGTTCCGACCGAACGTCACGTTGCCGCCGAACAGGACGACATCCGGGTCGATGGTGTGCATCAGGTTGGCCGTTCCGTATGCCATGAACGTTGCGGTATCGTCGATCAACTGCAGCGCCAAAGGGTCACCAGCGGTTGCTGCATCAGCAATGAGCAGAGGTGTCAGCTCCGAGCCGGAATCGACAAGTCTCCGCAGCAAGGTCGAATGGCCTCCGGCGTCGAGCGCTTCCTGAGCACGAACCACGAAACCCGCCGCTCCGGCGTACGCTTCGAGAGTTCCTTTCATGCCCGTTGCACATGGACGCCCGTTTTCAATCTGAAGATAAAGGAAGCCGCATTCGCCGCCGTGAGAATGAGCCCCTTCGACGATTTTCCGATCCACGATCAGCCCACAGCCGACTCCGGTTCCGAGCGTCCATAACGCGAGCGTGTGTGCTCCTCGCCCCGCCCCGCCCCAGAACTCGCCATACGCGGCAGCGTTCGCATCGTTCTGCAAAATCGTCGGCTTTTCGAAGTGGTCGCTGATCAACTGCCGAATGGGAATGTGTCGCCACGTCGGAAGATTCGCCGGCTCCATCAGAATGCCGTTGGGAATGTCCAGCGTTCCGGGAGTCGCCAGACCGATCGCCGTAATGTTCCGCAGGCGGATCGGACTTTGCTCAACCGCTTCCGTAACAGCGTGCCTGATCGTCTTCAGCCCCTGTTCCGGGCCTTTTTCAGCTTCAGTCGGCAGAACGATGCTGGAAAGCGGGCGACCGTTGCTGGTCACAACGCCGGCCTTGATATTCGTGCCGCCTACGTCAACACCGACGAAGAACTCCTGCACATTCTGGTTTCGATCCTTCGAAGAGGCAGCTCCGGGCATGAGATTTCCCTGACAGTTCGCAACGATCCGGTGTCCCTGCCGGAAAACTGCCGCTGCGGATGGTTTAGAGTCTTACAGAGAAAGATACGCGCGCCGTGCACGCATCATTGGTGGCAGTCGCCCGGTCCTCTTTGGTTGTGGCAAACCAGCCACGCTGGAAGAAATACGGTCGTCGAGTATAGGCTCGCTTCAGATCGAGAATCAACGTGCGTTCGCCGAACACCACCTCTCGACCGGGAATCCGCGTCGAGAAGTCAGACCCCATTCTGGCGTTGAATCAAGTCACCACCGGGCGACGAGGACCAAGCACGTACCAGTCAGCAAATGCCAGAACCATGATGAGAATCAGACCGGTCAGAATGGCCCAGGTGAACGGGTTGTTGATCGTGTAGTCGGTTCCTTTTCCGTCGGCTGGCGGCAATCGCGTTCCCGGTCGCAGTTTCGTCAGATCGGACTCTGCCGAGTCGAAAAAGTTGACTGCGAATTCTCCCAGCACTTCTGAACCGTCGTTGATTCGAAAGAAACCAGTCTCGTCAAGCGGCGGAAGTTCGACAACAGCCGCTCGAGCGAGATTCCGAGGGCGCGCTTTCGCAGTCGTTTCGGCATTCGACGAGATCCGCTGAAACGTCAGACGCCGGCTGACAGACTCGGTCGACTCGGCAAATCCCTCGAACAAGCGAAACTGAATGTCTTCGTTCAGTCGGTAGTTCCAGCGTCTCAGGCCGGGCAGGCTGTTGCGGCGCAGCTCGACGAGATTGGTGATCAGAATCGGCCAGTCGGGGCTTTCTCCCAGATTCGATCGCCCCAGATCGATGTTCAGGAGTAACGCCGTAGTCTGCGTTCCGTTGAGCCGGGACAGCAGCAGCTCAGAACCCGCACTGATCACCGGAGCGGCGTTCAATGTGACGGACTGCACGCCTCCCCAGATAACTCCCCCGAGAGAGACTCCTTCCAGTAGCGGATCACGTTTCTCCTTCAGGAAAGGCCCCAGCAGGTCACGAGCAGCCTGCGTGCCGGTTTCTGAGAGGTCGACGGGACCGATTCCAAACCACCACAGATCCCTGCGTGATTCCGGCAACGTTCCCGCATTCGCGACCAGCAGGTGAGCAGACTCCGTGTCGGATATGTCAACGTCAGGTGTAATGTTCAGAACTCGGCGAAGCGGTCCAGTCGCGGAATGATCTTCCGCCAACGCTACGGCCACGCGAACAGTTCGAACTTTCGGTTCAATCAGCGAAACAATGCTGTCCGTCGCCAGTGCATCCTGTGGCGACTTGACCGTGACAACCAGTCGGCCCAGTCCGCCTGGAACAGTGGTCTCCAACGGCAGCTCTTCTTCCGGTGCAAGATCCAGCGTCGACCGAAACACAACCTGACCATCCGACCGGCCCTCGACAGACGCCGAAAGTGGACGCGGGCCCTCATTCCTGATTCGCATAAAGATGTGTCCGGTCAGCGTTACTGAATCGACCGACCATCGCGCCGCCGTGATCGCCACATTACTGAGCGACTCTCCGACGGCAACGATCTCCGCTTCAAT
Source organism: Planctomycetota bacterium (assembly GCA_027624335.1). Taxonomy (GTDB): domain Bacteria; phylum Planctomycetota; class Planctomycetia; order Planctomycetales; family Planctomycetaceae; genus JABMPE01. Next base: position 16,195 of record JAQBWV010000082.1, read on the forward strand.
CGGCATCGGCTGGTCGTCTTCCGGCAAAGCATCCGTCAGGAACGCCACATCACCGCCGTTCTCGGCAAGCTGCACAGCCATATCGAGAGCCGGCAGAAAATCGTGACGAGGCAGCGTCGGCTTCCATTCTGTGATCGCCACTTCCGCGACGTCCCACTCAACAGCCGGCCCGGCGAGCATCACTGGACGGTGGCCCGTCAGGATCAGGGTGACTCGGCTTCCTCGCGGAGCCGCTTCCATCCGCTCGGCCAGCTCTGCAGCAGCACGGCCACGAGAAGACGTACCTGAAACACCAACCGCAGACATTGATGCGGAATTATCCAGCACCGCTATCAAATGCACGACTTTTCCGGAATCACTCAGACGAGGCTGAGCCAGGACCATCGTCAGCAACAAAGCAGCCAGCAGCTCCAGAATCAGCGACGACGAAATCGGAAGCCGCTCCCGTTTGCGACCGGCAGTGGGAACTCGAACTTCCGCTCCCCACATGTGCAGCCCGGCCACCAGTAATGGGGGAAACCGGCGATGATACAGATGAATCGCGATGATCGTCGGAAGAGCCAGCAGCCCCAATAGTCCCAGTGGATTCGCAAATTCCATGATATGACTGCTTCCTGGTCAGGATGCCCGCAGAATTTCGGCACGTGAAAGCTCTTCGCGACAAGCGACCGAAAGGCCCTGGTCAGCAGTCAGGGTCACAGGAACCGCGTGATGCCGACGGCAATGCAGCGCGATTTCCTGCTGGAGTCCGTTCATCCTCTGCTTGTAGTCAGCAATCGTCTGCAGGTTGAGATACACGTCGGTCTCGTACCCGGATTCAATATCGATCAAGCGGGTACCACCGGCTGAAATCGGGTCTGCCTCCCACGACGTCAGAATCTGAATGAGCCACAGCACGCTCGCTTCCCCCGCCAGTCGGCGAATCAGCTGCCCTGGCTCATGAGGAAACAGGAAGTCGCTGATCACAACTCGAATCGCCTGCCGCTTGAGCGGAACAGCATGATCCGCCAGCAATGCATCGATTGTTCCAACCGCCTGGAATGGGACTGCGTCGAGCGAGTCCAGCGTCTCGAGATGCACTGACGCTGCCGGCACTTCGTCGCCCAGCAACCAGACGGTCGGCTGGCTGCCCGTCCTGCCCGCCATCATGGCGAACATCGCCGAAAGCTGCCGAGCCAACTGCATCTTAGCTGGTGACGTTGACATCGACCGGGACACGTCGAGCAGCACATCCATGCGCGGGCTGATTTCTTCTCGATACAACCGCACCATCAACGAGTCCGACCGTGCATACGCAGACCAGTCCAGGTGGCGAATATCGTCGCCCGGCATGTACTCGCGGTATTCCTGAAACTCCAGCGACGTCCCGGTGCCTCGACCTAGCAGATCTCCCGAGCGACCGGACACGGGCATCCGTGGCAGCCCAAGCTGGTACATGCTGACGGCCCGAAGGACCTCTGGATCATGACGCGGCAAGGTGTCTGTTCCGAATCGAGGGAGTCTGAAGAGAATCAAAGGTGCCAGGAATCCCGCCACACTAGCAGAACACCATTCAGCACAACACTGGCAGAAGGCAGCTCGGACAGAACTCTCAGAAATACCGACCAGATCGCCATGAACAGTCGCTCGGAGACCAGAGAGCGGCGGAGAAATTACCCGTCCATCCAGTGATGCCGACAGTACTCGCAGGGTGTGTGAAGCGCACCCTGCAGCATGTCTCCAGATGTACGATTACCTTCTTCACTGCCCTTCAACTCTGACATCCGAACCACTAATCCAGACTCGAAGAAGAATCACTTCGACACACATAATCGCCGAAACAAGTCACAGTGAATACAGCTACTAACTTCGCGACCTGTGCCGGGAAACTCAAAGACAATAACACACTATCGGTAAGCATATAATACTAAACAGGTTACGATCTAATCATGAACAACATCGCAACTCCTTTGGCACACTGCTTGCTTCCTTCAGGAATCATTGCCTGGCTGAGTCAACAATGGAAAATTGATTCAGCCAACACTCGAAACCAGCAAGGAGCATGAGATGAAATCAACAGCAACAACACTCGTCCACGGATTGATCTTCGGCCTTGCAGTGATCCTGACAGGCACAGCCGCTCAGGCCGGCCATTACGGTCACATCGACGACCATTCACGTGACATCGAACGCGAAGCCGAGCGAGCTGAAGCCATCGTCAAATACAACTTCCGCCACGCTCCCTCGCCGATCTTTCAGTACTTATGTGTAGGACTTGGCGAAGTCTCTCAGACGGCTCATCAACTCCACGAACTCTCCGAATGCAGTGGTAATGTCCTGGCTATTGAAGCGGTAACTGCCCGACTGGACGCTCAGTTCTGCGAAGTTCAGGAAGGGATCTCAGCTCTTCGAGAATGGGTCACCGGATGCCAGTGCTCCGTTCGTCGCTTCAGCAGCAGCTTCGCCTTGTGCCATCCAAGGAGCGTCGACCGAGCGAATTTCGCCAGCCTGGCCCGACGGATTGACGAAATTGACGGAGAACTTCGCGAGATGAAGCAGGACCTTCAGATTGTCATGGTGGAATACCACCGGGCTCATCATCACTCAGCACATGGCCATGTGTCCTCATTCGGTCGCCCGGCACCCGCTCCAGTTCTGTCGCGCACTCAAATCGACACACATCGCCAGGTACTGCCGCTGGGAAGTCTCGGAAAACCCGGCCACGATTTCTCTGATGGGCGTAACGACTCCCGTGGACACAGCAGCTTTCACGGAAGCCCCGGATTCACCATCGGAAGCAACAGCTCGCCATACAGTCGTCACCGTGACAACACTTACATCCAGACTCGAATCGGTGGATTCGGACTGTCGCTCCGGCTGAGATAGTGACACGGAAACGAAACTTCCCTGTCTCGCAATAACTGAAACGCCCGGATTGCCATTGGTAATCCGGGCGTTTTGCTATGCAGCGTCGCGGGAATGAGTCCGAAACAGGACTCGGTCACCCGAAATTCAGTCCCACCACCAGGTTTTCAGCCCTGCCGACGGAATGGAATCTCGAGCGCTGCTTTCGAGTTCCCGATTTCCTTCCCGATCGAACGTCACCTGCCGGAGGAGACGCTGTGGCGAGATGGTGACGCCGCCTCCAACCAGCCCGATGATTCCACTGCCCGCTTTACGATAGTTGCAGACCGACGCCACCTTTGACGGGGAATTACCTTTCGCCAGCGGTGCCTGGTCCTCGTTCAGGAACAGTTGCATCGACCAGTTGACTCGCTGCGGAAGCCGCTCCTTCTCAAACAATGCTGCCAGGATCGCCAGATCAATGATGTTCTGGAGTTCGGCAAAGATCGGCGAAACGTCGGCGACTTCTTCGTACCGCTCAGTGAACTGCCTGGCGAACTTTGCAGTGGATTGAGCGGTAAACGCGGTGGCAGATCTCTTCCCGCTCGCGCTGACCTGCTCCGACTGCGACATCAGTTGAACCCGTTGCCCAGAGAACCCGAACGCGTTGCCATCTTCCGATTGCTGAAACTGATCGTACAGTGGCGTGAACCACCAGCGCTGTAGTGTATTTTCGCCAGTCCCGCTCAGTTGAAGATGGCTCTTCCAGCGCGCCAGCTTCGGCTGTTCAAGGCCGACGGACATCAGCTTCATGCGATAATCCGCCTCAACCAGCACGCTGGCGAAGTGGGAATCTGCGGGAACTCCGAAGACGGTCACGTTCTGAGTTCCCATCGCGCGAGTCATCTCGCGAAACCGCTGCTGAATCACCGCAACGGTCGTCGCAAAGCTGTTGCGATTGAGATATTCGTTGAAGCGAGCGAGCCCTTCATCCGTTGGATCGATTGAGCAGCCGACGAGCGACGACTGCGGAACCGTTCGCAGAGCGACGATCAAATCATCAAGACGCAGCGGGGGCCTTCCGGTCGATGTGCCCACGACTCGGCCAATCGCGTTCGGCGCGAATCCTTCGGCCGGTCCTGCAATGACAAGGTCGCCCGTTTCCGGATACACAAAGACGTAGTCGATTCGCTGGAGACCGGCCAGAAACTGCATTTCAGTGGGAACATGCTTGTTCTGGTCCGCGAATTCGCGGCTGGCCTTTTCAAGTCGAACCAGCGAGACCTTTCTCACAGGACTGGAAACATTGACATCGCTCGGCAGGTTTTCAGCCGCGAGAGCTTCCTGGCGTTTCTGATTCAGCCGAACGGTCGTCTCCTTCGCAAAAGCGGGAGTCACGACACCCTCAGCATCAATGACAATTCCCCCGGCATTGTTGCCCTGATTGCCACCGCCACCGCCTTGTCCTCCACCGCCTCCACCAGCGAACTGCGCAAGGCAGGCTGCATCCAGGAAAACCAGCACGACGGCAGCGATTATCACGCAGGCGACCAAATGTCGCGTTGCTTGAGTTTGCAACACGCAATCAGATTTCACGGCATGCTCCTGAGAAAAAAGGCAGACTCAACCAGCTTACGGACGCTTTCGGGGAGACAAACGGAAATGCCGATGGCTATTCAACGTTTGATTTGCTCCAAGGCTATCGCAAGGTGTCGACTGTCGCCACGATTTGTATTGCCGAAAGTTGGCGGATTCGGCTACAAGTCCGTACCCCTGAAGGAGTTTCAGGTCGCCAGTTTTCCGTTATCAAGCATGGATGCTATGCCGCTCGAATCCCCCCCGGCTGGAATTGCCTCGCGTCTCGTTTCAGCTCGAAATGCCAATTGTTCGACAAGTGTTGCGTGCGGCATCTACATCGTTTGCTGGCTTCAGCAGGCGCAGGCCGGTTTCGGGACGTCCCTTGCCAGCCAGACCTCGCTGGCAATTGTCGTGTTATTCGCTGTCGGGGCAGCCGCAGCCATCAACGTCGGGCTGGCGAAACTCCAGTCGTCGCGCACTGGATTCTACCCGCTCGGCATGCTTGTGATGCTGCACGCGTTCGCCGCGGCAACGGTCCTCTTTTCGAACGTTCTTTACGCTGCTGGCTGGAGCGCGATTGACAGACTCGCGGGTGCAACACTGCCTGAATCAACGACAGCGAAAATCCTGATTCTGGGCGCAGGTCTAAGCGTCTCGTGGCTGCTGCCCTTCACGGCGGTCGCGTTGTGGCTGCTGCGTCCTGAGCCGCAACGGGCGGCGGAGACGAACCCGCTCAGTCGCGATCGGCGTCTAGGCGTTGCCGCCGTTGCCGCTGCGTTTTCCATAACTGTCGTCTCTGGACTGGTCGGACTGAACGCCGTGATGTGGATCGCTCTGGCGCTGGGCGCACTGGGCGCTGCGACGGAGGCCTTGCTGCTGTTCCGGAACCGATCGCTCATGCAAGCAACTGCTGCTGAATCTGCCGGGCCAGCCCTGACTGCCGAATCTACCGCGTGTTCTCGCCCCGCGCAAGACACACTTGCTGCCGGACTATCGACCTCACTTGTGGTGGTGGTTGTCGCGCTGGCATGCGGCAGTCTGTTTGCGTTTCTGAATCGAATCGGCGGGCAGCTGTTCTTTGCCGCTGCCTGGCAAAGTGTCATTCAGTGGTCGTCGGTTGTGCTCGTTACGGTCTATTCACCACGAGCCCTGCAGAGAACGTCTTATCAGCCACACCACCTGCTGTTGCTTGCGACCGTGTGGTCCATCGCTGTTCTCGGGGCGTGGCCAGGCCTGGTGCGTATTTGCCTGGAATTGAATTCGGGTGTGTCCAGCATCATCTTCGGTGGAGCCGCGCGGGCGTTCATTACGAGTGTCTGTGTCTTTCCCGTCGGCCTCGCGCTGGGTGCGGTACTGGCATGGCGAGGCGCTGAGCGAATGGTCAACGAAACAGAATCGCAATCGATCAGCTCGTCGTATTTCGAACCTTGCGGTCTGGCCGTTGCGTTCGTCGGCGGGTGGCTCGCGACCTGCTGGTGGGGGATGTCAGGAATCGGTGTTGCCGGGTCGGTCGCCGGATTGTCGCTGCTGCTGGCCGCCGTTGCTCTCGCTGACTGCTTCCATCGTGAGTCGTGGCGCTCGGCATGGCGTCCAACGATTGCTTTCTGCTGGCTGTTCGTTCTGGCCGGGCCGCTGCTCGCTGAGCGGTATGATCCTCAGTTGTCTGCCAAACTGCTGTTTGACACGGCGGTGTTTGTCACTCATCAGCGAGAAGAACGAACGGACATTCTTCCGTACCTCGATGAAGGACGCTGCATCGCGACAGCGGAATCCGATCACGGAACGCTAACGTTCTGGCGGTACCAGGGCCGACAGTTGCAGATTCGAGAATCAGGTCTGCCGCTTTCTTCTGTCAGCTGTGACACCAGCATCTGCACGCAGCCATCTGCCGAGTCCTTACAGGCGATCATTCCGCTGGTCCTCCACGAAGGACCAGCTCGCCTGTTGCTACTGGGAGTTCGCTCAGGAGCCGTGTTGAAAACGAGTATCACATTCCCACTCGAATCCATCGTCTGCGTTGACTCGGATCAGAGACTGCTGGATGCCGTGTCGGAGCATGTCTTCTCGAAAGTCGAGACCAACCCGCTGGACGACGCCAGGGTCACGATTCAGACCGCTGAACCGTTACTTAAGCTGAGAACATCCACCGACAGCGCCGACATCATCATCGCCTCTGCGGATCATCCCGGAATTGCGACTTCAGCATCGATGGTCACGACTGAGTTTCTGACATCCGCAGCCAGCGCATTGCGGGGCGGAGGCCTGTTCTGCCAACCGCTCGATTATGCAGATTTTGGACCGGACGCGTTGCAGCTGATCGTCGAAACCTGGCAATCGGTGTTTGCGGAAGTCGCCGCCATTGAAATTGCTCCAGGCAAATTTCTGTTGATTGGCACTGACAGCCCTGAGGGAGTTATCCGCCCAGGAGTTGTCGAGCGATTGCAGCGACCGAATGTGCGATTCGTACTCGCTCAAATGGGCTGGGACTGGTGCACGCCGCTACAACTTTCGGTGTATACGGACAAAAGACTGACGACCGCATTCGGCGAATCGCTGCGCCGAATCTGCAGCGTCTCTGACAGTCGACTGACGTGCTTCCTTCCCTGGGAAATCATGCGTTGGGGGAATAAATATTCGGCGATCATGAGCAAAATCGGCCCTCATGCTCAGACGTTGAAGTACGCCGTCGGCGACGACGCACTGGATCCGGACGTGCAAAGCCGACTGGCCGAGCTGACTTCCCAGCGAGAACTGATCCATGAACACCCTGATGAATACTGGTTCTATCGCCGAAAAGTGCGGGAGCGACTGACCAGGTCAGTGCCGTCTGAGATCATGCAGGTTAAAAGTGAGGAGCCGTTCAACCAACTGCGGCGAGTCGCGAACCGGCGTCTCGACTACTTCAAGGCGTTGGGTGCAGCCGCCAGACAGGAAGCACCGGACCGGGCGACACTGCATCAGGTCGAAGCATTTGCCCAGCCATATGATCCGCTGTTAAGCCTGTTTCTGCATCAGGAAATTGCAGAACTGGCGTCGCGGGATTCCGAGACCAACTTCGACATCGAGTTGCGACACCGGCTTCATCGAATCTATTTCAGCGCCCCCACTGACCAGGCCGTGCGTAACGTGGTCGCCGCCATTGAATTGATCTGCCAGCACCCGGAAGCGATCCCCGACGAAGCCGACCGATCTGATCAGCTCGATGCGTTGCTGCAGGTTCTTCACGATCGATGGCACAACCGCGGTGGCACTTCGCCCGGCTCATCGAAGATCGTGCTGAACGATATCGAGAAGAGTCTCGCCGTGATCGACAGAGCCTTCGAGGTTCTGACGGCTCTGCGAAGCTCTCGAGGGTACTCCTCTGAAAACTGGCAGTCGCGTCGCCTGGCTCTGGAAAAGTCGCTCGTCCGCCCACTTCAGGCGTACCGCACGACTCTGCTGCCCCATCACGCAAAGAGTCAAGTGAACGCGGGTTAGAAGCAACGAAGTACTTCTCGTACATCTGAGTCATGCAGTGCAGGGTGTGTGAAGCGTAGCGAAACGCAGCCTGCAACAACTTATGGCGACTTGCGCAGCAACGCGAGTTGCACCGCTTCGCCGATACCGATGTCGTGGGCAACTCGAGAAACGTAGACGTCGTAATACACGTTAGAATCGCGGGCTCGCAGACGTAGTTCTGCAACGGTCGCAGCCTGAGCGACAACTTCGACGACGAACCCTCCGAGGGCGTCTGCGCGCACTTCAAGATCCGCAGGACGGACGCAGGCGGGCCACTCGCGATGGTTGCTGTCACCACATGGTGCGTCACGCGTGAGACTCGCCAGACAGCCGACAGCAGTTTCGGCATCGTTTTCCGCCCGACCAAACCAATTACACGGGCCAAGCAGCCAGGCGAGTTCTCTGGTCGGAGGTTCAGAATACAAAGCGTGAACCGAGCCGCTGAACGTGACGGCGCCGTCCTGCAGGCAGATAACGTTGCTGGCGTATCGCAGCACGGGGTCTGGGTGATGTGTCGTGAAAATCGCTGCTGAGCAGTGCTGTCGAAGATGGGCGTCAATCACCTGCCAGCAGTCGTGAGCTAACAACGGATCGACATGCACCAGCGGTTCATCCATCACGACGACCGAAGCTTCTGACGCCAGAGTGCGGGCAACCGCCAGGCGGCAACGTTCGCCCTGAGACAACAGTTCGGGACGTGAATCTTTCAGCGTTCCCAGCTTCAGCAGGTCAAGCCATTGCATCACTGACCGATCGATTCGCGGCGTCGACGGGCGGACGTATTCGATGTGCTCCTGGACGCTCAAGTGTGGCCACAGTCCGTCGTCCTGCGGACTCCAGAACAGCGGCAGGCTGGCAGCAGATCCCGTCGTTCGAAACGAAACACTGCCAGCGTGCGGCTGTTCGAAATCCGTCAGCACCCCGAGCAACGAAGACTTCCCCGCCCCCGAACTGCCCAGCACTGCGGTCACGCCTGAAGGGATCTCGAGCGACACGCTGGTCAGTCGCGGACGAACTCGCCCGTTGAGTGTGACATCTTTCAAACTCCAGACGGACTGTGTCATCGGAACTTCATAGGAATGTAGAACGGTAGTCGCAGGGTGCGTGCCTCAAGTGCAGGCTCAGTCGCGATTGGCCTTCGCTGGTGTGATCCTCATGCAGATTCGGGGCAACAAGCGAGAAAGCAACACGATAACAAGCAGCGGGGCGACAACCGACAGCAGAGCCATCACAGACAGCGAGGCTGTTCTTCCCTGATGGATGAATTTGTAAAGACGCACGG
>JAQBWV010000404.1 GCA_027624335.1 Planctomycetota bacterium
TGCTGCTGCTGGAGCGTGCGGACAAAGCAACGCTGATTGCTGAGAATTTCAGCCGTCGGTCGGCAGCGAGCGAACCGTTTGTCGACGATGAAATCATTGAGAAGTGGTACGACCATCAGCATTCGGTAAGCAATCGAGATCATGCCCTGTTTTCGGCGCTGGAGTCGGTTTCGGATCGGATGCAGGGGCGTGGTCTGGTCGAAGCCGAATGGTTACCAATGATGGCGGCTGACCGGCTGCGTTTGTCAGCAGAGACGCGGTCACTCGAACTAGGCAGCGTTGTTCGCGAGCTGCGACGTCAGAAAGAACCGGACGAGATCGCACTTCTGGAAAGTTGCATGCGAGCTTGCGAAGCCGGACACTCGCGCGCTCTGGAATTCGTCACTGCGGGAGTTTCCGAACTCGATGTTTACCGGGAAGTTCAATCGGCGGCTGTTGCAGTGGCGGGATGTCCAGCGATCGTTTACGGAGATTTCCGGGCGGTGAATGCGGAGATTCCGAAGCGGGGTGGCTTGCCGACGACCGAAACACTTCGAGCCGGAGACATGCTCATCCTGGATTATTCGGTTGTCCTGAATGGGTACCGCAGCGATTTTACGAACACGATTGCGGTCGGCACGCCGTCAGCGGAGCAGGAACAGATCTTCGCGGTTTGTGAAGGCGCCATGGCGGCGGGTGAGAGCGTGTTCAAAGCTGGAGCTGCTGCGCGGGATGTTTACCGGGCGGCCTCCGCCGTGATGGAAGAGGCTGGCTTTTCGCCGCTCGTCCATCATGCTGGGCATGGTCTGGGCCTCGGGCATCCAGAAGCGCCGATTCTTGTTCCCGAAAGCGACGACACTCTGGTCGTCGGGGATGTGGTGACGCTCGAACCAGGGTTGTATGTAGAAGGTGTCGGCGGCGTGCGCATTGAACATAATTATCTGATTTCAGAGACCGGTTTTCGGCGACTCAGCAATCATCGAATCGCTCTGCAGTAGATTTGTCTCGCTGTTTTGAAACTGTTTGCTGGCGGCAGGCTGATCCACATCGAGCATTCCAGCGGAGATCGCAACCGTGAGTTTCGACTGGCTGGACGCCGAACTGCAACGTCTCCGAGACGACGCACTCTGGCGGGATGTTCGCACGGTGACTTCACTGCCGGATGGCTGGTGCGAAGTCGATGGTCGCCGCGTGCGGAATCTCTCTTCGAACGACTATCTCAATCTTGCACACGATCCGAGAGTGGTGGCGGCGGCTAGAGAATCACTCGATGAAGCGGGTGTCGGTTCAGGAGCCAGCTCACTGGTGAGCGGTCGCTCGCCGTGGCACCAGCGTCTTGAAGCGGCGATCTGTGACTTCGAGGGAACCGAAGCCGCGATTCTTTTTCCCAGTGGTTATGCCGCAAATGTGGGGACGGTCTCAGCCCTGGTGCAGCATCAGGACAGAATTTTCTGTGATCGCCTGAATCATGCGAGCCTTGTTGACGGTTGTCGAATGTCGGGTGCTCGGTTGCGGGTGTACCGGCATGATCGTCTGGAAGTCCTGCAGCGTGAATTGCAGAAGCCGCAGATCGCCGGTCGCCGGTGGATCGTGACGGATGCCGTGTTCAGCATGGATGGCGATCTTGCGCCACTGCCGGACCTCTGCGATCTGGCCGAGCGTTTCGGTGCGCAGCTGATTGTCGACGAAGCTCACGGAACCGGCGTGTTCGGAGCGAATGGCCGTGGCGTGTGTGAGCATTTCGGCGTCGAGGATCGAGTCGAAGTCCGCATCGGAACGCTCAGCAAGGCCATCGGGACGCTGGGCGGGTTTGTGGCCTGTTCGAGTTCACTGCGCGACTGGTTGTGGCATGCGGCGCGAACTCAGGTGTTTTCGACAGCTTTGCCGCCCGCCATCTGTGCGGCTGCTGCGAAGTCCCTCGAGCTGATCCGCGCGGAACCGCAGCGACGGGAGCATCTGCATCAGCTCAGCGAGACGTTTCGCAGTCGGCTCGCGGGCCGACTTTCGGCGGAAGGACGAGGCCCGATTGTGCCGGTTCGAACGGGTGTCCCCGAGGCGGCACCACAACTGGCCGCACGGTTACTTGAGGAGGGGTATCTCGTCGGGGCGATTCGGCCTCCAACGGTGCCTCGCGGTACAAGTCGGCTAAGAGTCTGTGTCAGCGCAGGATGCACGCAAGGTGAAATGCAGTGTCTCGGCGACCTGATCGTCGCCCAAACGGAGCCTTCCCAGGATCAGTGAGCCGATCTTCATGCATCTATTCAGCGGAGGTATGACTCGAAAAACGAAAACAGGCCGCCAGCCCGATTGCGGCTGACGACCTGTTTTCCAGAGTTCTGTAGCGTTGAACTAGTCCTCGACCCCGCCGATGGACGGCGATTTCAAGCTGTATTCAACTGCCACGTGAACCGGTTATCGCCCGGTCCGGCGCCAAGTCCTCGGGTCTTGTTGGACTCATCCGACAGGGTCTATCGGCAGTTCACCAAATGCTCCTGACTGATTCTGGATAAGTTCCCGAGTGATGGTGGGTGACCTCAGCATGCCTCTGACAAGCCCTTCCGGTTAGCAATCGACGCTGCGGCATGTGCCGAAATTCACAATTCGGCGGACATTGACGATAGGGCAAGGTGGTGGAGTACCGATTGTAATCCTCAGAGTGGCCACTTAATTCAGCCGAAACACTACGTAACGACTTGCATTCTGCGAAATTGAGGTGCGCCTCATCTTCTGAGTGCAAATGTTACGTCAATCCAGACACCGGTCGTAGCGGTCCTTGAGCCGATGGATCCGGCGGATGGGACCGGTTTGGTTCAAGTGGAGCAAGGTAGTCAGACGCCAATAGTTGGCTGGAGAAGCATGAGCGCCCGTTCGTTCTCTCCTGGCTGCACTCTCTGCGATTCTCGGAATTCCTGCAGGAATCGAAGGAGCAAGACATGAGGAAATGGAATTGGCTGAAAGGCCTTCGTTGTGTGGCTGGCGTCGGAGTGACGCTGATGGCCGGGACCATGGCAATGGCGGAAGACGTGAGTCCGATTACGGATGTCGCGAATCCGGATCACGTCTTCGCACAGACGTCCTACAACCTGGCGGGCGAAGTCTGCGGAGCCGCTTGCGGCGACGCCGGCTGTCGTACTGATGGCTGCAGTGGCGACGGCTGCGATCTGTTCGGTCTGCGTTGCGACCAGGAAGAGTTCAACATTTTCGATGGTGTTGAAGTCGGCGGTCACGCTCAGTTCGGCTACACGAGTGAAGCGACTCTCTTCAACGCTCTTGGCCAGGAAGAAGAGTTCAACCTGAATCAAGGTTGGATTTACCTGGAAAAGGCCGCTGAGAGCGAATGCGGCGAATGGGCGATGGGTTACCGAGCTGACTTTGTCTACGGTACCGACGCTCCAAACACACAGTCGTTTGGAAACTCTGAACCACACTTCGACACGGACAATGGATTCAATCGTGGTGCCGGTTTCGGCTGGGCGATTCCTCAGTTGTATGTCGAAGCAACGAATGGTGACACCACCGTCAAAGCTGGTCACTTCTACACGCTGCACGGCTACGAAGTCGTTCCTGCGACAGGCAACTTCTTCTTCACCCACGCTTACTCAATGAATAACAGCGAGCCGTTTACTCATACCGGTGTCGTTGTCACTCAGAAAGTAAGCGACGACATGGAAGTTTACGCTGGCTGGACTGCTGGTTGGGACACCGGGTTCCAACAGAACGCTGGCGGGAGCAACTTCCTCGGTGGTTTCAGTACCTCGTTGTCTGACGACATCAGCTTTACATACATCACCAGCATTGGCAACTTTGGCCTGATTGGTGATGGCTACGCATCAAGTGCCGTTCTGGACTGGCAGATTAACGACAAGTTGAACTACGTCCTGCACAACGACTTCCTGCGTGCGGACGCTGCTGACAACGATGTTGTTGCCATCAACCAGTACCTGATCTATCAGATGACTGACTGCGTCGGAGTTGGTGCACGAGCCGAATGGTGGAAGAACGACGGAACGTCGGTCTACGCCCTCACCGGTGGTTTGAATATCAAGCCGCATTCGCAGGTGACGATTCGTCCGGAAG
>JAQBWV010000405.1 GCA_027624335.1 Planctomycetota bacterium
TCTGAAAATCCGGCGGCTCTCGAAAAATCGTGGGAAGAAACTTCCTGACTGCGACGTTTCCATCTGCGGTCACGTCTTTCACTTCCTTGTTTCAGGACATACCGATGAAACCGATGCTCATTCTCACTCTGCTGCTGACCGTAGCTGCCGGCGCTGTCGACCAGGGGACGGTCGGCGCGGCTGAGATTTCCGGCGACGAACTCGATCAGAAGGTCTCGGCCGCGTTCAAAGCCCGCTGCTCGGTCTGTCATGACGGCCAGCCCGGTGCCGGCGCAAGCGACGTCGATTATCTGCTCGACTTCACCCGGCTGAGCGATCCAGACAACGGCTACTTTGACTCGGATCAGCCACAGGCGTCGTACCTGCGTGAGATGATCGCGGACGGCGATATGCCGAAGCAGAAGTGGAAGGAGATCGAGTGGAACGGCGCGCTCACCAAAGCCGAGAAGGCCGACGTTCTGAAGTGGATCGACCGCGGCGGGCCGAGTGACACGTATCGCGAGCAGGTCTCCGCGGCGGCGAAACGCGAACAACGGACGCTGATCCCCGAACGAGCGATTGTCGAACGCATCGCTGCGGACCTCGGCCAGCTTCGTGATCTGCATTTGAAGAACGCGCGGTATCTCACACTCACGAATCTCCACAACCTGGAGGCCGTCAGCGGGGACGAGCTGGAGCTGTATCGTCAGGCGGTCGTGAAGCTGCTCAACAGTCTGTCGCGGTCGAGTGACGTGCTGGGGACCGATCGCTCCGAGGCGGTGAAGAAGGTGGTCGCCGTCGATGCGGAGCGAACGATCTTCCGCTTTGACCTGCGGGACATCGGCTGGTCGGCTGGCGACTGGGACGGCATCGTGCGGCACTATCCGTATGGGCTGCTGCACCGCGACGGCGTCGGCCGGTCGGTCTACTCGCTCACCAGCAGCAGCTTCCCGTACCTGCGGGCGGACTGGTTTGTCTTCGCGACGTCGCAGCCGCCGCTGTACCACGATCTGGTGGGAATCCCGAAGCAGCTCGACGAACTGGAGCACCGGCTGGGAGTGACCCGGCTGCAGAAGATTCGCAACCGTGAGGTGCATCGCGCGGGCTTTGCGATCTCGAAGGTCTCGGTCAACAACCGGCTGCTGGAGCGGACTGTCTTCCCCGGCGGTTACTACCACATCAGCTACGACTTCGGGGCGAACGACGGAGCGGGCAACTTCTTCGAGAACCCGCTCGGGCCGGTCGGAGCCTTCAACACCGAAGCCGCCTTCCGTCACGACGGTGGTGAAATCATCTATCGCCTGCCGAACGGGTTTCAGGCTTACGTGCTGGTGAAGTCGAACGGCGAGCGGTTGAGCATTGCTCCGTCGGCGATCGTGCATGACGACTCGATGCCCGGCGGCGCAATCATCAACGGCGTGTCGTGTCTGAGCTGCCACTATGACGGCATGAAGCCGGAGAACCCGGCTCAGGCGGCGAGTCTCGACAAGGTTCGCGGTGACGCGTTGAAGAACTTTCGTCGCTTCAGCGCTGCGGATCGCGAGCTGATCGACGCGCTGTATCCCGAACCGGCGACGTTCGGCCGGCTGCTCGAACAGGACCGGGCGTCGTTCCGCAAGGCACTCAGCGACGCCGGTCTGACCGCGACCGGACCGAACGAACCTGTGCGAGCATTGTTCGACCGCTTCGCCCGGAATCTCGATCTGCCGATGGCTGCGGCTGGCTTCGGGCTGAGCGTCCAGGAGTTCTCAAAGCTGCTCGGTCGCGAGAGTGAAACTCGACACTTGCAAAGTCGGCTCGAACGATCCGGCATGCAGCGGCAACTGTACGTCGTCGAGTTCCGGCGCATCGCGGACCTCACCGGACTGGGTGAGCCGTTGAAGTTCGAGCCGCTTGGGTTGCCGTACTTCGGAGTGGATCCGGAACTGGAGGCAGCCGGTGGCGCTCAGCGAGTGGAAGCGCCGAAGCATCATGTGGAAGCGACGAAGGTCGACCTGCTCGACGCCGACAATCATGCGAGCACGCTGCAGGTGACGGTCAGCAGCGGCGACGACCGGCACAACTTCCGCGAGGGAGAAGTCATTCCCTGTGTGCTCAAGGCAACTTCCGATTGCTTCATCACGGTGCTGGGCATCGATCGGAACGGCGACGTCCAGGTGCTGGTGCCGAACAAGTGGCATCCGGAACTGCAGCTCAAGGCAGGTCGCTCACTGCCCATCCCCACGCCGGAGATGGGCTTCCAGTTCTTTGCCGAACCACCGCACGGGCCGACTCAGATTCGCGTGATCGCCACCCGACGCCCGCTGCAGATCGAGGGTCTCGACGCGGCGTCTCTCGCACGGTCGGACAGCGGGATCGTTTCGCTGGGCAACGCGAAGTCGATCCGTGGCAAAAAGGGCATCGGCGTCGGAGCCAACCCGAATGCGACAACCACTCGCCCGCAACCCGTCACTCGCCCGCAACCTCCGGCAGATGTCGATCTCACCCGGCAGTTCGCCCCCAACGACTGGGCCACCGCCCGCTGGACCTTCACCACACGTCCGTGATCCGCAGTCGGGCAGTCAGCGGTGATCGGGATCAAATGTCATCCAGTGTGCTTGATGGCCAGCGTCTGTCTGTGGAGACTTGGGCCGTCAATCAAAGAACAGTTCACGACCGAAGGGGCTGAAACATGAACTCCATTTCGACGCGACACGCCGAACGGTGGCTGGCAATCCGGTATCTGGTCGTTCTGGGCGTCCTCTTGTCACTGGCCGGCCTCTCCGCATTGCGGGCACAGGACAACACTCGGGCTGTTGGTGTGCGACCGAACGCGGTCTTCGAGCCGCTTAAGTCTGATGCCTCGCCCGGCAGTGCGGGGATGTTTGTCGGGGTGAATGAATTCACCACTGATCCGGGACTCAGCCGG
This sequence comes from Planctomycetota bacterium, assembly GCA_027624335.1. Taxonomy (GTDB): domain Bacteria; phylum Planctomycetota; class Planctomycetia; order Planctomycetales; family Planctomycetaceae; genus JABMPE01. The sequence continues at coordinate 2,888 of JAQBWV010000405.1, forward strand.
TTGTACTACGCCGTGCATGATGCCATCGAAACCGCGCATTTGTTTGCCTTCGAGCTGAAGCTCATCCCGCCGCAGAACTGCTACCTGCTGCTCGGTGGCGAGCCTGATCCCAAAGCCGAGATCGTGCGGCAGCATCTCGAACAGCTCCGCAAAGCCGGAGCCACGATCAGCGGGGCCGAGCGGTCGAAGATTCTCACGACGTTCCTGCAGGCGAAGACGAAGGGCCGGTTGGACAGCGATCTGTTCGTGTGCTCGTTCAGTTCCCACGGATTCAATCAGGGCAGCGATGCCTTTGTGATGCCCAGCGACGGCTCGCGGCAGTTGCTGCGCGACACCGCCGTCCCGCTGGCGACGATCGAGTTTCACATGGGCAACCCGGAAGACGGTTCGAAAGCCGGGCATCGCGTGCTGCTGGTCGATGCCTGCCAGGAACGCATCCCGGCTCGCGGCGGCAGCACGGGCGCGGCGACCGAGAAAAGCTCGGCAGCGTTCGCGACCGAACTGAAGAAGCCAACCGGCCAGTCCAAGCTGGCGTCCTGCGGCCCGAACGAGTTCAGCTTCGAAGCCGACGGACTGGGCGGCGTCGGGCACGGCGTGTTCACGTACAGCTTTCTGGAAGCCCTGCGAGGCGGTGCCGCCGCCGATGCCCAGCAACTGGTGCGTCTGGGAGCCGTCTCGGACTTCGTCGCGGCCAGCGTCACGAAGTGGACCGAGGACTCCGGCAAACCGAAGCAGACGCCGTTCCTGACCGCTCCGGTCGCCGCGAGACAACTCCCGCTGGCTCTGCGAGCCGACGACCTGACGAGCCTGATCGCCACAATCCGCAAGCAACCGACGCGTGGCCCGTTCACCGCCGAGTTCCGCACGCGACTGGCCGACGCGCTGGCAAAGGCCAACCCGTCGCAGGCGAAAGATCGCGAGTTCGTGACGATCGCTCGCAACTTCAACCGGGGCAAGTTCCCGTCCGCCGCGTTCATCCCGTATGCAAAAGAGGAAATTGACCGCCTTCTGCTGGGGACAACGCCGCGGCCGATCCCGGGTCCGCGTCCAATCCCGGCCCCGACTCCACCGGTGGTGCCCGGAACCCTGAAGCCCGGCGACGAGCGGTTGGACAACGCGTTGCAGATGAAGCTGGTGTGGTGCCCTCCGGGGAGTTTCACCATGGG
>JAQBWV010000083.1 GCA_027624335.1 Planctomycetota bacterium
CGCGAAGGTCACATCGGAAGCCAAACTAGACGGGAGGTAAACACTGCTCACTCTAGCCCGAGTTTTCAGATTCGTCGATGTGATTTCAGTGTTCAACGCTCGATGGTCGCAGGCCGCCGCAATTGTCGGTTGTGAGCGTTTGGCGCGACTGGAACGATTTCGGCAGCGCTGTTGATTTGTCACGATGCCCGATGGATGCCGTTTCGGACAACGGATCATTCACTTCTGCATTTACGTCAAACCAGAATACCTGACGACTATCAATCCATTATTCGTGGGACGTGTGTGCCGCGAATCCATTCTGAATCAGGTGAGAGTTTCATGCGGAATGTGCTCGTGAAAGTTGGCGGCAGTCTCTTGACGCTGCCTGATCTGCAGGATCGATTGCGATCGCTGTTCCGAACATTGTCGTGTGAGCAGGTCACGATCGTCGTGGGAGGTGGCGCCGCCACAGACGTTGTTCGAAACTGGGAGGTCATCCATCGGCTGGATCACGAGGTCGCACACTGGCTGGCGATCGAATCGATGAGTCTGACCGCAGGGCTGGTCGTCCAGCTCCTTTCGGAGACGACGCTGATTCACGATCGCCACTCCGCCCGGTCGTGCCATCGATCGGGAAACATTGCTGTTCTGGAACCGCGTTCGATTCTCGACGAGCTGCATCGTGAAACCGGGCAACAGCTGCCCGTAGGCTGGCACTGCACGTCGGACTCGATTGCCGGATGGATTGCAACTGGCTGGAAAGCCGACGCGATCGTACTGGCAAAGTCAGTTGACGCGCCGAATCCTGAGGACTCTTCCATTCCCGGACAGTGTGGCACGGTCATGGACGCAGTCGATGAGTGCTTTGAGTCCATCGTGGCAGATCGGTTACCCGTGTACTGGTGCAATGTCCGAACCAGCCCCGAGTCAATCACGTTGTGGAAGGCTGCTTCCACCGGCACTGGGAAGTCATAGGACGATCTCGGCTATGTCACTCGTCCGCCGTTCACAGTCGTGTTTGCGCCAGGAGATTTTTCAGTTTCGTGAGCGGCAAGGCGCTAGCCGCCGGTTTCGTCCAGGGTTTCACCGGTGGCTAGCGCCGTCCCGGTCACTAATTCGTAGTTCTCAGACACACTACTGATCAGGGAACGACGGCGATCACGGCAACGGCCACCGAACTCGCGCCGGCTTTGCGAAGTACTCGAGCCAACTCGTTGGATGTCGTGCCGGTCGTCAGGATGTCGTCGACGATCAATACTCGCTGGCCTTTCAGATTGACCCCGCGTCGCATCTGAAACGCCTTTTCAAGGTTCTTCAGACGCTTCGCTTTGGGCAGGCTTGACTGATCGACGGTGCGACGAGTTTTTCGGACGGCTCGATCCAGGCAGGGGATGCTCAACCGCTCGGCGAGGGCCTCAGCCATCGTCAGTGCCTGATGATGAGGTCGAGTAAACCAGTGCAGCCAGAACTGCGGAACGGGCACAACGACATCAGGAGAGAACTCGGTGAGTCGCTCACGTTGTTCGTGCCAGAGCAGGCTGACCATCGCCGTGGCGAGTGCTTCGGCACCGGGCGACTTTCCTCGAATGCAGGCGGTCCGCAAAGAGTCCTGGTAGACGCCCAGGCGAATCACTTCCTCGAAGCGAAATCCGCGGCGACTGCATTCCGGGCAACCGTTTGAGGTGTCCACATACGGACCCACCGGCATCCCACACTTCAGGCACGCAGGCTGTTGGTTGTTCGTAAAGTTAACTCGACAGCGACTGCAGAGTGTGATTCCGTCGGTTGTTCCCTCGTTGCGTTCCAGGTCAGCTTTGCAGAAGGAACAGGCTGGTGGTAACACAAAGTCGACGAACATCGTCGCGGCGTCAGTGAACGCTGCTTTGATGTCGGACTGCGCGCTGGACGCGTTTCTGAATGACTGTGGCATTTTGCTCGACGACTTCGGGAGACAGAAACTTCAGGACGCATTGGTGGAGGCGTCTTCAGAAAGTGTTTCAACACATTCACTGACCAGCTCATTAACAGACACGCCGTCAGCCTGTCCGTCATAATTGAGCAGAATTCGATGCTGTAAGACCTCAGCGGCGAAATGCCGAACGTCTTCGAAAGCGACCTGTGCCCGGCCTTCGGTGAGTGCTCGGACTCGGGCGGCTTTGACCAGAGCCTGCGCGGCGCGCGGACTTGCTCCCCAGCGGACGAAGCTTCGAACTCGCTCCGATGCTTCCTCGGATTCCGGATGCGTTGAAAGGACCAGTCTCACGGCGTAGTCCCGGATCGAACCGGCGACGACGACTTTGTCCAGTGTCTCACGAAGGCGAAGCAGTGAATCCGAATTGAGTATGCTTGAGATCGTGACCGGTCGACGAAGAATCGTTCGCTCGATGACCTCGTTCAAATCGGAACGGTCAGGATATGGGACGACGATTTTGAATAGAAACCGGTCCAGCTGAGCTTCCGGCAGTGGATAAGTTCCTTCCTGCTCGATCGGGTTCTGAGTGGCCAGCACGAAAAACGGTTGTTTCAGACGACGCGCTGAGCCACCGACTGTCACCGTTCCTTCCTGCATGGTTTCCAGGAGAGCGGATTGAGTTTTGGGCGTGGCACGGTTGATCTCGTCAGCCAGCAGCAGCTGGGTAAAGACTGGTCCTTCGCGAAATTCGACTTTGTACCTGCCGTGCTCGTCGGTCGTCATGACGTTGGTTCCGAGAATGTCGGCGGGCATCAAATCCGGAGTGAACTGAATCCTCCGAAACTGCAGATCAAGTACCTGAGAAACCGCTTTCGCGAGTTCGGTTTTGCCCAGTCCTGGTACCCCTTCCAGCAGCACATTACCGCCGCAGATCAGTGCCGTCAGTGTGGCGTCGATGACGTGTCTCTGGCCGACGATCAATTCTGAAATCTGTTGGCGCACTCGGTTGAACGTGTCGCAGAATGTCTGAGTTTCAGAGCGATGTTCTTCGTGGGTTGTCATTGGATGCTTCTATCAGATGCAGCGACGCCGACGCTGTTTGTGAGTGTCGTGTCAGGATACGGAGTTTGAATCGTCGTCGTTTTCGGGCTCATTCTGCTGTCGCTGCCGTTTGATCGCGAGGAGTCGAGACAAAGTTGTCGAATCATTCTCGCCGGGTACAGCTTCCGTCGGAGAATTTGATTCATGGTTCACTGCAGCGGTAGCGGATGTGCCGGGCGCCGGGACTTGAAGCGGACTGCCTTCCGGACGCGACGATTTGTTATCGCCGGTACTCGGCTGCCAGCGTGCGGGAAGTGAAACAGCTCCGTCGACTCTGACGCTCGTGTCATGCTTTGTCTGCAGTAACGTGCCGAGCGTGGATGTCTGATTGCCGTCAATCGGCCGGCGGAAGAGCCGCCAGCTAATCGTTGACCAGTCGAGATGAACTCGCCGCACAGCCACGTCGAGCGGCAATAGAATTGCCAGGCAGATAAGTATCCAGTCGAAGATCGGTCGCGAGGCCGACCTGGGCAGTCGATCGCCGAACACATCCTCGGCAGAACTGTTCCGCATGAGCCTGTGACCATCAGTCTGCTGGCGGATCAGCTCAAGCGTGATCGGATCGGAGCGAAACCGCAGGTACTCGGGAGAGTACGACACGATAAATCCGCCCTTGACGGTTTCGGTTCGACCGCCGCCGCTCCCGCGAGCGATCACCTGGTACCGTCCCTGAGTCGGCAGCGGAATGCGAGCTTCGTAACGTCGCGGCCCGACCTGCTGGAGTGGCAGCAATTCTGAATAGTCTTCAGGGCCGTTGATAATTGCCGCAAGGTTCGAGAATCCAGCGTCCGCGAGTTGAGGATCGTTCGCAAAGTCTTCGACGACAACGACTGCCTCACCGCTCGAAGTGTGTGTCCACAGTCGCAACTGTTCTGGCTGGCGAACTCGTGCCAGACTGGCGATCAGCTGCTCGGCCACCGTATCGAAGTGTTCCCACTGAACCCAGTCTCGTCCCCAGCGCGTGGACAGGTCGGAGGTGAAGGCCGCCGTCGTGCCGAGTCCGTATCTCCAGCGCGCCAGAAGCGGTGTCCGGGTGATGTTGGATGTCGATGCTGAAGTCGCATCGGAGTGGTCGCTCGGAACCAGCAGTACCGGTTCTGCTCGCGGTTTTAGCGACGTCAGAATGTAACCGTGCAGTTGCGGCGCACCTTGCAGGCTGGTCAGCAACGTGGATGGAGTGCCAGGCAGTGGCGTGATCGTTTTTTCCTGGATCATCGACTGCTTCAGCGTGCGGGCTTCTTTGACGAAGATCGAAGGGAGTTCAGTCGGATTCTGAGGGGTGTAGCTCGTCCCGCCCGTCGCGTCGGCAATCCTCTTCATCGCAGCCAGATCGTTCTCGCCATGAGGCGAAATGGCGACTGTCGAAACAGAGATTCTGTTCTGCCGAAACGCTGCCAGCAGTGAGTCGGTCGGAGCGGTCGGATCGCCATCGGAAACGATCAGCATTCGCCGGACAGTCGCGTCAGTTCCGGCAAACTCCTGGAGGGCCATCTGCATTGTTACGGCGAAGGTCGGCATGTCTCCGATGGAGGCCGCGTTGACCTTCGTAACGAGTTGTGGAAACTCCGACGCGGGCGTCAGCTTGAACAGCCACTGTTCGTTGTTGTCCGCAAAGACCAGCACGCCGACTTCGTCCTGGCTCGACAGAACACGGATCGCCTGATTGGTGATTCGTTTTCCCCACGTGTTGCCGTCGGCGAATTCGCAGGTGTGCAGAACGATGATCAACGCACCCTTCTCGAGAATCTCCTGCTGCTCAATGTCCATCGAGACAGGCAGAACGTCTTCCAGTGGAGTTCGGTGATAACCACCCGGTCCGAAACTGTCCGGCCCGCCCAGCATCAGAAACCCCGTGCCGACATCACGCACGGCGTCGTGCAGGGCTCGCATTTGAGCCGGCACCAGAGCGTTCACCGGGACGTTGGCAAACACGACACAGTCATACGGCATCAACGCCAGCGAGTTGTCCGGAAACGCGTACGCGCCGCGCTGCTCGACGATCAGACCTGCTCTGCCGAGCGATTCGGCCAGTGGCTGCCATTCCCTCGCATCACCGGATGGGTCAGACACGATCAATACTCGCGCGGAACCGTCGACGAATACAAAATTGAGCACTTCATTGTTCTGCCGCAGATTGTCCTGGTCGTCCGGTACTTCAATCGCCGCCTGATATTCGTAGTAGCCAGGCTCGGACACTCGAATCGGCAGCGAGAATTGATTCAAGCCGGCGTGCAGAGTTACTTCACTACGCGCCAGGATGCTGCCGTTCTCACGCAGGACGAGTGTTCCTGACGCCGGGCTCAGCGATGAAACCAGCACTGACGCTGCGTAGTCCTGGTCGAGCTTCACCTGCTGCGGCAGTTCCAGGCGTTCGAGCCACACTTCGTTTTCGTACTGGTAGTCGATGGGCAGCACGTCGACAGCGATGTTTCGCGAGCGTAGTTCGTCGAGTCGTCTCGGGAGATCGCCGCCCGTCGATGTGCCGTCGCTGATCAGCACAATCCGCCCGTTGTTCGTGGCGGGAATCATCGCTGCGGACAGGGACAGAGCTTCGGCGAGATTCGTCGCGTCTCGGCGGACCTGTGAAGTGACGACTCCTTCGAACGGAAACGTGATTCGTGGAGGAAGTTCGACGACTGCAGATCTTCCAAACACGACGAGCCCGGCTTCGTCAGTGGCTGGTTTCTCCGAAACGTGCCGGGCGACGAACTCCAGCGCCGAGTCGACTGCCGTCTGCCCTACGGAATCTGAAACGTCGACCGCGTACACAACGGACAACACTTCGCTGGTCCGAACGGCACGAGGCTCGGCCAGGGCGACGATGAATCCTGCGGCCATCAACAGTCGAAACCAGAGTGCGACTTGCGAGCGTCCATTCGACAGTCCTGTCACACCGGCAAGGTGCAGCCACCAGATCCAGACCGTCACGATCGACAGAAAAAACGCCACAGGCCGTACGAAAAGAACGGCACCGGCGAGTTCCAGAGAGACGCAGCCACCAGCGAAGATTGTCAGAAACAGGATGAGCGGAAGCAGGTCGCGCCACCGAAACGGGCGGCGAAGCGGCGGGGCCACAAAGTGCAGAATGCCGAGAACAGTCAACGGTGCAGCTCCACCAGCCGGCGGTTGCCGGTGTCGGCCACGACGATCCGACCGTCAGCGCTGACGGCGAGTCCCCAGGGAGTCGAAAACTCGCCGACGCCATGCCCGGTCGAACCGAACGACCCAGGCGTGTTTCCATGCAGGTCCAGTTGAGTCACTCGATTCCCGCCATACTCAATTGCAAACAGATCATCATTCGGCCCGATGGCCAGATCGTAAGGATAATGCAATCGCGGTTGTTCGGTTTTGCTCTTAAGCACACGGTCAAACGTGCCGTCGTCGCGAAACACCTGAATACGATTGTTGATGGCATCAGCGACGTACAGGAAACCGTCGTTCCAGACGATTCCCATTGGCCGTTGAAACAGTCCTTCTGCGGTGCCGAAGCCACCGAACTCGCCGAGCCATGTCCCGGCCACATCAAACTTCTGTACCCGGTCGAAGCCTCCGTACTCGCAGACGTAATAATTGCCGTCGGGGTCCTGAGTCATCGCGGAAGTGTAGATGAACTGCCCCGGCCCGGTTCCATACTCACCATGCATCGAGAGCATTCGCCCTTCTCGATCGAAAAACACAATCCGATGGTAATGAGTATCCGAAACGGCGACGCGGCCATCATGAAACAGGCAGATGCCCTCCGGTTTTCCAACCTCATACTGCGGCATGAACCACTTACGCCGCAGAGTACCGGACCGATCAAACACCAGCACTCGACCGGCATCATCAAGGACGAACAGGTCGCCGTTCGCATCGAACGTCAGTCCGCGCGGAGCGGGAATCCTGGGCCCCTCAGCCGGCATCGACCAGATATTCACCTGCACGACGTGGATGTTCGGTATCGGGGTCGACACTCCATCACATCCCGCCATCGCTACCGCAACAATCACGGCAACCAGCGTTCGAGAGTGATGAGCAACCCGCGTCATTGTCAGCATCCACTTTTACAACAGTGAACTGAACTCGTCCCACACCGAACGGCCATGAGTGTTTCGGTATTTGCCTCACTGGTTGACGACCGCACCGAATCCGCCGCCGCCGGGTGTTTCGATTGTCAGGATGTCGCCAGGTTCGACATTGAGTTGGACTTTGCCTGGCAGCGACTCGCTGTCAGCGGATCCATTTCTCACGATATAGTTGCGACCGATGGCTCCCGCCGCTCCACCATCCAGACCAAACGGTGCGTAGGCTCCGCGACGTTCTGTCAGCAGCGAGACGCTCAGCGGTCTGAGAAATTCGATCCGACGAACGATGCCATTTCCGCCGCGATGGCGTCCCGATCCTCCGGAGTCTCTTCGAATCGAAAACTCATGAAGTCGCACGGGATAACGCCGCTCGATGACTTCAGGGTCTGTCAGCCGGGTATTTGTCATGTGAGTATGCACGGCATCGGCCCCGTCGGCATTGGAGGTCGCTCCGCTGCCACCGCAGATCGTTTCGTAGTATCCGAAGCTGCCGTCCCCAAACGTGAGATTGTTCATCGTGCCCTGACTGGCTGCCGCCACCTTGAGCGCTCCCAACAGAACATCAACAACACGTTGTGATGTTTCCACGTTGCCTCCGACAATCGCCGGGCAGTGTTCCGCTTCTGTGGAAGCCGGAGGGTTCAGGAGACACTCGGGCAGGATAATCTCGACGGGCGCGAGCACTCCGCTATTGAGCGGGATGTCCTCATCAATCAGACAACGGAAGACGTACATCACTGCCGCCGTCACGATGGCCCGGTTCGCGTTCAGGTTGGACGCCAGAACCGGGCCGGTGCCCGTGAAGTCAACGATAGCCTTGCTTCCAGCAATGTGAATGGACACAGCGATCGGAGACCCATCGTCCAGATGATCGACTCGCGAGTAGTCACCATCAGGAATTCTCGACAGAGCGATACGCATCTTCGCGGTTGCGGCCTGTTGAATTCGCACCATGCAGGCTTGCACCAGGCGCAGCGAATAACGCTCGACAAGTTGCTTCAGCTGCCGCGTGCCGGAACTGTTGGCTGCCACCTGTGCCGAAATGTCAGAGAGGTTGTCTTTCACCGAGCGACTGGGCCAGGCACCGGAAGAAAGCAACCTGCCAAGCTCTCCTTCTCGCGACACTCCCCGATCAACAAGTTTGAAACAGCGAATCAGCACACCTTCTTCGGCCAGCGACCTGGAGAATGGGGGCATGCTTCCCGGAACAATCCCGCCGATTTCCGAATGGTGGGCGCGGCTGGCAGTCAGAAAGATCAACGCTCCGGTGTCTTCATCATGTACTGGCGTGACAACGGTTACGTCAGGCAGATGGGAGCCGCCGCGGTACGGATCGTTCGTCACGTACACGTCGCCGGGCGACAGGTCCGGCACGTCGGCGAGAATTCGTTTTACCGTTTCGCTCATGGCTCCCAGATGAACGGGAATGTGCGGCGCGTTGACGACAAGGTCGCCGGTCGGCGTGAAAATCGCACAGCTGAAATCGAGCCGTTCTTTGACATTTGTCGAGAACGACGTCATCTGCAGAGTGACGCCCATTTGCTCGGCGATCGAAGCGAAGAGGTTGTTGAAAATCTCAAGCGTGACCGGGTCGACATCTCGACCAGTCACCTCTGCGGATTCAGCAGGCTCATTTGCGGTCGAATTCGACGAAGTGGCAACGTCATCAATAATGAGTTCGCCACGCGGCCCGACTCTCGCCGAGAAGCCTGGATCAATCACAACAGTTGATGTCGGTTCGCAAACGATCGCTGGTCCGCTGAAAGAGTCTCCCGGCTGAAGTTCCCCGCGACTGAACACTGCGGTCGTCAGTTGCTCGGCGTCGAACCAGACGGAAGCGTGCTCCGTCGGCTGAGGCGTCCTCAGTACAAGAGGCTGCACACAATCAGGCGGATCGGCGATTCGGCCGACGACTTCGACGCGAGCCGCCACGATCTCCAGCTCACGATTTGTGTGGCTGTATCCATAGCGGCTCAGGTGCTGAGCCTCGTAAGCCTGTTTCCAGTCACCATTGGCAGGCTCGGAAATATTGATCGTGGATTCGACGCCACGGTAACGCAGGTCGAGACTTCTAAGTGGTGGCTCGATCCGATCCTGCGGAATCCCTTCTGCTTTGACTTCGAGGTACGCTCGCTCAGCCAGTTGCCGAAAGCACTCCTGGACCGGACTCGGCAGATCGCCTCCCGGCAATTCAACCAGAATCGACTGTTCTGCGAACCGCCGCACATCGGCCAGTCCAATCCCGTAGGCGCTCAGAATTCCGGCAAACGGGTGGATGAGAACCGTCCTGATTCCAAGCTCGCGTGCCATCGCGCAGGCATGCTGCGAACCCGCTCCGCCGAAACTGACGAGCGCGTACTCCGACGGGTCGTACCCTTTCGCCACCGAAATCCGGCGTAGCGCTCGAACCATGTTCGCGTTCGCAATCCTGCAGAATCCTTCCGCAAGTTCAACCGGAGTGTACTCCTTGCCCAATGGTGACCTGGCGATTTCTTCGCACAGTTGAGCAAGTCGAGCCGTGGCTGCTTCGACATCAAGCGGAAACGGAAAGTGCTGCGGGAGAAGTCGCCCAAGACAGAGATTGACATCCGTCACGGTGAGCGGCCCGCCGCGGCCATAACATGCCGGACCGGGATCAGCGCCGGCACTTTGTGGACCTACGAAAAGTCGCACTCCATCAAACCCGCAAACGCTGCCACCGCCTGCCGCAACGGTTTCAATGGCCAGCATGGGTGAGACGATGCGTACGCCAGCCTTTTGAGTTTCATACTCCAGTTCATAACGCCCGTCGTATCGCGAAACGTCCGTGCTGGTGCCACCCATGTCGAATCCGATGGACTTTTCAAATCCTGCCTGTCGAGCAACTCGCGAGAATCCAATCACGCCTCCAGCCGGACCTGACAGGATGCTGTCTTTACCGACAAAGCTATCCGCATCAACGAGCCCTCCTGCGGAAGTCATCATTCGCAGAGTGCTGTCGCCGAGTGCCTTCCGCAAACTTGCGACGTAGGCTCGGAGAATCGGGTTCAGATACGCATCGACCACCGTCGTGTCGCCACGCGAGACAATGCGAATCAACGGCGAAAGTCGACTGGATGTGCTGATCTCGGTGAATCCCACTTCGCGAGCAAGCTGCTCAACGATCTGCTCATGGCTGCTGTTGGCGAAAGCGTGCAACAGACAAATCGCGACCGACTCGACACCGGAATCCCTCAATTGCTGAAGCGAAACACGCGCCGCCTCGACGTCAGGTGCCTTAAGAACGCCGCCGCTGGCGTCGATACGCTCATCGATCTCCACCGTTTGCTCAAACAGCGGTAGCGGCTTCCGGACAGCAAGATCAAAAAGTCGCGGTCGATCCTGATTACCGATCAGCAGGACGTCGCCGAATCCTCGGGTCGTCACAAAGGCAGTTCGCGCCCCTTTGCGAGTCAGCAGAGCATTCGTGCCGCGAGTCGTTCCCAGGCGGACGGACACTCTCGGAATCGATGCGTCGAGTGACAGATTCAACGCTCGGCGAATGGCTAGAATCGGTGCTTCCTCGTGGCCGTCGAGTTCGTATCTCGTGCCGGGACCTACCGATGAAGGCAGCAGCTGCTCCGTGGCCAGAATGCCATTTCCACTTTGCGACTTTCGAACAGTCGCGCTGTGGATGGGCTGGCCGCAGTCGTCGAGGAAACGAATCGTGTACCCATTCCAGAAGCCATCGGGCTCGGATTGTCGTCCGACATCGACGATACGATCCGTGCCGGAAGTTTCCTCGACGATCCCCTTCGTGATTCCTGAACTCAGGACCTTCAACGACGAAAGCGAGCTGTTCAGGCTGCGGTAGACACAGTCAGTAAACGTGCCACCAACGTCGATCCAGAATTCCCATTCAGCGGTCATTAGCGAATTTCCAGCTCGGTTGTTGTTTCGTATCTGGCGTGAGCAGGTTGTACCCTGTCAGCGACGAAGTATGGGGTTGCGTGCCAACGGTCCGTTGGAGCAGGAAAGCGATTATTTCCTGATACCATTGAAATCTGCTACCGACCGTTGGGAACCGGCCCTCCAGAAGGTGCCGTGAATACCATCCCGATTTCAGCCTGACAGCGGCATTGATATTTAGCGTCCTTGCGCTGAATCGACAGCCTGAATCGCAACCGTCATTCGGGAAGTTAATTTGGACCAGTTCCCTGGTTCCTCGTCTGGTCTTATGAGTCTTGCTGCATCGCCTGCTGGAAGTAATGTCGGACGGCTCGTCCGCTGATCGTCACATGGCGAAGTAGTTCATTTGCGATCAACTCGACGGCGTTCGCATGTCCCTTGTCGCCGAGCAAGTGCTCAGTCTTATCGAGCATACGTTTCGTGAGCCGGTCAAGATGGCGTTCGCTGGTTGCTCGCATCGATAACAGTCGTTCGACGTTTTCCAGATCCAGAGAGGCACCATCGGTGCAGTATCGTCCTGTGAAGCGACTTTCCGCGACCATGCCTGCCAGAAGGATCAGAACCTCATCTTCCAGTTGATCGTTCGACGCTTTGGAACGTCCCTTCTGAATTTTACAAATCCCCAGGCGACTGCCGCCGGTTTGCAGTTGTGCTGGCGAGATCGTGACTTTCTCAATCGGACGTCCCAACGACACGGCCATCACGGCATGACCGGCTTCGTGCCAGGCGGTCGCGGTCAGGCTGAACGTCGGTGTTTGCGCCGTCTCGCTGGTCGGTTCATCCGACGGTGAGTTCTTATTCTTCATGACCGGAAAGCATATCCGCTTCGTCTGTAAATGGCGTGGGCATCAGGATCAGCGGTCCTGCAAGTCTGGACGTGTGCCTCACGCCGTTCGAAAGTGCGATGTTTCAGGGCAGGGCAGGGCAGGTTCAGTGCTGGCCGCTGACTGTAAGGCATGTTGCAAAGGGCAGGCTTCGGGTGGCGTTACTCCCTGGCGGTAGCGACTCAGCACGTGTCGAGAACGTTCGGCGAGTAACCGACGGACTTCGCGGCGTTTGCCTTTCACTCGTGGTATCGGCATGGAGTCGTATGCTGTTGTCTGGTGGCGCATCCAGGCGATGACTGCTGCTTCGGCTCGTTGTTCGATGGGGATTCTCTTCGTGCGAGCGACCGTGCCGCTTCCGACGGGGGTGGCGTGTTGAGTGACAGCGAAAGCCAGTCGCTGTGCTAACTCGTGGTGATTGGGATGGAAGCCAAGGAAGGCGACGACGGCTCCCTGAAAGTCTTCGACGTACACACTCTGTGTTTTGTCGCGTCGACGAGCGTCCGCTGCTTTGCGTTTGGCGTAGGCGTCTGTCGACCGCTCGACCTCGAGGTCAGTTCGAATTCCGTCGATCGTCGCCGCTGGTGCCCAGACTCCTCTGGAGAAGGTTTTCCGGCCCTTCTTTTCCTGAATGACCCAGTGGTCACCGGATGCCTTGACTCGACGAGTGAGCGCGGCATCGCCCGGTAAAAGAAAAGCCCAATCGTCAGGAATCTGCAGGACGGCACCGTCCGCAGTACGCACGGTGCGTGGTGCGGGACCGGGCAGGAAAGTGTTGTCGTTCACGGATAATGTTTCCTTGCTTTGGTCGTCGCTCAATCGTCCCGGCCGACTTTTCCACCATAAACGTTGAAAACGGTCTTCACATGACCCACCAGTAGAGCCACCAGTGAGGGATCGTCTGACGATATCGACGCGTCGGTTTCCAGCTCGCCCGTACGGGCGGCGAGTATGATAGCCGCCACAACGTGCTGTACATCGACCGGAAGTTGCGTCGGCTCTTCGAGCGCGAGGGCAAGTTCGAAAAGCACATCGGCGAGCGACGGATCAACCGTCGCCTGTCCCGAAGGTGCCAGGGAAATGCCGGGCACAATCTGTTGTTCCATGATCATCCCGTCCGCGTGAAAAGCGATCTGGCGTCGAGCATCAGGCTGAACAGTGTCGGCACAAGTACGAGCGTGAAAATCGTTGAGACCAGCAGTCCTCCAAGTACGACACTGCCCAGGCCACGGTAAAGTTCGCTACCAGCTCCTGGGAAAAGTACGAGAGGCAACAGCCCGAGCACTGTTGTCAGCGTGGTCATGAAGATAGGACGGACCCTTGTACGCACACTCTCCAGAATCGCCACACGTGGTGTGAGGCCTTTTTCGCGGATTAGATTCAATGACTGATGCACGATCAGAATCGGATTGTTAACGACGGTGCCAATCAGAATCACGAAGCCAAGCATGGTGAGGACGTCGAGCGGTTGCAGGATGAACTGGTTGAGCAACTGCAATCCGCCGACTCCTCCAACGGCTCCCAGTGGAACACTGAAGATGATGACGAACGGGTAGAGCCACGATTCGAACAACGCGGCCATCAACAGGTAAGTGATGAGCAACGCCAATAGCACGTTGAACTGCAACGCCTCCCACGTGGCGTTAAGTTTGTCCGCCGTGCCGGCAAGGACGATCTGATATCCGCCGTCAAGCTGGCCGCTGGCCTGGATTGGTCGCACGATTTCGTCACGAATTTGAATCATGGCTTCTTCCAGTGCCATGTCCGCCGGCGGAGTCACTTGAATCGTGATCGCCCGCTGTCGCTCGCGATGGTTGATTTGTTCCGGACCGCTGCTCATGGACACTTCGGCCAACGCGCCGAGTGGCACCAGCTGTCCCGACGGAGTCGCGATCGGCAACGAGCGGACATCTTCTGCGTTACGCACGCGTTCGTCGCGGCCCTTGATAGTCAGGTCGATTTTGTCTCCGCCGATGAAGTAATCGCCCGCGTAAGCGCCGTCGATCAACGCGTTGGCGGTGTATCCAAGTTCGTTGGCCGACATTCCCATCTCCGCCGCCTGGATGAGATGCGGCTGAATATGAACCTCGGGGCTCGACAGATCGAGACTGGGAATCGGCCTTGATTGAGTATCCGGAGGAAGTAGCCCTCGCACCTGGCCAAAGATCTGTCCGCCCAAGGCGACAAGCGTGTGCAGGTCCGGGCCCGTAATTTCGACATCGATCGTACGGCTGCTCTCGAGGCCGTCGGCGAACAAACTGGACTGGCTGGCGACGGCAAAGGTGCCTGGCAACTGCTGCGTGGCGTTGCGAATCAGCGGAATGATCTCGGCGGCTCGTTCGCCTTCGTAGGCGCGAAGCCCCATGAAGACGCTGCGGCCTCGCGCGACGAAGAAAAAGTCACCAATGATCGGACCGTCGAGCCGGCTGGCTTCTTCGCTGCCAGGCACTGCGTCCCAGTAAGGCCGGAGGTTGCTTTCGACGGTCTGCCCGAGTTCCATCAATTGATTCAGGTTGTAGCCCGGCGGAGGCAGCAGAATCGCGAAGATCAGGTTGCGGTTTCCATTCGGCAGGTATTCGACACGCGGCCAGAACAGCCACGATCCTGCGATCGAGAATCCGACCAGACCGAATGTGACCAGCAGTCGCCGAAACGTCCCGAGTTGGACCCACTGGTTGAAACTGATGATGGCGTTGACGAATGCCGCACCGAACGAATCCATCAGGCCGGCGATAGAACCCAGCCCGGATGCGTTGGTCTGGTCTGTTGTCCGCTGGTCTGTGTCGCGATGCAGCAGCCGTGCAGACGCTGTCGAAATCAACGTCATCGACACCACGAGCGACAGGCCGACTGCTCCGGTGATTGCCAGAGCAATGTCCTGAAACAGTTGCCCGGCTTCTTCCTGCACAAAAACGACGGGAAGAAATACCGCGATGGTAGTTAAAGTCGAGGCGACGACCGCTCCCAGAACTTCAGACGTTCCGTTAATCGCCGCGTCAAAAGCGTCTTCACCCTCCGAGAATCGACGAAAGACGTTCTCCAGCACGACGACCGCACTGTCGACCAGCATGCCAACAGCAAAGGCCATCCCCGCCAGGCTGACGACGTTCAATGATCGCCCCAGCAGGCCGAGAATCAGAAACGTACCGACGATGCTGGTCGGAATGGCCAGCCCGACGACCAGTGCCCCGCGCGCGGCCCAGAACCCGATTCCGATCAACAGTGCCAGGCAAACCAGGAAGAACCACGACGACACAAAAGCGGCGGCCAGTGCGGAGACCAGGATCAGCGGTATAACGGCCAGCGTGCGAATTCCAAGGTGCAGGAACAGCATCAGGACGATCATCGTCAATGCACCACCGATGAAAATATTCTGCTGGACCAGGTCGAGTGCCGAGTAGATGTACTCGGTTTCGTCGTAGACCTGGACGAGCTGCAGTCCTTTGGGTTTGAGAATCTGCTCGTCGATTTCAGCCCGCATCTCGCGCAGCCCGTCCATGACATCGAGAACGTTCGCGCCGGTTTCCCGGATACAGTTCACGGCGATGCTGGACTCACCAAACCTTCGAACGATGCCGTCCGGCTTGCGATATCCCAGCTCGATGTCAGCAACATCCCGAACATAGACAGGCACGTCGTCACGAACTGCGACCAGCTGATTGCCGACGTCTTCCGGCGAGCGGAACTGCCCGAGTGTTCGCACGACCCAGCGACGCTTGCCTTCCCAGAAGTCTCCGGCCGACGTGTCCTTGTTCTGAGCACGCAGGACTCGCCGCAGATCTTCAATGGTGATTTGCCGAGCGGCCAGCTTTTCCGGATCGACGACGACCTGCATTTCATCCTGCAGTCCACCGAGGACGTTCGACTGTGACACTCCGGGGACTCGTTCGAAGCGTGCTTCGATCTCGTCCTCAGCGAAACGACGGAGTTTCGTGACGTCAATGCCTTCGTGCAGGAGCAGCTTTTCGCGAACGACTGGATGTTCGTCCGCCAGCAGTCGCAGACGCAGCATCGCCAGGCCAACGTTGTGAGCCTTACGGACTCTGTCCAGCTTTTCAGCCAGTTCCGGGTGTTCGCTCTGAAAGGCGACGATCATTTCTTCCGTCGGTCGCCGTGTGCTGAGGATGAACCAGGCGATTGGTCGGTCCGACGCGTTGGATGTCGAGATTACCGGTTGATCGGCGTCTTCCGGGTACTCCCGCACCTGCTGGAGTCGAGAATTCACTTTCAGCAGGACGCTTTGCAGGTCCGTGCCAACGTGGAATTCCAATTCGACCGTGCCCTGCGAATCGGTTGCTTCCGAGCTGAGCTTGACCAGACCCTCGACGCTTTTGAGCTGCTCTTCCTGCTCGATGATGATTTCGCGTTCGATTTCCTGCGGACTGGCTCCGGGCCAGCGTGTCTCCACGCTGATGGTCGGACGCTGGACTTCGGGTGTCAGTTGCAGCGGCATGCGCATCAGCGCAACGACACCGAACAGCGCCACCAGCAGAACTCCGACCGTCACTTTGACCGGGTTATGAACGACAGCTCGAATCAGATTCATAAGAGGTCAGCGTCCGACTGCTTTGGCTCGAGGTTCGGCTCGTGGGTCAAGAGTCTCCGTGATGACGACATCCTGCCCCGGTCGCAGTCGTTCGTTTCCCCGGACGACAATCATGTCGCCGGCTTTGATCGCTCCCTGAATCTCAATCAATCGTCCGTCAGACGCGCCCATGGTGACCGGAACCGGTCGAACTTTTCCAGTCTTCGCTGTCGAGTTTGTCGAATCTTTAACTCCAGTGTCCTCCGATGCAGCGGAAGCCGCCGTGTCGACAACGAATATCGTCGGTGATGGCCCGCCCAGGACCAGCGCGTCCTTGGGTATCAGCAACCCTTTCCGTCTGGTGCCAATGGGAACGATCGCCCTGGCAAGCATACCTGCCTTGATCGTTGCGAAGTTATTGACAATGGAGTTCCTGACGCGCACCTTCACGGGAAAGGTCCGCGCTCGTATGTCTGCTTGAGGAATAATCGACGCGACAGTTCCGGTGATCTGTAAATCGTGAAGAGCGGGTATTTCGACTCGGACGTCAGTGCCAATTCCGATGTGAGTGACGTGCTGTTCCAGGATGTGAACCAGAACGTCGACCTCTCCCAGTGCGACAACGTCGGCAACCAGGTCGCCCTGTTTGAGCCACTCTCCGGTTTCGGTGTGTTCAGCCACGATGAAACCATCGAACGGCGCAACAATCGTGTACTTTCGAACTCGCGACTGCAGGTTTCTCACAACGGCGTCCTGCATAGCGACTCGAGCTCTGGCCTGCAGAATTCTTTCCTGACGAGGCCCGGCAGCGACGAGCTTCCAGTTCTCCTCGCCTTGCCGGAACACCTGCACGGCGGCTTCGGCTTCGGCCTCGATTTCGTGCAGTTCTTCCTCGTTGAAGGCACCCTTTTCAAACAAAGACTTCGCCCGACCCAGCTGTGTCAGTCGAAAATCATGAAACGCTTTGGCCGCACGTTTCCGAGCTTCCGCTGCCGCCAGTTCCTCTGGTCGGGAACCATTTTCGAGTTCGGCCAGTTCATGCTTCTGAAGCAGCAGTTCAGCCTGAGCCGCTTCCACTTCCAGATTGATCGTCTCGGTCAGCAACTGGGCGAGCGGTTGCCCCTGAGTGACGAAATTGCCTTCGTTGATCGGAAACTGCAGCACTCGCCCGTCAACCGCGCTTCCGATTGAACTGCTTCGCGATGCCGTGACGGTTCCGACATAAGTCTGCACGGCATCGACGTCCAGCAGTTGAACCTGGGAAACGGCGACCGGTGCCGGCCCCTGCTGAGCGGCGACGTCAAGTGCGCCTGACAAGAGAACAGAGAGTGAAAGCGCGAGTCGAATCGTCATCTGGTGAGGCCTCCGTCAAACAGCTGGAAGCGACGATTTTCGAAGCACGGGCTCAAATTAGCCACCCAGTGCCGAAAGTAATCTCAAGAAAGGGCAGGGAGGGACTCCACCACGGCAACTTGAGACGGTTACTTGCGTTGTAACGCGTCAAGAATGAATTCGCGATCACGACTGACGACGTTGCAAAGATCGCAATCACGTCGTACCGAACGTCGTGCGACAGTTCTGCGTGGCATCGAGTCCTCGTGGGGGCAAATGCTGCTCATGCGACAGGTAGTCGACGGACCCCTCGGAATAGCCCGGATGAACAACGCACTCTGGTGCAGTCTGTCCTGAATCATCAAGAACAATCCGGTAAGCGCGATCGCGGCCTTCAGCCTTCGACCGATAGAGACAGGCATCCGCGTTTGAGAACAAGTCTTCGGTGGTCAGTGTGTCGTAGCTGGATTGAACGACGGCAGCACCGATAGACAGTGTCAGTCGACCACGCTGCAGCCCTTCGGGTGGAACGATGTCCTGCACAGCCTCTTGAATTCTTCGAATCAGGTTGCCGATTGAGTCTTCGCTGCAGTTGAAGCAGAGTGCGGCAAACTCGTCCCCGCCGATCCGAGCAACGACGTCGTAGCTTCGCAGCGAATCTTGCAGGCTTTTGCCAATCGCGGCGAGAACGGCGTCGCCAGCGAGGTGCCCGCATTGGTCATTGACCTGCTTGAAGTAATCAACGTCGAACAGAAACAGAGCCAGCGGCTCGCGGCTTCGTGCAGCACGAGCCCACTCTTCCGCCAGGCGTCGCATGAACATGGATCGGTTGGCAAGCTGAGTGACATCATCCATTCCCGCAGCACGCAGGGCGGGTTCCAGTCGGGTCCAGCTCACGAGGATGTCGTCGGGAGTCATCACTCCTGTGATGCGTCCCTCTTCGATGATCGGGATACACGAAATGCTGCTGCCAGCGGAAACCTCAGCGGCCCCCACAGGAATCAAAGAGGCGGGAGCGTCTGAAAGCCGTGTCACCATCAAGTCTTCGATGGGTCTCGATTTCCAGTCGTCAGAGATCTCATGAGTGACCGCCGTCATATTGCGGGTGAGATCTGCGTTCGACACGATTCCAACGATGGCGTTTCGTTCGTCCTGAACAAGCACGTAACGAAACTCGGACTGCTCCATCATCAAAGCGACGTCAAGCAACGGTGTCCCAGTTTGCACGATGGCGGCGGCCTGGGGCCGTGCTTCAGCGACTGTCAGATGGCCCTCGTGAAAGCGATGTTGAACAGGCATGACAGGATCATTCGGAAAAATGGCACTATGCAGGGCAAAATCGGAAGCACTCATTCCGACTCCATGCATATAGCTTTGCGTCTTTCCGCCTGCGTCATGAAAGTCGCGCGAGGCTCTTGATCCGGTCAGGGAGGAATTCACCTGCCTGCCCCTGCCGTAACAATCGTTTCAATCAGACTTCTGGAATTTTCATCCCACGCTTGAACTGTGCTGCACACGGGCGAGACATGATGCAAGCTCGCAGCCAGATGAAACTCAGTGAGTCATGTGCCTGAAGAAGTGTCACCGGCCAATCGTTGCGCTAACAGATTCAGGAACAGACTTACATCCGTCACGATCCCGGTCGCTTCGATGCGAGCATGACGATCATGTCCGCCCCTTCGATCGCTCGGGCATAGGCTTCCTGCGCCGCGTACAGAACCATCAAGGCGTCCGAGTGAGGCCCGGAGTCCATCAGTCATGGGCTGTCGCATTCCTTTCATTCGGGCAAGGACACCAGATTCGTACCAGCTAACGGGCGTCCCGTGTCACACGGCAGGAAAGTGTCATGCCTGAAGTATCGCCGATTCAGTCCTTGTCTTACTTGGTTATTTCGGTGGGCGATGGACGAGTTTGCCAGTGCGATACGTCCCGGGAGGTTCGTGTCTGGAGGCTCTGCCAGTAGACCGAACCGCCGACTATCGAGTGATGTCATGCAGGTTGCCTATGCGGTTTATGGCCGACGCCAGTCTCGATATCATCCGCTCCGCAATCAACACGGAGCGGTCGAACGCTTCAGTCCTGAAAGAAAAGACTGCTCGATGCCCTGGGAAGCCTGGTTTACTGTTGGTGTCGTTAGCCTGTTGATCATGGGTCTGGCACGCAACTGGGGTCCACCGGATTTACTGGCTCTTGGCACCCTGACGGTGCTGATTGTCGTCGGCAAGCTCAGCGGTTCGACTCGATTGCCGACCCCCGAGGATGCAGTTTCCAACTTCGGCTCGACAGCATTGATTACCGTCGGTGTTCTGTTTGTGATTGTCACCGGTTTGACGCAAACCGGGGCAATGCACCTGCTGTCTCAACGCGTGCTCGGGCGTCCGAATTCGGAGCGTAAAGCACAGCTCCGGCTGCTGCCGCCAGTCGCCGCGTTAAGCGCGTTCCTCAACAATACGCCCATCGTGGCGATGTTCTTGCCTGTCGTTGACGACCTTTGTCGAAAGACGGGTATCAGTCAGTCACGATTGTTTCTGCCGCTCAGTTATGCAGCGACGTTTGGCGGTCTGTGTACGCTCATTGGGACCAGCACGAATCTGATTATCAACGGCGAGATCGTTCGAGCCGGTCTGGAACCGCTGGGCATGTTTGAGCTGTCCTGGGTCGGCGTTCCGTGTGCAGTTGCCGGGATGGTCTACATTCTCGTCTTCAGTCGCATCCTGCTGCCGGATCGTCGACCGGCGATCAGTCTCAGCGACGACCCGCGTCGGTATACGGTCGAAATGACGGTTCTGCCGGGCGGGCCGCTGGTTGGGCGGAGCGTCGAAAAAGCGGGACTGAGACATCTTCCTGGTCTCTTCCTGGCGGAGATCGCTCGCACCGATGAAGTTATTCCCGCTGTCGCCCCGCATGAGAAACTGCAGGCCGGCGATCGGTTGGTTTTCGTCGGGATCATCGAGTCGGTTGTTGACTTGAAGAAAATTCGCGGTCTCGTCCCTGCGGACGAACAGGCGGCGAACGTCAATGTTCCCGCTACGCAACGATGTTTGATCGAGGCCGTTGTGTCCGACCGCTGTCCGCTGATTGGTAAGACGATCCGCGACGGGCAGTTCAGATCGACCTACAACGCGGCGGTTCTGGCAATTGCGCGAGGAGGAGAACGCATCAACGCCAAGCTGGGCGATGTCGTGCTTCAACCGGGAGATACACTGCTGCTGGAGTCGCACACCGCGTTTGAAAAGCAGCAACGAAACTCGCAGGACTTCTTTCTTGTCAGTCGTGTCGAGAATTCTGCTCCCATTCGGCACGGACAGGCGGGCATTGCCCTTGCCATCCTGGCGGCAATGGTTGCCGTCGTTACGGTTGATCTGCTGGACATCATGACCGCAGCGATGCTGGCTGCGGGATTGATGGTGCTCACCAAGTGTTGCACCGGAAGTGAAGGGCGTCGCAGTGTCGATATTTCATTGCTTCTGATGATCGGCTCGGCGCTGGGGATCGGGAAAGCGATGGACACGACCGGGGCTGCCGAGTCGATCGCCGAAACATTGATCGGCTTTGCTGGAGGAAGCGAACGCGCGGTGCTGATCGCCATTTATCTGGTGACGATGCTCTTCACCGAGCTGATCACGAATAACGCAGCTGCCGTGCTGATGTTTCCCATCGCTCTGGAATCGGCAAAAAAACTGGGAGTCGATGATCCGAAACCATTTATCGTCGCCGTGATGATCGCGGCCTCGGCGGCGTTTATAACTCCATTCGGATATCAGACAAACCTGATGGTCTACGGCCCGGGTGGGTACCGCTATTCCGACTTCGTTCGTTTTGGCCTGCCACTGAGTCTGCTTTTCATGACGATTTGCGTGATTCTGGTTCCGCTGGTGTGGTGACGTTTCAGTTGCCTTCGGTCCCTCGCAAGATCACGATGCGTACCTGCCTTATATTGTGACCTTTCGCCGGATTCGGGACATGTCCCGCTGACGGGATTTCGGACTGCGGCCTCGGCCTCCAGGAGTTGACTATGAGACTTCAATCCCTCGTGTTTCTGTGCCTGACTGTGTTCGCTGCTTCGCTCTTCGCGGAAGACGCAGCCGATGGCGAGGCGAAGAAACAGAAAAAGGACAAGTCAGTCATTCAACTCTTTGATGGCAAGACGCTGAAAGGGTGGAAGTCGACCAACTTCGGTGGAGAAGGCGAAGTCACCATCAAGGACGGGAACTTGATCCTTGAGGTCGGTTCAGACCTGACCGGAGTGACCTGGCAGGACGCGAAGTCGATTCCGAAAACGAACTACGAAATCAGCTTTCAGGCGATGCGAGTCGATGGGTTCGACTTCTTCTGCGGTCTGACCTTACCGATTCACGAGGGCTATGGCTCACTGATTTGCGGCGGTTGGGGTGGCGGAGTTTGCGGGCTGTCGTCGATCGACGGGTTCGACGCGTCCGAGAATGAAACCACTTCTTATCGTGAGTTCAAAAAGGGGCAATGGTACAAGTTCCGTTTCCGCGTCACGGATGAACAGGTCAACGCGTGGATCGACGATAAGGAAATCTTCGACGTCGAAGTCGGCGATCATAAGTTTTCCGTCCGGATTGAAGTGGATGCCTCGAAACCTTTGGGATTCTGCACCTGGCAGACGACGGCAGCTTTGAAAGACATTATGCTCCGTAAATTGACCAAAACTGATCTGGAAAAGAAGCCGGCTGAAAAGACAGCGGACAAGTAGTTCGTTGTTCCGTAGTGGCGACAATAACTGACATGACAACCCGGTTTCCGCGGGGAGACTGGGTTCTTTTTCTTTCTCAACTTCAGGATTTCAGACAACGATGGGTGATGCGTACCGCGTCAGGCCGGTGTCCGAACCGGTACGGGGATCGATTCGACCGCCCGGCTCCAAGAGCCTCACCAACCGGGCATTAATCACCGGTGCGCTGGCTTCGGGAACCACGCGTCTGACCGGAGTCCTCGCCAGCGATGACACGCGAGTCATGGTTGAAAGCCTGAATCGTTTGGGCATTCCCGTTGTGCACGACGTTGAAAGCTGCACGATGGAAATTTCGGGGTGCGGTGGTCGGCCTCCCGCTGTGCAAGCCGAACTATGGTTGGAAAACAGCGGAACGAGTATCCGCTTTCTCACCGCGTTCTGTTCACTGGGATATGGGCAGTACCGCCTCGACGGCAACGAGCGCATGCGGGAGCGTCCGATCTCTCACCTTGTCGAATCGCTGAGACTTTTCGGTGTTGACGTCGAGTGCGAACTCGGTAGTCAATGCCCTCCGGTCCGCATGTGCGCAAATGGTCTTACTGGAGGACACACAGCGCTCGCCGGAAACATCTCCAGCCAGTACCTGAGCGCACTGCTGATGGCGGCTCCGTGCGCGTCGACCGCTGTCGACATCGAAGTCACTGGCGAACTGGTCTCTCAACCGTACATCGACATGACAATGGGTGTTATGGCTCAATTCGGAGTCACCGTCGGCTGCTCGGAACCACATCGGTTTTCCGTTTCGCCGCAGCAGTACAAATGCACCAACTACGACATCGAACCAGACGCCTCTGCGGCCAGCTACTTCTTCGCGGCGGCGGCGATCACCGGTGGCGAAGTGACGGTCGAGGGGCTGTCGAGCTACGCGTTACAGGGGGATGTCAACTTTGTCGACGCGCTACGGCAGATGGGTTGCGAGATTGAATACGGCGACGACTCCATCACCGTGCGAGGTGGCAAGCTTGTTGGCATCGACATCGACATGAATGCGATCAGCGATACGGCGCAGACACTGGCGGTGGTAGCCCTGTTCGCAGAAGGTCCGACTCGAATTCGCAATGTCAGCCACATGCGTCATAAAGAGACTGATCGGGTCGCTGCGCTTATCAACGAAATTCGCCGCCTGGGAGTTTCAGCCGAGGAGCACGAAGACGGACTGTCCATCACTCCCGGCGAGATTCAGCCAGCAACCATCCAGACCTACGACGACCATCGCATGGCCATGAGTTTCGCCCTGGCCGGACTCCGCACGGACGGAATTCGAATTGCCGACCCGTCGTGTACCGGAAAAACGTACCCCCAATTCTTCAGCGATCTCGAAAGGCTCTGCGGAACGAACTCATGAAGAAACGAGACCCGTTAAGATTCCGCAAAAGCGAAGTCGGCCAGAAGCGTTTTCACCAGCGAGGCCGAGCGACTGCCGAGGGGCTGCCTCGACCAGCCACCGACCGCCAGCTGGCATTCGTCATTCTCGACGAACATCACCGTACGAAAGTGTTTGTTGGTCAGTTGCTGGACGAGAAGCTGGATGGCCTGGGGCATAGCTTCCCAGGCAGGAAGCCACTTGCTGGCCGACTCCGCGCTGAAAGTGACTCAACGGCGAGCGACGCTCCGTCGGCAAATTCCCCCTGGAAAGTATCCGGGCCAGCTCAGGTTGCCAGACCGTCGAAGTACGATCGACCATTCATTTCGGAAATGGTCAATGGTGTCGTGCGACGGCAGGCCACGCTGGACGCGCTGCTTAGCGCGTTCGTCACTCGCCCGCGATACAGCATCGAAGACCAGTTGTGGACACTGCTGCAGCTGGGCCTGTACCAGCTTGTTTTCATGCACGGAGTCCCCGTACACGCTTCCGTCCACGAAACCGTTGAACTCGGGCGCTGGGCTCAGCAGCCGCGCTGGTGTGGATTCATGAATGGCGTGTTTCGGTCCATCGCCAGAGAAATCGGCGAGTCGTTTGAAACAGAGCCATCATCCAGCCGCGTTCCCGTCAGTGTGCGACCCGCTCTGCTCGAAAGACGCGCCGTGATCCGCACGGCCCCGGATGAACCAGCGCCGCCTGTCGAGCCACCGCTGACCGTTACGCCAGCGCCGAGTAACTCTCCGTGGCCGACCGCAAAAGCTGCAGCAGCTCCGCCACTGAAAGCGGCACGACCGACACCGGCGGTTACGAGTGCAGACCCATTGACCTCATCGGAAGCACGACTGACAGAAATCCGCTATCGCGAAATCGGCAAGGATGTCTTTCCGCCTCCTGAAACCGACCTGCCCGGTTACGTCGCGGCGGCCTTCGGCCTTCCTGACTGGCTTGTGGCACGCTGGAACGCTCGTTTCTCCGCTGTCGAAATGCTCGAAATGGCAAAGTGGTTCGACCTTCGACAGCCGCTGTCGTTGCGGGTCAATTCGCTCAAGACGTCTCGTGACGACCTGCTCGCCGAGCTACACAGCGCGACCATCGCCGACCCGACGACGTTCCTCGAAGCTGGCGACCGTCCCGAGTCGATTCGCTACGACGGCTCGTTTCGAATCGTCGATCTGCCTGGTTTTTCGGATGGTCGATTCACCGTGCAGGACGAAACGGCCATGTCTGCGGCGGTGTTGCTCGCTCCTGAACCGGGAGAACGCGTGCTGGACCTGTGTGCCGCGCCCGGCACGAAGACAACTCATCTGGCGGAGTTGATGCAGGGTGAAGGTACTATCATCGCGACCGATATCGAGCTCGCGCGGCTGCGACGCATCGAAGAGAACGCGGACCGTCTCGGCTTTTCCATC
>JAQBWV010000406.1 GCA_027624335.1 Planctomycetota bacterium
ATGATCGACCTGTTGGTGAGAGAAAACACCCACCATGCACCCCGATCTGCCGGTCGTCAATGCCACGACCTCAGCGGAAACCGTGATCTGTCTCCGACAGTAAGCCCGGCTTTCGTAGGGCCTTGCGTGTCGGCGGACTTTTTTGACCACACGGGGTGAACTCCATCAGCGGCGGCTGAACGATCCCAAGAGCATGAGGGAGCGGCTGGAAAGCGGCGACGTTCCGAAACCGCCGCTGGGCAAGCGATCAGAAGGTTTGGGCGATGCTGTTGAGAAGAAGCCGTAGCCTTTCTCGTGCTGGGTCTGGCGATGCCAGTCACGGAGTAAACCACGGATCATCCTGAATCGCCGTCATGGCTTCGCCCACTGACAAAGCGTCGTGAATGCCGACCCACTCCCTTGTGTGCCGCATAAAACAGAGGCAGAACTTTGCGTCGCCGATGTACTCCAGCCTTGCAAACTTCTCCTCGAATGTGGGTGAGAGAGCATTTGGGGCCGGGCAGGCATAAGTCGAGAAGAAGTAGAAATAATGCCTGTTCCACTTCGTCCCGATGTCAGTGATGTAGTTGAAGTGATCGTCTTCCTGGGGCGGTCGAACATGCTGCGGCTTCAGGACATTGGCGATCAAGTCGCTGGCCTTGGACTCAACCTCTCGCTTCAGTGCGTCGGAAACTGTCGCCGTTGGCTTCATTGCTGGCTTAATCATCCATGCTTTGCGTTTGGTCGCCATCGTCGTCACTCCTTTGGTTTCGCCTTCCTGCTGAACCGCCGACTCACACGCTCCCAGCATCGCTTCAGCGGCGTACCGGGATTCCATAGCAGCCACAATGCGGCAATTCAGGGACTTACTTTCCACACTTCCAACAGCCGCCAGCCCCGTTTGGTTTTTACGACCACGCCGCCGATTTCCCACATTTCTCTGCAAATCTGTGTGACTTCCTTGGGAACCGGCACCGGGCCGATCACTCCATCGCATATCGTCAGTGGTTCCAGCCAGAGTTTTCCCGGCTCGATCTTATTGATCCAGAAATGGTCTTCGATCTCGTCCTCGTATTTGTCGGGAGCGTTCATGTCCACGAAATGTTCGAGCAGATCAAGAACGTCCTGGGCGGCGGGCAAATCCTTTGTCGCTTCCTTGGCCCGCTCTTGCGCATCGGAAGTGTCTTCAGCGTAGCCTTTGTCGGCCAGCCACTTCGCCAGCTTCTTCGTGACCGTCCCGGCAGCTTTCATGGTTTCTTTCCCGCACATGACCTTGTGCGGCATGAAGTAGCCAAGAAACTCCGAGTAGCCACCGGTGATTTCTTCGGGGCCGAATGAGTCGCAGAACTTACCACCCGCTTCAGTCAGCCGGTCGTATTCGTCCTGATCGTGGCCGGGCCAATACGACTCCATATAGCTCTTGAAAAGGTCGATGATCGTGTCGTACTTCGAATATGTACTTGGGCTTAGCCGGGCTTTCTGATCAGACAGAAACTCCTCAAAGATCTGAGAGATCGTCTTGTCGGTCGTGGGCATCGTCTGGTTCCTCCGTGCGTGTTCGGTGCTTCGTGAATCCTTAGCGGAATTCTCTATTGTCGATTCGTAAACGGCAACAGCGCCCTGTACCATCATGCGCATGGTCTGCTGACTCAGGATTGAAGTTGCTCAAACACGACCTCACCTCGACGAAACGCCAACGTACTACGCCCCTCAGCTATTCCTTGCAGAACTTTCTGTTTCAGGAGCATTGGCTACTTCTTCAACAGCAGCAAGAGCATGGTCACCGGCGTCTTCGTCTTCACGCTGTGCTGCAAATTGGCAGGCATGTGAATCCATGTTCCCGGTTGTGCCTCGACCGGTTCGTCGCCAAGCGTCAGTTTCGCTTCGCCGCAGATGAAATGCAGGATGGCGGGCATTGATGCCGTGTGTTCAGACAGTTCTTCGCCCTAACCGAAACCAAAAATCACGGCCTTCACGTCGTCATTGTTGAACAATGTCCGAGTGAGGATGCCGTCAGCGGGCGGTTCGACTTCTTTGGCGAGATCGACGATGTGCGTAAATGCTTGGCTCATTTGAATTCCTCTTCCCAGCAGGCAACTTCGGCATCATACCGTTCGTGCATTCCGGCAAGTTCACGTTCCTGTTCGACCTGCGTGAATTTCTCGTCCATGTCGGCGTCATCGGCCTCGCTCATCACGTTGCCTGATGTCGTGCTCGGTCACGAGTCGATCAACTGTTTTCATTTGGTCATCCTCTTTCACGCCATCAGATACAGGAACGCATCTTCGGCTTTCTTCTTCGTGGAGGCGTCTTCGATGGACCGTTTCAATATGTAGAAGCCATACAGTGTCTTGATGCGGTGCGTCAGCCGGGCCTCATCCCGTTTCAACATTCCCTCCCAATAGACCGGCTCTCGTGGGTCGTGCTCGGATTTCACAACCGCCCCGAGTTCGGCTTCCACGTCAGGCAATGAACGCCACAATCGGATGTGCTGGTGATGCGCTGGCAACGCCTGCTGAGCGACTTCCTTGTACCCGAAGCGGTCAAGTTCCGTGATGGCAGCGGCGTGGTTGATGATGTGCCACAACCCACCGAATCCCTGCTTCTTCACGGCGGCAGTGCGGATCAGTTCGTCGACAGTCACAGCCACCATCTGCTGGATGCTCTTGTAGGGCGGGAAGTTGTCATCGGCTTTAAGTTTGACCTGAGTGCCGTCGAGCCAGCCCTTTTCCTTTCCGTAGTAACCCCGACCGGCATGAGCGTTGTTGAATCCTTCGGTCAGCTTGCGGACTCCGGCGACAATTTGCGGCGTGGCAAAGTCGCCGTGGTCTTTCAAGGCACGAATTGCAATCGAAGCGAAAATAATGTTGTGTCCGGATTGTCGTGTCTGACCAACGTTCTTCTGGAGGGCTGTGGCGATCGATGTGATCACATCTTCATTTGATGCTTCCTTCGGAAACGGCTTGAACAAGTCGGTAGGCGTCAGTCCGGCCTTCTTGGTGTTGAAACAGAATCCTTCTTCACCGGCGATGATTCGTTCAAACTCACCTTCGATGCCCTGATAGATTTCCTTCGGTAGATCGCTCTGATCTTCGCCAAAGAAGTATCCAGCAACGACAGCGGCTCCCAAGTGCCCGGCCATCGTTCCAGCCTTGTGGGCGTTGCCCAGTCCGCAGATGCCTTTGTAGAGATAATCGAAGTCAATCATGACTGTGTTGTTCCTTGGCTATCAGCATCACTCATGAGCCAATGCCGTCAACGAAATCACGAACGGCATCCAGATACTCTTGGACGTTTTTCGGAAAAATGCTGTTGTGATTCCCAAACAGGAAGCGAACCAGCTTCTTCTCAGCAGAGCCCGCCCATTCAAGATTTCGTTCGGCGTGAGAGATGTCGATCAGTCCGTCATTCTCTGTGTGCAGGATCAGCAGTGGGTTCCTGTAGTCTCCCAGTTTCATCTGATGGTTGAAATGAAGTCCAACCTCGGCGAGCACATCAGCTTCCTCAAGTCCTGCTGACTTCAGATCGGCATACGTCAGGAATCGTTCTGATGGATCAGCGATGCCGCTCTCAAGGATCAGCCCAGCGATATTCGGTTGCCGGTCTGCAAGTTCGATGGCGTAAAGCGACCCGATTGACCGACCAAAGACGATCACCTTCTCCGGCTCAAGGTCAGCGGCTTTGATCGCCGCCTCGCCGTCGCCCAGCATGGCCACCAACTGAGCTTTTCCCGTGGAGCCACCGTACTCTCGATATTCGACAAACAACGAATTCAGACCGAAGCTCTCAAAGACATCAACCATGGTCGGCACATAGTCCCCCACGCATTCGCCGTTGCCATGAAAATGGACCAGCGTGAAAGCGGTTGGATCGATGACTTTGCGATAGCAGGCCAGTTCCACGCCATCGACTTCGACCATGAATGGATCGAAAACACATCGTGGCTGAGGGAAGAGATAAGCCCCACTGATTTCCGGGAGGTCGAGGATCGGCGCATTTCCATCTCAAGTGCAACGGGTCGATTCGACCGTGATTTTCCGGCCAAAACGGA
>JAQBWV010000407.1 GCA_027624335.1 Planctomycetota bacterium
AGGACTCGAACCTGCAACCAACGAATTATGAGTTCGCTGCTCTAACCGATTGAGCTATGGCCCCAAAGTGCTATAGCTGAATTGAGTTATGCCGACCTGCACATGTCACAGAGACAATCTGCGATACCGTACTTGATTCGCCATGACGCTATCAACTCAGTTTAGAGTCTCGGCCTGCAGCACCGGGTGGCCTTTGATTGCTGTCAGCAGGCAGAAGGCTGGAATCTCGCTGTGATTGTTCCAGCCTGCGAAAATACACAAAGTCTCTCTGCGAGCCCTCTCCGCCCATTGCGTTCCTCGTTTTCACGATCTGTCGAAAACCGCTCAGTCCTCAGCTACGCTTCCTTAGAAGTCGGAACACCACACTACACGGAGCTACTACGATGAGCGTTTTCCTGGGGATCGATGTCGGAACGAGCGGCACAAAAACTCTGGCGATGCGGGAAGACGGAGCGATCCTCGCGAAGAATACGGTCGAGTATCCACTCTATACACCGAAACCCGGCTGGTCCGAACAGGATCCGGAAGACTGGTGGCGAGCGACCATTGAAAGCGTGCAGGCGGTGCTGAAGAAGGGCAACATTGATCCGGCAGAAGTGAAAGGCATCGGCCTCAGCGGACAAATGCACGGCAGCGTCTTTCTGGATGCCGAGCAGAATGTCATCCGCCCTGCTCTGCTGTGGAACGACCAGCGAACTCAGGCGGAGTGCGAAGAAATCGAATCGCGAGCCGGTGGCCGGTCAGCGCTGATCGAGATGGTTTCGAATCCGGCTCTGACTGGCTTCACCGCTCCGAAGATTCTCTGGTTGCGAAACAACGAACCGGGCAACTATGAAAGGACCCGCCAGGTTCTGCTTCCGAAAGATTATGTCCGCTTCCGCCTGACAGGCTTGTTCGCCACTGAAGTCAGCGATGCGTCCGGCACGTTGTTGCTCGACGTGAAGAATCGGTCCTGGTGTCAGCCACTGCTCGACAAACTTGAAATCAGCAAGGCGCTGCTTCCCGAGGTCTTCGAATCTGAAGTCGTCAGCGGTACGCTCAGCAAAGTCGCAGCGAGTTTACTCGGGCTGCCGCCCGGTGTCGCCGTCGTCGGCGGAGGCGGTGACCAGGCGGCAGGTGCCGTCGGTAACGGCATCGTCAGTGGCGGAACGATCTCGGCGACCATGGGAACCAGCGGCGTCGTGTTTGCTCACGCGGACGAAGTTCAAACCGATCCCGAAGGCCGAGTCCACACTTTCTGCCACGCGGTCAGCGGTCAATGGCATGTAATGGGCTGCGTCCTTTCAGCCGGCGGAAGTCTGCAGTGGTACCGCAACCAGTTTGGCGAAATGGAATCGGCAATCGCGTCGGGCATGGACACCGAGGCTTACGAACTCATGACCGCAGCAGCAGCTAAGGCGCCTGCCGGTTCGGAAGGCCTGTACTTCCTGCCGTACCTTACGGGTGAACGAACTCCGCACTGCGACCCCTACTGCCGTGGAGCGTGGATCGGCCTTTCATTGCGACACGGTCGCTCGCACATGATTCGTTCCGTCATAGAAGGAGCGACATATGCCATGCGGGACTGCCTGGAAATAATCAAAGGCATGAACATCCCGATCAGTCAAATCCGAGTCTCCGGCGGCGGAGCACGCAGCGCATTCTGGCGTCAGTTGCAGGCCGACATCTACGGCCAGGACGTCTGCATCACGAACTCCGACGAAGGACCGGCCTACGGAGTGGCACTGCTCGCCGCCACCGGCACGGGAACGTACTCAAATGTTGTCGAGGCCTGCTCAGCCACGATCAGTGTTACCAGCAGCACGGCCACCAGCGACAAAACGAAAGCTGCCTATGACCGGGCGTACCCGATGTACGGTCAACTTTATCGATCTCTCAAGCACGACTTTCCGGCGCTGTGCGAACTCGCCAGCTCCTGACCCGGCATTCGACAGTCAGCCTGGAAAGAGTCGCAGGTGTCTCAGCATTTGCAGGGTGCGATTAATTTCTTCACTGCCCCTGTTTCATGATGATTGAACTCGACGCAGAACAACTCGGCAGCAGAGTATTGAGGCTCTGATAATTGGAAGGGAATTCCATGAGCGACCAGAAGCATGCAGGACGCCATGTTCGCCGAGCCATGTTTCGGCGTCGTACCGAACCAGGCGCCGCGCCGGGGAGCATCGAAACCGATCCGAACGCGCATAAGCCAGAGATTCGGATACTCAGTTTCGGCCCGGACGAACTGAAGGAAGAACCGATTCCTGGCGTGTCTCGGGTGGAGTCCATCTTACGACGACGTCCCATTACATGGGTCAACATCACCGGTCTGGGCGACAGCCGGACGATTCATGAACTCGGACGCATTTTCAAACTGCACCCGCTGGCCCTGGAAGACGTCGTCAATGTTCACCAGCAACCCAAGGCGGAGTTCTACGATGGATCGCTGTTTCTGGTCACTCGAATTCCTATCGCTGGCGAAAGATTTGAAACAGAACAGATCAGCATTTTTGTCGGCGACCATTACGTTTTGACCTTTCAGGAACGGCCTGGCGATTGCTTCGAACCCGTAAGGGAGCGGCTTCGAGAAAGCCGCGGACGCATTCGTTCCGCGGGACCGGACTACCTGGCCTACTCGTTGCTTGACTCGGTCGTCGACGCCTGGTTTCCGATTATCGAACGCTACGGCGACACGCTCGACGACATCGATCGCGAAATCACCGAACAGCACACGCTCGACGCGGTCTCTCGACTGCACGCCATTCGGCACGAGCTGGTTCGAGCCAGACGGCTGTTTCTGCGACAACGCGAGGCACTTGGGATCATGCGGCGAACTGACGAATCGACCCAACTCGTCAAGCCGGAAACGCGAATCTACCTGCGTGATTGCCAGGATCACACAACGCAGATTATCGACGCGATCGACGCGTTCCGCGAAATGTGCTCGGACCTCCGCGAGTTCCATTTCTCGCAAGTCACCGACCGCACCAATGAGACCATGCGCGTGCTGACGGTCATCGCCACCATCTTCATTCCACTGTCATTTTTTACCGGACTATGGGGCATGAATTTTGATTCGAGCACGTCTCCATGGAACATGCCGGAACTCGAATGGCAACTCGGCTACCCATTCGCATTGGGGCTCATGGCGTCGGTCGCCGGAGTCATGCTGCTGTACTTCTGGCGAAAAGGATGGCTTCGCTGACCGGGATGGCGAACGCCAACTTTAGTTGTTGGATTCTGCTGGAGAATCTCAGCACAGCGGTTCGCCGCGGTAGGCTCGGTCGAGAATCTGCATGGTGTGCAGAACAGGAATTCGTCGACCGAATACGACCCTGGAAAGGTGAGCTTCGATTTGCGTCATGCAGCCGATGTTGCCCGTCGCGACGACGTCAGGTTCGGTCGAAATGACGGCTCGCGCTTTTTGATTACCGAGTTCAGCGGCGGTTTCGGGTTGCTCGATGTTGTAGGTTCCGGCTGAGCCGCAGCACATGTCGCCGTTGGGGATCTCAACCACTTCAAGATTTCCGATTGAAGACAGCAGCGCTCGGGGTTGAGACTTTACTTTCTGAGCGTGGGCCAGGTGACACGCGTCGTGATAGGCGAGCCGAGTTTTCGTCGACAGTTCCGGCGGTGGAACAATCCCCTGCTTCGCCAGAAACACGCTGACGTCACAGACGCGTTTGACGAATTCTTCCGCAACGGACTGCTCAGGTTCGCCGCGGAGCCAAAGTGCGTACTCGTGCATTCCCGACCCGCAGCCGGCGGCGTTTGTAAGTAAGGCGTCGACGTCAGACGGGAACGCTTTCAGATTCTGTCTTGCGAACTGCTTCGCCTGATGGGCCGCTCCCGTGTGTGCAGCAAGTGCTCCGCAGCAGGACTGCTGTTTGGGGATAACGGTTTCGATGCCGTTTTTTGCGAGAACGCGAAGTGTCGCGAAGTTAATGTCCGGAGCCAGAACCTGCTGAGCACAGCCAGCAAGCAGAGCGACGCGGCCTTTCCTTTCCCCTTCGGCTGGAA
>JAQBWV010000408.1 GCA_027624335.1 Planctomycetota bacterium
CGATGAAATCAATGACACCTGTTTTAGGTAGCAACCGACTGGCCGACAGGTATTGAGTGGCAGAGGACTCATGCGTTGTTCGCGGATTGGATAACCTGGTTCAACTGATAGGCTGCAATCATTTAGGCTGCAATCATTTAGATTCAGAAGGTTGCAGATTTCGGAGTCTGCTACAGGCTGCGGTCTTCGATCTCATTAAGCTTTTTGTAGAGCGTGCCGCGACCGATTCCCAGGAGTTTGCAGGCTTGGCTTTTGTTGCCTCCGCATTGAGCCAGGACGGCTTTGATGTGGCGTAGTTCCGCGTCGGCCAGGTTTGTGTCAGGGGCTTGTGGCGGCTGTGGAGCGATTGTCGCGGGGGCAGGTGACTGAGTCGGGCTGCTTGCGATGGGCGACGTGGAGAGACGCAGGCCGAGGTCGTCGGGTTGGACTTCCTGTTCGAAGCCGAGGACGGCGGCGCGTTCGATGGCGTTTCGGAGTTCTCGAACATTGCCTGGCCAGGAGTGTTGCATCAGCGCGTTGCCTGCTGCAGAGGAGAGGCGGATGGGGCCTCGGCCGGTTTTCCTGTGGAAGTGCTGCAGGAAGTTTCCCGCGAGCAGCAGGATGTCGTCGCCGCGGTCACGCAGGGGCGGGATTTGTAGCTCGATGACTCGCAGGCGGAAGTACAGGTCGTCACGGAAGCGACCGTCGGTGATCTGGTCGGGCAGTGTGCGATGGGTGGCGGCGATGATGCGGACGTCACTCTGGATTCGGTCGGTGCCGCCGAGTCGTTCGAACGAATGACCCTCCAGAATTCGCAATAGCTTGGCCTGGCAGTTGAGACTCATTTCGCCGATCTCGTCGAGGAAGATCGTGCCACGGTGAGCGCGCTCGAATTGTCCAAGATGTTGTTTCACGGCGCCGGTAAACGCACCCTTTTCATGTCCGAAGAGTTCGCTTTCAAGCAGCGCCTCGTTGAACGCGGCACAATTGACCGCGACGTATGGGCCAGACGATCGCAGACTCGAATCATGGATCATTCGCGCGACAAGTTCTTTGCCCGTGCCGCTTTCTCCAGAGACGAGTACCGTCGATTCGGTCGGAGAGACTCGGCCGATCAGTTCGAGCAGGCGCGTGATGGCCGGGCTTGCTCCGATGATCCGGTTCGCGCCGGAGACTTCGCTGCGGAGCTGTACGTTGGCCTGTTCGAGCCGTTCGCGATGTTCCAGGTTTTCCAGTGCCAGCCCGGCCTGACGCGCGACGGCGATGCAGAGTTCCAGATTGGACTGTTTGAGTGGTGCGGTCAGGCTGTTGCGCAAGACCTCGATGGCGCCACGGCAACTGGTTCGTTGAGGAATCGGGACACAGATTGCGGAACCGGGTGCCTGATCGACGACGGTTGATTCCATCGAGTCGTCGGCCTGTCCGGGCTGTTCAACAAGCAGGGCTTCCTTTTGGTCCATCGCCAGGCTGGCCAGCGGTGATGGTGCTTCGTGAGTACCAGCTGGTCTGGCACCGTACCGACGCAGCCGACCATCAATGCCGGTCAGCCAGATGACAATCGCGTCTGCCTTTGTGCCCGCTTTCAAAGCATCGACGACAGTTCTGAGCATGGATTCGATGCTGTCTTTCTCGTGCAGCTCCCCAGCAAGACGACAGAGGATGGCCGCGTTGCGGATCGAATCCGGACTGCCCTTGCCTCTGAGCTGACCGATGACGGCGTCCTTCTGTTCGGAGTCGGGGATTCGCGCGACGAACGTTGTGGACTCCAGCAACGCCGGTTGCCAGCCCGAGCCGGATACCACTTCTCCCTGCTGAATGAAGACGAACAATCGGTCGCCGATGCGAATGGCGTCGCCCGGCTGCAGGATGTCCTGGTCGATCTTCCTCGAATTCAGATACGTGCCGTTCCGGCTGGCGCAATCCTCAACTCGCCAGCAATTCCCGTCGAACCACAGCCGGCAGTGCAGCCGCGAACACATGTGATCGTCGATGGGAAAGTCGCGTGCGGGGTCTCGCCCTAGCGTCACCGGCGGAGAGTTCACGTCGAGCGGCAAGCTGTTTCCTGGCGATGACCCGTTCAGTTGAACCAGTGCGAAAGACATCTCGTCCTCAAGCGTGATCAGGAATCTGAGCTGGTGATACAGCGACGGTTCAGTTGTCCTGAGTGTCTTGCTGCAGGGCGCTCTCCGCAATCGGGAATGTCCTGATTCAGGGCGCTTTTTCAATCACCACTACTCAGGCGAAGAAATGAAAGAATCGTAACACTTTTCAGGCACGCAATTTGTGACGTTTTTGGGATGCCGAATTCAGTTCCGGCACTCTTCGTGCTTTTAGAGGAGATGTCAGACGGGACCAACGGGCCAGACACGAGCCCGCCGAGGCCCGGTTTTCACTTCTTCCCGAGGAGATCGATCATGTCACTTCGCCAGTCCGTCCGAAAAAACATCCTGAGTCAGCTTTCACGACGCACTCGCCGTCGCCGTCCGGCACCGTCCGCCGCGATGGAACATCTGGAACAGCGTACGTTGCTGTCCGCCGTTTCGGGAGCGATAGCCAGCGACCCCATGCAGACTGATGCTGTGCCGGTCTGCGAGATCACGACGCCGTCGTTCTCTGTTCAAGACGGAACCGCGACGCTGAGCGGTTCACATCTTGCCGACACGGTCAATGTGACGACCAGTTTCGGGCAGGTCTTCTTCTCGATCAGCAATGCCAACGGCACATCGATTTACTCTGTGTCTGACAGCGCGATCGATTCAATCGTCATCGACGTTCACTGCGGAAACGACTCGGTCACCATTCACAGCAGCGTTTCGGAAGATGTCGCCATCTCCGGCGGACACGGCAACGACACGCTGACTCATAACGGAAGTGGAACGCTGGACGTCAGTGGTGGCTTGGGCAACGACCTCATCACCGGCGGAGCGGCGTACGGTTACCTTCGCGGCGACAGCGGCAACGACACGATCTTCGGCGGAGCGTCCGGTGATGTGATCGTCGGCGGAACGGGTGACGATGTGGTCTCCAGTGGTGGCGGACTGGATGTTGTGCTCGGCGGAGCCGGTAACGACCTGCTGGTTGGCGGCTACACAGCAGACATCATCGCCGGCGGCGATGGTGACGACACCATCTTCGGCGTGACCGGCGCCGACCTGATCTTTGGCGATAGCTTCAATGACATTCCTGAGACCGTGATTCCGGTCCGATCAGATATCGAAGACGTGCTGCTGCGGTTCGGTAGCGTCGGTGAAGGAAATGACTACATCGAAGCCGGGCTCGGCAACGACCTGGTGTACGCAGGAGCCGGTAACGATCTCGTTTTCGGGGACGCTGGCGATGACACTGTCTACGGCGGCAGCGGCAACGATTCGATCGCAGGCGGAGACGGCGATGATCACCTCTTCGCAATGGCCGGTGACGACATCGTCACAGGCAACGGCCCCAATAACCTGGCGGCAGTGGTCATGCCCACGGGCAGCGTGGACTTTGAAAACTACGTGATCCGCGTTGGGCAGATGGGTGACGGCAACGACTACGTTGAAGGCGGAGCGGGTGACGACTTGCTGTTCACCGGAGCCGGCAACGATCTGGTCTTCGGTGGAGCGGGCGATGACCGCATTCACAGCGGAGTCGGAAACGACATCGTCGTCGGCGGGGCAGGAGACGATAACATTCATGCCGGAGCGGGCAACGATCTCGTCTTTGGAGATGGGACCAACTCGCTGCCAGCGAATCTTCCAACCGACCGCGCCAGCGTCGTGAGCTACATCCTGCGGTTCAGTCAGGCCAACTCCGGCAACGATCTCATTTGGGGCGAGGCGGGGCATGATGCGATTTTCGCTGGAGCTGGCAATGACGGTGTTCACGCGGGAGACGGCAACGACATCGTGCTCGGCCAGGTCGGCAACGATGCCATCTACGGTGGCGAAGGTGACGATGTGATTGCTGGCGGAGTGGGTGACGACTCGATGGCCGGAGCAAACGGAAACGACCTCTTGA
>JAQBWV010000084.1 GCA_027624335.1 Planctomycetota bacterium
TGGTAAACGCCCGCGTATAGCTAATTCCTTCCGCAGCCAGTTGATCAACATGCGGTGTGTGAATTCCTTTGGTCCCGTAACACGACAGGTCCGGCGACCAGTCTTCGATGGTGATCCATAGAATGTTGGGCCGTTCGGCCGCCTCTGCCCCAACATCCGCCGAGTTTGCGAGACACATCAGCAACAGAAGTCCGAATACGTAAGTCAACTTCATTGAGTGCTCCGCTCGCAATGCTATTCAAACGAGAGTTCCAAAAGCGGCCCCACCGTCTCGGGATGGGCGTCGCTGGCAAACACGTGAGTCAGTCCCGGTACTTCCCCTTCGACTTGTGTCGTCTCACGCACGAGAATCAGCGTCACGGACTGGCCGTGAAACTGTTGTAGAAACTCAACGAGCGTACTGTTGGCTATTCCAAACGTTCCGCGCTGCTGACTCCGGTGGATTTCGAACGTCCCCAACAGGACCCCGTCTTCGGGAGCGGGAGCATCTTCCCAGGTGGACTCGATCTTCCAGTCCGCCCTGGCTGGATTCGTCAGTCCATAGATTCCAAAGCGATTCACCAGTGGCAGTCGTGAGGCAAACCCACGCTGGCTTGGAACCAGATTCAACCGCAGCCTTGCAGCCTTGAGTCGACCGACATCGACCGAGGACAGATCGAATGCGAAGAATGATCGATGGTTCCACTTACCGTTTTCCGTGTTCTTGACGGCCAGGACTTCCGGATCGAGGAACTTCCGGCGTTTGTTGTTACGAAGCACTGATGTGGCTCTGCCGTTAGTCCCGATCCGGATCACGTTACTCGTGGCATCCGTAGTATTCGACTGTTGTTCCAGATCGATGACACTGACGGAATCCTCGTGGACCGAGACCGTCCTGTGGGGTTCAGTCAGCCTGACTTCCTCTCCTGTACCGGAGTGGTGAACGGCAATCTCACCCTCGATCAATTGAAAGTTAGACCGCTGTGCTGCTCGATCGACTTGCACGGCAAACCGAGTCCCGTAGTCAATGGCGTAACCATCCGGAGTCTCGATCACGAAACCGATTGCGGTCTCAGGGACATCAATCACCGCCGCACCATCCACCAGCTTGCCGCGCATGGGAGAAATCACTTCGAGCTGAGCCGGGGCTTCCAGAATGACCACTGCCCCCGAATGAAACCGAATCGTTGCGATACCAGCGATCAGCTTCAGTGACCCTGGCGTGAGTTCCGAACCAGGCGTCGTCGGCAGCGAACTTTCCCATGCCGCGTTTTCACTGGAAGCCAACGTTGCGACCGGCTTCAGAGAAATCTCGAACGGCGTGAGTGCGATCGCCAGCAGAACAGTTGCGGCAACGCTCACCAATGCGAGGATCAACAGCTTTGTTCTCGATTTCGCACGAGCTGGGAATGTGTCGTGAATTTGCCTGGACACTTCCGATTCAGAGAGCTCCAGCGCACTGGAGGCCACACGCGGTTGGGCCGCCGGAAACTCATGGGACAGCATCGCATCGAATGCCGTAGCGTGAATGAATGCTGCACGTGCGTCCGAATCTGCCGCCAGTCGCTCGGCCAGCCGTTCCTGCTGTGCAGGCGTGAGAACACGATTCGCGACCGCTTCAAACAGTTCGATCAATTCGTCGTCAATCGGCTGGACTCGTTCAGACATTCGCTACTCCCTCCGCAAGCTGCCGTTCGATACAGGCTCGCAGGGCGCGCCGAACGCGAAACAACACCTGCTTCAATGCACCGACGCTCCGTCCCGCTTCTGCACTGATCTCCGCGAGTGACAGTTCGGTTTCGTAATGAGCACGGACAATCTCGCGGTCGTTCTCCTGCAGTTTTTCCACACAATGCCGCAGGGCACCGTGTCGCTGCTCAAAGTCCGTCAGCAGAGGCTCGGCCTCATTCGCCAGGGTTTCGACCAACTCCGACGAGAACCCCAGCCAGTGCCCACGCCTGGCCCGCTTGAAGTGTGCGAGCGTTTGCAGATATGCGATCCGAAACGCCCACGCCTTGAAGTTCGTTCCTTCGCGAAACTCGCCGATCTTCTGCCAGAGAACGACATTGGTTTCCTGCAGAATATCCTGCGTCTCACTGCGGTCCGGGTGCAGAGTGAGGATATATGCCAGCAGCGAAGCCTGATGCAGGCTGATCTGTCGAATCGTGTCCGCTGGTGAGTTCTGGTCCCTGGTCATTACAAGAGAATAGCCAGAACCGCACAGCGGTTAGGGGCGATCTGTCATTTTTTCGGCCTTCGCCGCCAACTTTTGGTTCGAGTCCCCAGGCTGCTTGACCTCACGGTATCGCTTCGGTGCCACGAACGGAAAATGTGGACGGTAGTAGCCCGGAGTCAGAATTAATCGTTTGTCCCGATCCTTCAATCTGCTGAGCGTCTGCAGCGCGAGGTCGGTTTGTGCTCCGTCGTAGAAGTCGCTGATCTCCGCGTTTCCATAGCAACCCAGCTCAGCGCGCAAGTCATCGATTGAAACCAGCAGCGCGACTGGTCGATCGGCAGCGATGAGTGACATCGACGATGTCACGAGTATGACAATCCATCCGATCCCCCGCAGAAGTTTCAGACCCTGTGACATCGGCGATTACGTTCATTCCAGGTCTTGTCGTGCCACGCAGGGAATTATCTGGCGGGGATTGTTGCGGCTGCCGTACGGTCACCCACGACGAAGTATCCCAGCGGTTTGTCCTGATCGTCCGTGATCAGCCAGACGGCTCCGGGTCGACTGCGAAGCGGCTTTCGCCAACCGGAATTGAGGACGCCACGAGACTTGAGCTCCCCT
The DNA here is from genome assembly GCA_027624335.1 of Planctomycetota bacterium. GTDB lineage: Bacteria > Planctomycetota > Planctomycetia > Planctomycetales > Planctomycetaceae > JABMPE01. The sequence continues at coordinate 2,777 of JAQBWV010000084.1, forward strand.
TTTCGGTCGACCCAGAACACCTTGACCGGGTCAGCCCAGTTATTTGTGAAGACAACATTAAAGGGGTCACCATCGGGCTTCGACGGCGGCGTGTCACCTTTCACGGGATGCCAGGCGAGCTTCGGCAATGATGCATCGCTTGCCGGCATCAGTTCTGCAAACTTCGTCGGTGCACGGCCTCGCAGTTGCACAAGTCGATCGGCGTGCTCAGGCTTTGTGGCGAGGTTCGCCCACTCGTACCGGTCGTTCGCCGTGTCATAAAGTTCTTCATCGCCGTTTGCATAATGGATCAGTCGCCAGCGCTCTTCGCTCAGGCCGTAGCTGCCCGGATCGCCAAGATACGTGATGGATGGATGAGGCCAATTGCTGTTAGGATTCTTGAGCAACGGAACAATGCTCGGACCGTCAATTCCGGACTTTGCAGGCAGGCCGGCGAGATCGGTCAACGTCGAGAACAGGCTGAGCAGATTCACCGGGCGTGAGCAAACACCGCCGGCCCTGGTTCCGTCTGGCAACCCAGGCACGCCTGCGGGAACTCGCACGATCATTGGGACCCGCGTGCAGACACGCCAGCCGGTGAACTTCTGCCAGTGCTGCTTCTCGCCGAGATGCCAACCGTGATCGCTCCACAAGACGACGATGGTGTTGTCGCGATTTGGTCCGTTCTCCAGAGCCTCGATCACTCGGCCAACCATGGCATCAGCAAAGGCGATGGATGCGAGGTAGCCCTGAATGCCCTGCTTCCATTGCCCATGCTCACGGATGTGTGGGAAGTAGCGATTCGGCCCGCGCTTCTGACCTGCTGGCGGCAGATCTTCGAGATCGTCTTCCTTGTAGCCCGGAGGCAGTTGGATGTCTTTCAGAGGAAACTGCGCGAAGTACTTCTTCGGTACAAACCAGGGCTCGTGCGGACGGTAGATTCCACAGGCAAGGAAGAACGGCGTGTCGTGTTTCTTTTCCAGTTGCTCGCCGATCCACTTGGAAACCAGCCAGTCGCCACCGAACTCTTCGTCGGTCGCATCGAGTGCCGCCCAGTCGGTCTCTCGATACTGCCAGGGACCGCCGACCGGCAAATTCACCGGACGATTCTTCGGGTACAGCGTGCGTGGAAAAGGGTCTTCCGTTTCCTTCGACGGGAAGTATTCGTCCCATGATTGTGCATCAATGAAGTAGTGCAGGAGTTTTCCCGAGCCCGCAGACCAGTAGCCGTGCCGCGAGAAGTACTTCGGAATCAACTCGGCATCAGGCAGCAACTCACGCATCTTTTGTCGATTGTCGTACACGCCCGACTTATGCGGCGAGAGGCCAGTCATGATCGCCGTGCGCGATGGATTGCATGCCGGTGCCGCACAGTGAGCGTTCGTAAACAGCACGCCGCTCGCCGCAAGCCGATCGATGTTCGGAGTCTTTGCCTGCGGATGTCCACCGAGGCAACCGACCCAGTCGTTGAGATCGTCCACCGAGATGAACAGGACATTGGGCCTGTCTGCAGCATGCACGGCTGAAGTGCAAGCGATCGTGAGAACGATTAGTAGTCTGCGGAAAGCGGTCATGTCCGATTCTGCCTTTGAATTATCTCCGGACCGCACTCAACTCGTGCGTCCACTGATGGTCACCGAAGAAAAGAATGTTTGGGCGAGCGGGCTTCGCGGCGGCGTCTGCGTGGATCGTGATCGCAAACAAAGCGGGAACGAGGAACAGAAATTGAAGTCTCATAATTGACCGTACTGAATTGCTGACTAAAGTTGAGGAAGCTTGTGAGGAATCATCACTTCTTGCTTGCGACGCCGACGATCCGGGGATCCGCACTCTTGATCAGTTCAGCATTGAGTTGCCTTCGCAGTTTCTGGAGTATCTTCAAACGCTCTGGATCAGACGCGACGTTGCTGAGTTGCTCCGGGTCTTTCCGCAAGTCATAGAGTTCCTCAGGCGGGTGACGCAGAAACGCAAGCCGGGCATATTCTCTTGTGTCTGCGTCGATGCGATGCAGGCGGAGGAACTGCTTCGATGGCGACGGATCAATGTTGAAGCTGAAAGCGCCACCCTCTGTTGGCCAGGGTTGTGACGCGAAATCGTATGTCGGGTTGTGTCCGTCGACTTCACCTGTCGGCCATTGATCAGGATTGAAGTTTCGGATGAAGAGGAAGTCCCGAGTTCGCAGCGCCCGGGATGGATAGAGGTAAACGTGCTTCTCCATTCCGGTGAGTGCGTATGTTCGAGACGGATCAACCTGCCCTGACTTCGCCGATGCCAGGAGCGGCAACAGACTACGGCCGGTCATCTGCTCAGATGGCTTGATGCCTGCCGCTTCAAGGAATGTCGGAGCCAGATCGCACAGGCTCACGAAGTCTGCCACCTGGCGTTGCCCTTTCACCTGCGAGCCCCACCGAACAGCCAGCGGCACGCGAGTCCCCTGGTCGTAGAGCGTCGCCTTACACCGTGGGAACGGCATCCCGTTGTCACCGCTGACAACAATGATCGTGTTGTCCAGTTCGCCAATCGACTTGAGTCGTGCAACGATCTCGCCGACCTCGCGATCGAATCGCTGAACTTCCCACAGGTAGTCGGCGACATCGCCGCGGACGGTTTCGTTGTCCGGCAGACAGGCCGGAACTTTGACTTTCGACAGATCGATGCCGCTCTTCCGGCCGACGCCCAGTTCATAGGGGCGATGTGGATCCTGGCCACCATGCCAGTAACAGAACGGCTCATTAGATTTTCGCTCTTTGAGAAAATCATCGAACGAGCGGAATCGTTCTCCGAAGGAATCGCGATTGCGAAACGTGTTCTTACTCGGCCAGACGCCCTTACCGTAACGACCAATGCGAAAACCGGCCTTCTGCAGCATCTCGGTGTAAACGTCGTAATCTTCCCGTAACGAGCCGCCGAGGCTGCCGCCTTCACGCAAGCGCCAGTGGTGCTGGCCTGTGAGAATACTCAGACGACTCGGAGTACAGGACGGTGTCGAAACAAACGCGTTCTCGAACAGCACTCCTTCGCGGGCGATGCTGTCAAAGTGCGGAGTCTTCACAACCGGGTCACCAAGTATCCCGGCGTGCGGCCAGGACCAGTCATCGGCCATGCAGAAGACAATATTGGGGCGACGTCCTGCCGCTGTGGATTGGAATTCCGGCTTGATGTCAAACGACTGGTCCCGCGTCTTGACCTCAAACGTCTGACTGAATCCGCCCGGCCCGGTGATACGGAATCGATGGCCGAGCGTAGTGTTTCGCAGTGTGTCCGCACCGGGCGGAATGACGCCTGTCTGCTTTTCCTCACCGTCAGGCGTGATCCAGAAAACTGTCAACGGCACGTCGCCGCGATTTCGAAACGTGACCTGCGGGCGTCGCGGTTTTGGTGGTTCGTACTTCGGCGGTCGCGGCAGCGTGGCCCACATCTGCCGATTCAATTCGACGAGCGTGTCCTGGTGACCGGCTGCGTCAGCGACGTTTGTATCTTCGTGAGGATCGTTCTTGTGGTCGTACAGTTCCTTCGCAACAACATTCCGAGTTCTTCGATCCTGCCACTCGATGTAACGGTAACGGTCGGTGCGCATCGAATATCCCATCAGCGGCGTTGGGCCGTCCATACGCTGAAACTGGCTGAACGCCGCCTGCTTCCAGGGCTGTTCCGGCTCGGACAGAAGTGGAACGATGCTCCGACCTTCGAGGTGGTCGGATACCGGCAGGCCGGCCAACTCACAAAGCGTGGGATACACGTCAACGAGTTCGACTAGCGCCTCTGTCTTCCGGCCATTGGCTGAAGCGGATGGCGCCCGAATGATGAGCGGGACACGAGCATCAATCTCGTAGTTGCTCTGCTTGCACCAGCTGTTGTGCTCTCCCAGCTTCCAGCCGTGATCGCCCCACAGCACGACAATCGTGTTGTCGGCAAGATCGAGTCGTTCGAGCTCGTCCAGCAACCGACCGATCAGCGCGTCGATAAAACTGACAGACGCGTAGTAACCGTGTTTCAGCCGCCGCTGCTGAGCCTCGGTGAGCGAGCCGTCTCGCGGGGTCGGCGTCCCGAAGAAATCCATGTAGTCCCGCAATTCATACATGGTATTCATGGCGAACGCCGGGGAGTTCTTTGGCAGGAACGGGTTCTCTGCCAGCGTGATTGAATCCGCCTGATAGAGATCCCAGTACTTCCGCGGCACGACAAATGGCAGATGTGGTCGCACAAATCCCGCTGCCAGGAAAAACGGCTGATCCTGTTGCGCGAGACGCTTGATCGCGGCGAGTGCCTGCTCGGCAATGGCACCATCAACGTGTTCGTGATCAGGCGTGTCGACCGCTTCGGTGGCCACCGCCCGGATGCGGTTCACCTGACTGTCTGAGTGGCCATCCGCACGCATCTTCTCGCGAAAATGTGCATGTTGATTTTTGGCCTCATCTGACCAGAGTGAACTCTTCGGCCAGGCGTGTGGCTCGCTCCACGACTCATTATCCGGCCAGGGATTGTGGAAGATCTTGCCATAAGACACCGCGTGGTAGCCGTGTTTCATAAACTGCTGCGGCAGCGTGACGGCGTCCGGAATCGTGTGACGAAACCGTGTCGCCAGATCCCAGACCTTCGTCGAATCCGGCCGGAGCCCAGTCATGATGCTGACGCGTGAGGGATTGCACACGGCAAGCTGGCAATAGGCCCGTTCGAAAACGACACCGGAAGACGCCAGCTTGTCGATGTTCGGCGAGCGGATCGCAGACTCGCCGTAGCAGCCCAACTCAGGCCGCAGATCGTCGACTGCAATGAAAAGCACGTTCGGTTTGTCTTCTGCCGCCGCGACTGTCGCCGCCAACAACATAATCGTGGCGAGAATCCGAATCGTCGGACGGTGATTATAGATCAGGCGCATAGAGACTCTTCCTTCAGATGTACTGAGGGTGAGATCATACGCACTGCGGATTGTCCATTCACGACAATCAGTTGCCCGCGAGATCTACTTTTCAGTCTTTCTGTTGCGTTCCGTCTTCTGCTGCTTTGGTTTGACACCCAGATACTGTTGCATTCGACCGACGTATCCGCCGTGACTGAATTCGCAGGATTTCATTGCCTCCGCGTAGGGCTCAGTACCATCTCCGATCCAGTCAACGATGTTGAAGATCTTCAACGAGGCGTAAGAACTACTCTTGAGTAGTTCATTCCAGCAGGCTTGACCTGCTGCCTTGTCTCCCCCGCGGTAGAGGATCCAGGCGGCCATGATGCGGACGTGGTGAGAGGCGTCATCGAGGCTCTTGCGGATGACGGCCATGTCGAGGGTTGTGCTCTCCTGGAGATTGAAGCATCCCACGATCGCCCAGTACCGGATCCCGGCATCGGCGTGGCCCAGGTCGCGATAGAATCCAGCCAGGTTTGACGACCTCTGCCCAAGTGCCCGCCCGGAAGCTGCCTGATAGCCCTTCAGATCGTAGAGCGAAGGATCGCGAACCAGCTCATAGATCGTCTTTCCGGATTCCTCGGACCGTTTGACGACTTCGCTCTCCGGCAGCAGTCCCGAGTCAAAGTGCTTCAGTTGCCATTCATCGAGAGCCTTGCTGAGGCGGGCGACTTCGTTCGCATACTTTGGATCATCAACAAGGTTATTGACATTGTCGGGATCGACAGACGTGTCATACAGCTCGTGCATCGGCTTGGTTCCAAAGAACCTGCCAGTGACGGCGTCTGTCTTGCCGGCACGATGGTGCTCTTCCCATGCCTGAGTCGCACGCATCGTCCAGAGATAATTCAGATGCTGCCCCCACGGGGCGTATGGCATGTAGTTTCGGATGTAGAGGAACCGCCGATCGCGAATCGCCCGAACGTTGTCGCACCGCTCATCCATGCGGGTTCGGTAGCTGACATGGTAGTCGCGTGTTTCTTCCGTCGCTCCCAGGAACACCTTGCCCTGGAGATAGTCGGGCGTCTCAGCTCCGCAGACCGTCAGCCAGGTCTTTGTCATGTCGATGAAGCTGACCAGACGTTCGATCCTGCTGCCGGGTTTGGCCGGACGGAGATGCTTGAACTTCTCCGGGATACGAATAATGAGCGGGCAGTGCGTGCCGCTGTTGAACAGAAAACGTTTGCTTCGCGCGATGACGCCGCCGTGATCGGAGTTGTGAACGACGATCGTGTTCTCCGCGAGACCGCTGCGTTCCAGTTCTTCCAGAGCCAGTCCGATGTCGGCGTCCATCTTTTTCATCTGGTCGTGGTAGTGAGCGTAGTTCTTGCGAATGTCCGGAATGTCGGGGTGGTATTTAGCGAGCCGCACGTCGTCCGGGCTGTGCGTCGTGTTGTTGACGTCACCAAAGGCCCTTGATTCATGAGATTTCGTGTTGTTGATCACCATGAAGAACGGTTGCTGCTTCTTCAACTCGGCCCAATCAGCTTTGTTGGTGTCCCACGCCTCTCCATCACTTCGGCCACCGATGTTGTAGTCCGTCTTCGTCGCGTTCCCGACGAAGTACCCAGCCTTCTTCAGCAGGTCCGGGTAGTAGCTGATTGTGTCATGAGGAATCGGATATCGACTCCGCATCGGATGCGTGCCCATCGATAGAGCATGCACGCCAGTAATCCACGTACTCCGGGACGGCGCACAGACTGGTGCGTTGGCATAACAATGCATGTACTGAAACCCCTCGGCCGCCAGTGCATCGATATTCGGCGTGTCCGCATGAGGGTTCCCGTAACAGCCAACCCAGTTGACGTTGTTGTCCTCACAAGTCAACCAGAGGATGTTCGGCTGGTCAGCCGCGGTGGCAATCGAGCTACACATGACGATAAGCAGAGCCAGCGAGCACATCGAGGCTGCACGTTGCACCGCAGTCTGCGTTGCATGCGAGATTGCGTGCAGTCGAACGAAAGCGAGCGAGTTCATCATGATGTTACCTCCAATAATCCGTAGAGTCGTGAACCGGCCATAATACTGCCGAGGAGTTGTTTCTACGCGGAGTGGCCTGTCCGCTCGCGGTCGGGTGCCGAAGACACAGGACCCCATCGAAGCACATGAAAAGTGGTCGCGTATGTATTGAATATTGACGCGAACGACGAATCATCCTGTCGCTACGCGACCCGGGTAAAGTCTCCGGGAGAGCGCCGTAAACAAAGTTCATTCAACGCTCAACGGAATATCGTGAACGAAAACTCTGTCAGGCGGAACGAGGACACGATGGTCGCTACTTTGCATTGTAGTCCTCTCCGTTCAGACTGCGGACGACTGACATCTGCCAGTCGGAAAGCTTCTGCTTCATCCCAGCGAGCCGTTCCGGTTGAGTTTCTGACAGGTCGTGTTTTTCTTCAACGTCGGAACCCAGATCAAAAAGTTGATACCGGGCGCCAGCCTCTCCGGTCTTCGAAACGGTTCGATGCAGTTTGAAGTTTCCATCGATCCATGCCGCCGGACCGGGGAGATTGTCTTCGGAATACCCTCCGACAACGCTGGGGTCGGGTTCAACTTCGTTCCACGGTTTCTGTTTTCCGGAGTCTGCTTCAGCTTTCTGAGCGGCCAGCATGGTGTCGGCTTTCATACCGCGTCCGCCGATCGGGTAATCCCAGAAGCCGTACTCTCTGCGATCAGCGAATGGCTCGTCACGGATCAACGGCAGAATGCTGCGTCCGTCCAGGACCGGCTGATGTTCGACAGTGACGCCGGTCAGCGCCAGCAGAGTTGGATAGATGTCTGTCGTGTTGCAGACGATGTCGATCTTCCGGTGCCTCTTGACGACGGCGGGCCATTCGATGATCGCGGGGACTCGGATTCCGCCTTCCAGCAGGTTACCTTTGTTGCCAGACAGCCCGCCGGTGGAGCCGACTTTGGGCAACGCACCGTTGTCGCTCGTGTACCAGAGCAGGGTGTTATCCGCGATGCCCATTTCGCGGATCGAAGTTCGCAGATTTCCAACGGCAGCGTCGATTCCGCTGACTTCTCCCAGAAAGTTCGCGTGCGCTTTTGGAAAGCCCTTATACATGTCGAGGAACTTTTCAGAAGCAATGTGCGGAGCGTGTGGCGAGCCGAACCACACGACAGCGATGAACGGTTTGCCCTGCTGCTTCGCGTTCTTCATGAAATTCAGAGCGAAGTCAACCGGCACCTGCGAGCTTTCTCCTTTCGTCTGGATCACGTTTCCGTTGTGACTCATGAGCGGGTCGTTCTCGTAGAAGTTCGGGGCGGACAGCCACTCGTCGAATCCACTGTTTCCAGGACAGACGGGACTGTCGGCTCGGCACGAACCCAGATGCCACTTGCCAAAATGCCCGGTGACGTATCCGGCTTTCTTCAGAGCTTCAGCAATGGTCGTTTCCTGAGGACGAATCGGATGTCCCCACTTGAAAACCGCCGAGCGGTTGGGATGTCGCCCCGTCAGAACGCTCGCCCGAGTTGGTGAGCACACCGGGGCTGCCGCGTAGAATCGGTCGAACCGCAGTCCTGTTGCCGCCATCTTGTCCAGCACGGGAGTCTTCACGGGAGACTTGCCGTAGTACCCGACATCGCCCCAGCCCTGGTCATCGGCCATGCAGAGAACGATGTTGGGCAACTCCGCAGCAGTGACGGCAGCATGGGAAGCCAGCAGTAACAGCGTGCAGATGGGAACCAGTAGTCGCATCAGAGTTCATCCTCGCTGGAGTCGTGTTGATTCGAAATGGCTGCAGGAAACGTCGGTCGAGCAATCTGCCCGTCAGACGCCGTGTTGTCAGAAACCGTGAGGTTAAGGAATGAGAGCAGAGCAGGGTAGCCCCGACAATCTCCTTTAGATTATTGCGGTGCCGAAGGCACACGAGGTGATAACCGTTGATTCTCGCATTGCCATGCCCTCTTTTGGCTGGCCGTTCATTGAATCCGACTGCCAGAAGATTCACGTGACCGTTCACGACTTTGTTTTCACGGCAACGCTCATTACGACATGCTGTTTGAGGATCAGCCGGACTGGCTGGGCTACTGGGAAAAGTAGTTTGACCTGCTGCCGCACGTCTCGTGCAAGACAATCAGGTCTGCGGGCGCGCCGCCCGGAAGGTCGGCTGGCCACTGACTATCGGTCATGCTGTCTGCGCCAACACCTGGATCTACGACGCCAGCGACTGGCTCGACTAAAGTCTGAGCGCCATGACTCGCTGACAGATGAATCCTGGCGAGCTCGACGTGATACTGTCCGTCATCTCGATTCTCGACACTGTCACAGGAGCGGCAACATGGACCTTTCCGGAAAAACAGCGCTGGTCACAGGCGCGGGGCAGGGGATCGGCAAAGGGTGTGCGCTGGAATTGGCGCGCGCAGGAGCCAGCGTCGTTATCAACGATCGACCGGGCAGCACGGTTCTGGCCGAGGCCGCTGACGAGATTCGTAAGACGGGGCAATCATGCACGCCCATCGAGGCAGACGTGTTCAGTCGAGCTGGTTGCGAAGGGTTGCTCGCCAGCGTTCTAAAAGCTGTCGGTCGGATCGACATTCTGGTCAGCAACCCGGCCTTCAGTCGCCGTGCACCGTTTCTGGAATACCCTCCGGAACTCTTTGAACAAACGATCGCCGGAACGCTGACCGCCGGCTTCCACATGAGCCAACTGGTCGCTCGGCAGATGGTCGCTCAAGGCGGAGGCGGCAAGATTGTCTTTATTTCGAGTGTGCAGGCCGAATTGCCGACGGCTTTGTGCGGGCCTTACAGCGCGGCAAAGGCCGGTCTGAATCAGTTGATGATGTCGATCGCCGTCGAGCTGACGCCGCACCGCATCAACGTCAACGCGATCGAACCCGGTTGGATCGACACGCCCGGTGAGCATGTCACGTTCACGGACGAAGACATTGAAGCAGAAGGTCGAAAACTCCCCTGGGGACGTCTGGGCCTGCCTGAAGACATTGGCAAAGCCGCTGTGTTTCTTAGCTCGGACGCCGCAGACTACATCACAGGAACGATCCTGCCCGTCGATGGCTGCTTCCGCTTCAAGCAGGGCTGCCTGGACCAGCTGATTCCGTTGCGGGATACAAAACCGAATACTTCAGGCGAGCGGTGGGCGTAAGCCAACTTGCAAATGACAACTTGCAAATGAGTAGTCCGGAAAAGGAACGAGGATCATCATGGAGCTGGCAAGGCGAGTGTTTCGTGGACCGACCGACGGGCCTGGACTGCTCATCACCGGCGCCGTACATGGGGACGAATTTGAATCGATGGTGGCGATTCGTCGTCTCATCGACCTTTTCGAATCTGAAGCAGGTTCGACCTCGCTTCTTAACGGATGCGTGACGCTGGTTCCCGTTGTAAACGAAGCCGCTTTCTTACGCGGCCATCGCTGCGCGGAAGACGGGCTGGACCTTGCTCGCGTGTGTCCTGGCCGAGCAGACGGGAGCATCACCGAACGGACTGCCAGAGCGCTCAGCGACCTGATCGAGTCGGCGGATTACTATATCGACATGCACACCGGGGGCACTGAGTTCGCCGTCCTGCCGCTGGCCGGATATTCGATGCATGAGGATTCGAACATCCTGGATGCTCAGCGGCGGATGGCGAAAGCGTTCAACCTGCCGACTGTCTGGGGAACGGCCGGCAACCTTGATGGGCGTTCGCTGTCGGTCGCTCGTGATGCCAGCGTGCCGGCGATTTACACCGAGTATCTGGGCTCGGCGACGTGTCATGAAGCCGGCGTCGTCGCTTACGTTGAGGGTTGCCTGAACGTCATGGCCGAACTGAAGATGCTCGACCGTACACCGTCAGAGAATCGTGTCGAGCGAACCGTCGAGGACCCTCGACCAGGTTCGGGCCACATGCAGGTCTTCAATCCCGCGCCACTCACCGGCTACTTTGAACCTGCCGTCGCGCTGGGCGATCGCGTGCAGGTGGGTGACCCGCTCGGAACCGTGTTCAACCTGACTGGTTCGGACCGGCAGACAATGCTCGCTCAACGGGCCGGAATCGTGCTGGTTCTGCGCACATTTCCGCGAGTTCACGAAGGCGAGAGCGTCGGGGTGATCATGGAATCGCCGAGCTGATCTACCCGTCCTGAACGACGAACATCGCCATGTCTCGATGTCTGGCAAACCGTGGCCAGATGCACGGGGGGATATCGGGATTTTGTTTTGTAAATGTACAGGCTGTGTCTGCTGAGGTCTGTTCGTCGTGCCAGGTAGTTGTCAGCCAGAGCGATCGTTTTACACAAATCAGGTTTCAGGTGAGTCGTTTCGATCCGCCGTTTCAGGCCCGGACAGGTATCAACCTGAGCCAGAATGGCGTCGTGGATCCGGCCAATTTTGTGCATTCTTCGAGTTTCAGACACACACCTGACGGCAACGGAAGGTTACTTCCACACTGGTAGCCAGGGATTAGCTTTGGCTAGAATTAAATCTGAATACTATGGGCAGAATTGATGTCGCGCCATGCTGGCAATGGCGACTTGCTGATTCCCCGCGTAAGAAACGTGCCTCAGGAGGCTCTCAGATGCGAAACCCCGTTGATCTATCGCGATGGGTTCTGTTTAGTGTGCTCGCTTTCGGTCTAATGGTGTCAGCGTCCGATGCTCAGTCACGATCCAGGAAACCGGCGGAGACAGCGCCGTTTACCACCGGGTCGTCGGACGAGATTATCAACTTCATCAACGCACGGATCAGTCAAAACTGGTCGGATAACGAAGTCGGGTCTTCGCCTGTTGCCGATGATTCCGAATGGATTCGCCGAGTTCACCTCGACGTTCTCGGGCACATTCCGGAAGCCGATGTTGTGGATGAGTTCCTTGCCGACAAGGATCCCGCCAAGCGATCGAAAATGATTGACCGACTGCTGGACGACGACGCCTATGTCCGAAACTTTACAACTGTCTGGACGAATCTGTGTATCGGTCGTCGGACCCCGCGGCGTGTCAGTCGCGCCGGCATGCAGAAGTTTTTCCGCGAAGCATTCGCTCGAAACCGGCCATGGAATGAAGTCGTTTACGACATTATTTCGGCTGAAGGACATTTCGAGGAAAACGGCGCCGTCAATTTCCTGCTTGCTCAAATGACGATGGCGGATGAGCAGGTCCAGGCGACAGCCAAAACAACCCGGCTGTTTATGGGCATCCAGGTGCAATGCACTCAGTGTCACAATCACCCGTTCAACGATTGGCAGCAGAGTCAGTTCTGGCAGTTCAATAGCTTTTTCCGACAGACACGACGAGTGGACCATCGCAAGGCGGATCCGGAAACGGGTCGGATGGTGGACGACTACTCCGAAATCGTCTTTCAGGACTTCACCTTTCCTGTGTTTTACGAAAAGCGAAACGGCCTGATGCAGATGGCCGATCCCGCGTTCATGGGAGACGTTGTCGTCAAGTCGGACAGGATCTCTTCCGAGACGAATCTTCGCGAGTCGCTCGCGAGAATCTCGATCGAAGGGGAGAACCCGTTGGTCGCTCAGGCGATGGTCAATCGAACCTGGGGCCAGTTCTTCGGATACGGATTTACGAAGCCTGTGGACGACATGGGACCGCACAATGCTGCGTCACACCCGGCATTGCTCGAACGCTTGTCTGCGGAATTTGTGAAGAGCAACTACGACCTGAAGCAGCTCATTCGGTGGATCTGCAACAGCGAAGCCTACAACCTGACCAGTCAATACACAGCGGGTGTGAAGACTGCCGACGGAGACTGGAAGCGTGATGCGGAAGGTCTTCCAGTCGAAGCAGGTAATGAAATCGACAATCCCGCTGCAGGAGAAATTCCGCTGTTCAGTCACATGTATGTGAAGTCGATGGAAGCGGAGCAGCTTTACGATTCACTGATCGTCGCGACCGATGCGCATCGATCCGGTCGTTCGAGCTGGGACCAGGCTGAGCAGCAGCGTCAACGATGGTTGCAGCAGTTCGTCATTGCTTTTGGAACGGACGAGGGCGACGAAACGACAACCTTCAACGGAACCATCCCCCAGGCGCTGATGATGATGAACGGCGAGCTTGTCGGTAATGCAGTCAGTGCAGACAAAGGGGGCTACCTGCGGGAAGCTCTCGAAAAACCTGAAAGCGATGCGGTCAAGATTCGAAAGCTTTACCTGGCGACCCTCAGTCGCGTTCCGAACAGTCGCGAAGTCAGTACTGCCAGCCGACTGCTGAAGGGTAACAGCGACAAACTGGCAGCCTACCAGGATCTGTTCTGGGCATTGCTGAACTCGAATGAGTTTATCTTCGTGCATTAAATCCGGCATGAGACGTGAGCGTTCTGCGAGTTGCCAGTTCCGCTCGCATAACTGCGATTCGCAAAACGAATTCTGAACGGGCGGTATTCTGAACATCAGAATGCCGCCCGTTTTTCGTTGAGTGTTTCTCAATCTGGACCGGAGGGGGTCACAGATATAGTTTTCACGCCTCCACGCAATAATTTAATCTGCCCCCATGAACCGGAGGCCAGACACTGATGATTGCTCAGCACGGGATTTCGATGTCCTGAGTAGTCTTGGTGCATTGCCGCCCGCTCCTGAATACCTGGTGTATCAGGCAGCAGACTCACCGACGTCAGGATTGCTGGCAGTCTGGAATGCATGGCTTCGAAAAGCGCCCAGGAACAGACAATCGAAAGCAGCTCGAATCCACAGCGTCCTGCATGCAGCGATTGCAGCGGGAGCAAAACTGTCGTTTGGCCTGCCAGACTGCAGCCGTGAGGTCAGCGAATCGTGGTTGGAGCGGCGAGCTTACTGGTGGCCTCACGGTGTTATTCAGTCACGACGTATTGGAATTGTCAGTTCACGACTCCGGCGGGATGCGACTGCGAACTCAGCCATTCTGAAGGCGTTACGACTCTCGCTCACCCACGTCGATGCTCAGGCCGAACGTTTGATCGTTTCAGAGGGCACATCGCTACGTGAGTATCTCAACCAATGTGGGACCTTATTCGACCTGCCTGTTCTGCGCGTCGTGTCGCCACCTGATCGCGAGTCATCGCGACCTTGGATTGAGGTTCTGGTTCAGTTAATTGTTTCCGGGACGTCAGCAGAACTGTTGATTTCTCCGCCCGTTCCGCCATCGGCTCACGCAGGTAGGGTCTCTGAAACTCAACAGTTTCTATTGAGTAATGTGCCAGTACGCGACCGCGCGATCGCGGTTCTCAGCGACCGTTTGTTTGTCCTCTCTCTCCGCCGAAACGGACACTGGTGGAAGATCCTGCAGGCCGGTTTGCGTGACGGTCTGTGGAATCATGGCTCGGTTCGAATGGTGGTTGGAAACTGGCTATGCACGAATGACATTGCCGACGAACTGCAGGCTGCCGGTGCAGTCCGATGGCACCTCTCAGCCGACGTTCCGGCGGCTGAATCCACCGCCACTGCAGATCATCGCAAACATTCTCACGCCACGAGTGCTGTGAACGTCCCGCCTGACCGTGCGACGTCTGAACGGGAATTGCTGGCGGAGCTTGCTCAGTCTCAGGCCACGAACGAATGGCTGGTTCACTGGACCCGAGAGGCTCGATCAGAGTGGGCCGGGGAATCACGCGATGATTATCTTAAGAGTATTCTCCTGAGCGATGTCGACGCTGATCGGTCGGCATACGGAACAGTCCAGCGGATTATCAGTGAGCAGGTGATCCGAGCATCGTCCGGTAACACTCGCGTCGGCGCGGACACTGTCAGCCTCAGTGGAATACCGCTTGCAACGCTTGTCACTCGGCGAGTCTTTCGCCGTCACCGTGGTCGCTGGGACTTCGAACACTACGGCATCGGCATTCGAGCGACCCTTGTTCGAGCGGTCGGCGGTCGGCCTGTTATCTATGGGGACGAATCGACCTGGCGATCACTTTCAGAGGGTGAACGACTCTGGTTTCACCCAATCGTGAGCCAGTCCGCAGTGGACCACATCGACTGGTCGATCGAAGACGAATGGCGAATCGCCGGCGACTTGCGGTTCGGAAACGCCTGTCCGGAGGACGTGTTCATCTTCTGTGCGACGGAGGCGGAAGCAGCGACGTTACGGTCGCAGAGTCAGTGGCGGGTCATTTCCATCGAGAAACTGAAGTCCGCGTGTAGCGATGACGTGGATCCAGACAAGTGAAAGTTACTCGACTTCAAAGTTGACCTTTGACGTGGCAACTTTCCGGCTTTGTTGATCGACGACGCGCAGCATCAGTGTGTACTGGCCGGGCTCAAGTTGTTGTGGAATCGCAAACTCATAACTGTGGAAGTAATCTCGCCGCTGTGCTCGACAGAAGTCTTCTGTCGTTTCAAACGGGATCGATTCCAGTGGCTGTTTCAGGTCGTTCGAGCGGTAGAGTTCAATCGTCGATTGAAGAGCCGTACGGTAGCCATCGTTGTTACTGCGCAGGCTCGTGAAATTTTCGATCTCCGAATACAACAGCACGGGCTGGCCGGTCGTAAATCGATCTACCTTGAAGCGATCGTAATTTCCGAAGCTGACAATGCGATGACAGAATGTTGTGTTTCGTAGTTTGAGATCAGCTGTCTGGCTGAGCTGCGCAATCGCTCCTCGGAGCTGTTCAATGGTTTCAGCAGTTCGAACACTCGCCTCGGGGTTATTCCTGTCGTCGAAGTAGTTGGAGACTGACCAGAGCATTTGCTGCCAGAATTCCTGGTCAGCCGCGTCGATGTTTGGAATCGGTTCGATGGCCTGACTGACATCCCCGGCGACAAGATGCAGCATTCGAAGATTGACGTGCTGCCTGATGTACTGCATCCGCTCGGCGTCGGTTTGCCCCGGAGCTGCCGCCAACAGTTCGGTTTCCAGAGTACGGATCAAACCATGAACGTCCGCCGTCCCTGATGTCAGCCCCGTTGCCGATGTATTCAGTTGAGGAGTTCCTTGACTGAAGTTTCTGATCGTTCGACCGGCAGCATCCTTAATCCTGGAAAGGTTCTGCTGCACTCCCTGGACGCTGCTGC
This sequence comes from Planctomycetota bacterium, assembly GCA_027624335.1. Taxonomy (GTDB): domain Bacteria; phylum Planctomycetota; class Planctomycetia; order Planctomycetales; family Planctomycetaceae; genus JABMPE01. Next base: position 18,595 of record JAQBWV010000084.1, read on the forward strand.
CGAGTACTCCGGGCAATACTGATGGGCTTCCAGCTGGATTGTTCAGCTCTGGATCGTTTTGGCCTGCGGAATCAGAGAGTTGTTGGGGAAATCTTTCAGCGACACCTGGTTGCAGCACGCTGGCTGTGTTACCCGCCGCTGGAACTCCCAGCGGAAGCACCAAAGTGTCATCCGCTGGCAGGATCTGATTCCCCAGTGCCACTCCACCACTGCCAGAATTGGCTGCTGGTCCCGTATTGCGAGCCTGGAACGAAGCGGCCGTCTGCGTCACTTGTCGCTGCAGGCCGGTATTTCCAGGGCTGACCACAGGGAGTTCATTTGCCTGCTGAACTGGATGCTGGCTTGCCTCGGGGAAAGGATTGTGGTGTATCAGTGTGGGACCTGCGCCGGCGATCGTACCGCCAGAAGGCATCTCTGCGGACACAGTCTGCAGGCCTTCGCCCAGAGTTGGGCTGCCGGTTCCCGATGCGCCAGAGATGTTTTCATTCGGAATATCGCGGGCTGCGTCCGCAAGCTGGGATGACGATTCCAGTCGATCCTCAGTCCATGGCGACTGCGTACCAAGTTGTTGATTCTCGCCGCGACGGGGATCAGGAGCTGATTGATGGTTTCCAGAAGCGGATTGACCCGTTGGACCAGTGGTACCGGTGGGAGAATTCTGAGCATACATTTGCTCTGAAACCGCCAGATTCGGTGAGACTTGATTCAAACCAGGTTGTCCGATTTCTGCGGTGCGTTCGTACTCCGTGAGCATCAGCCGCAATGCCGCTGGCGAGAACTTTTCATACTTTGCACGATTGGATTCACGAAGTGCCGGCGGATCGAACGCGACAAGCCGGTCAACCATTCGGTCAACGTCCGAAGCGGTGGTCGAAGAATTCGATGATTCCAGCGCAGTCACACTGGAGTCATCGTCATCAGCCTTATCACTGGCTTCGAGCTGAGCAAGTATCCTTCGCGCACCGGCAATGTCACCTTTCTCCGTGCGAGCGTTCATTTCCGTGATCAGACGACGGCGTGACGCATCTTGAGGATCCGTCTTCGACGCCAGCGGGTTTCCCGTCATCGCGCAACCAGAAACGATTCCGAGGAGCGTCAGACTCAGGCACACAGCAGTCAACAGTCTCATGTCGGCATCCTTGCCTGCAGAGAACGCTTAGGGAAACAGACTCGTCGAGGCTGCGAATGCTCAGCTCACGTTGAGTGGTTGCAATGTTACAGCCATCGAAAACACCACCAGAACCATTCATTCGTAATCGGAGTTTGTACGAACATCCGAAGCGATGAGTGAGATTTGGTAGAGCGCAGAACGAGCCGCTGAGGAGGGGAGTATCGATGTGGGATCTTTACCGGAATTCCGGCAAGGTGCGGGACCATATGGGAAACTGACAAAACTCGGCAATACCAGCAGAACCACCGTGATACGGCACCGGAGTGCCAACCGGTCTTGCCGGATTCGTCAAGTTTCCACCAGAATCTGCGGCTGTTGATTCATGTGTTTTTCATTACCTCCGCAGGGAAGCGCGAGTCATGCGACGACTTTTTGCGATGTGCTTTGGGTTTGGACTCGGTCTAGTGGTGATGTTTCTGGCTTTCAAGATTCACGTTGTCAGAACCGACTCCGACTGGCACATTGTCCGCAAGCAGGAAACTCAATTTGTGGATTTCTACGTCGACATCCGTAAATGGGACCGTGATGAATGGGCTCGGCATCCGGACTTCCAGAAGGATCTGATCGAGGCGGGCAAGACCGAACTGATGCCATCCGCCGAACCCGAAGACCTTATCAACGAAGCAATGCGGCACTGGGATACCGCGAAACGAGTACTCGAAGCTGCTCGGCAGTAGCCCATTTCCCGAACCTGAATCAAGTGCGAAGGAACAAGGGAACAACAACTTCCCGACGCCATTGAAAGCCGCCGAAGGCTAGTCCGGTTTCTCCCAGTCGGTGGGAACCGGCCCTGGAAACGGAGTGATGTTCAGTGGCTGATTCTCATTGAGCTTTGAAGCAGGAGCGATGAAGGCTTCCTGTACCATCCATCTGGAATGACGGTATTCCACCGGATTTTCATTTCGAGCTGACAACCCACATCGAAAACGGGCTCCCATGGGGGAAATGTTCCTGAGCAGACAGCGTCAGCCTGGGCTGGCGACAACTCGCAGGAACTTTCTGCGCGCATTTGGAGTCGCCGGTGGTACGTTGCTGACGGGGTGTCGATCGGCACAGAAAGCGGCGGAAGTGCCGCTCGCCAGACTGCCTGGACGACACTCGGTGCTCGCTGACCAGCTTGTCATTCTGAGCGATTTCCGAATCGACTATAACCACGAGGTGATTGCTGACTTGAAGACTCTGCGGGGAGATGTGCTCAGCGTTCTGGAGCTGGAACCGTCTGAGCAGCCCGTCGTGGTGTACCTCTTCGAGAACGAGCAGCAGTATTACGATTACCTCAAATCCACGTGGCCGATGCTGCCATACCGGCGAGCTTACTTCTTTGGAAACTCGTACGAACTGGCGGTTTACACGTCCTGGGGAGATCGTGTTCAGGAAGACCTCCGGCACGAATTCACGCACGGGATCCTGCATTCAACATTGCGAACTGTCCCGCTGTGGCTCGACGAGGGAATCGCCGAGTACTTCGAAGTGCCGGGCGACGAACCAGGCTCGGTCAAACGGCAGGCCGTCGAGCGGTTAACGCTCGCTCTGACGAACGGATGGCGTCCTGACATCATTCGACTGGAAAGTCTCACCGAGGTGTCCGATATGGACCAGTCGGACTACGAAGAGTCATGGGCCTGGGTTCACTTCATGCTGCATGGCGATCCCACTGTCAAACAGACGCTGATCGACTACCTGGCGGATCTGCGAACCACACTGAATCCGGAACCGCTCAGCAACCGGCTCGATGCCAGCATGCTGGCTGCGACTGACCGGTTCTCAAGCTATCTGGGATCGCTTAACACGTTTGGCTCGCCAGAGAAAGTGACGGATCTATTGCGGGTACCGCCGGCCAACGCAGCCAGACAGAAGCTCGCCAATCAGGAAATCGCGCAGAAAGAAAACAGCGATCGAGGAGCCGTCAGCGGCCTGCTGGATTCTCTTTGGAACTCTGTTCGTGCTCCATGGTCCAGCCAGGCAAAGTGACCGATTCCTGAGGCTCGACCAGCTTGCCATAAAGTTCCGGTCGACGCGCTTTGATGTAACGATGCCCCGACGACTGCTCCAGCTTGTCTGGTGTCAGCAACGCCGTCACAACTGAGTCTTCCAGCGAGTTGGTCTCGGCCAGAACTTCGCCAAACGGATCGAGAATCATGGCCAACCCTGGTTTGACGGTGTCGTAGTCCCAGCCGACGGGATTACTGAAGACGGCGTAGATTCCGTTTTCCCACGCGCGAGCGGGCAACCACTTCATGAGCCACTTGCGTCCTTTCGGGCCGTTGAATTCCTGCCGCAATCGCACGGGATCCTGGTGTCGGTTCTCCCAGAGCTCCCGATCGATCTTTCCGCGACCGGGCATCGGCGATGGAAGGCCGCAGGTCACGTGCGGCATGAAGATGATCTCAGCACCGAGCATCGTCGTCAGGCGGACGTTTTCCGGAAGGTTATTGTCATAGCAGATCAGGAATCCCACTTTGCAGCCGAGCAGGTCGATCACGTTGTAACCTTCGCCTGGCGTCAGGTGTGGGTTCACGAACGGGTGCAGCTTGCGGAACTTTGTGATGAACCCGTCCGGGCCGACCGTCACATAACAGTTGTAGACTCGCCCGTCAGGGTCACGCTCGAACAGCCCGGCCATCACGATGGTTGAGAACTCATTCGCGATCCTGGTCAGCCGTTGGACGGAAGGTCCATCCGGCACGGACTCGGCCGCTTCGGCGAGCTGCTTGTAAGAGAGCGGCTGGACCCACGTGTAACCGGGGATGCTGCCTTCGTGAAAGCTGACGATCTCCGCTCCCTGCTCGACGGCAGTTCGCGTGAGGCTGTGAATTCGGCCCAGATTGAATTCCGGATCGTTATCTCGATTTTCAAACTGAGCGGTGGCAACACGGATTTCACGCATCTAAGACTCCCGATATGAAGAGGTTGCGACAGTGTAGTCCGGCAATGTGCGAAACATGGAGCCATCAATGCGGCGTGGGGCGTTCAGATTCCGTAAAGAACTGATGCAGCTGCGTTGTGTTGATTGCGAGTGTTTTCTGTGTCTCTACAATCAGTAGCTCTCATCTCGCATTTCTCGTCGTCGTGTCACTCGTCCCCTGCAGAGTTTTCAGCCATGTCAAACAACGTCGTCAGTCTTGTCCTTGGCGGCGGTCGAGGGACTCGTTTATTTCCGCTGACGGAACATCGTTCGAAGCCGGCCGTGCCGCTCGCAGGGAACTATCGTCTGATCGATATTCCCATCTCAAACTGCCTCAACTGCGGAATGAACAAGATTTACGTGCTGACGCAGTTCAATTCCGTGAGTCTGCATCGGCACATGCGGCAGACTTACCGGTTCGATCGCTTTGGCGACGGGTTCGTTGAGATTCTGGCCGCCCAGCAGACCAACGACGGTGAAACCTGGTACCAGGGAACCGCCGACGCCGTCCGGAAACAGTTGCGGTATATCCAGCAGCCTGACGTCGATCACGTGCTGGTTCTTTCTGGCGATCAGCTTTACCGGATGGACTTTCAGCAGATGATGAAGACGCATCTGGCCGCCGATGCCGATGCCACGATCGCCTCACTACCTGTCAGCGATGAAGATGCCAAGGGGTTTGGCGTGATGCGGATCGATGACGCCGGGCGAGTGCATGGCTTCCTCGAAAAGCCTCAGGAAGAATCCGACATGGACATCGTGCGGATGGATCCCGCGTGGATTGATGCTCAGGGAATCCCGAGCAAGGGCCGCAGCATGCTGGCCAGCATGGGGATTTACCTGTTCAAGAAAGACGTGCTGGTCGAGATGCTGGCGAAGTCCAGCTATACCGACTTTGGAAAAGAGATCTTTCCAATGTCGATTCGCGCCCGCCGCGTGCATGTCCATCTGTTTGACGGCTACTGGGAAGACATCGGGACGATCAGATCCTTTTATGAGGCCAACCTCGCTCTCGCCTCAGCGACTCCGCCGTTCAACCTGATCGACGAGCAGAATCCGATCTTCACGCGTGCCCGCTCTCTTGCGCCGGCGCGAGTGCTGGATGCGACCGTCCGCAACGCTCTGATCACAAATGGGGCCTTCATTGAGGGCCAGGTGACTATCGAAAACAGCATCATCGGCCTGCGGTGTCATGTTGGTCAGGGTGCATCGATCCGCAACTCAATCGTCATGGGGGCTGACTTCTACGAAAGCGACTGCGATCGCACCGACGAAACGGGAGAACTTCCTGGCGTCGGCATTGGAGCTGGCACGGTCATCGACGGCGCAATCGTCGACAAGAACGCCCGCATTGGGAAAAACTGCCAGATCGTGATGCGACCAGAACTGGAAGCCAACTGCGACATCAACGGTGTCTACATCCGCGATGGCATTATCTGCATCCCGAAAGATGCCGTCCTCCCCAACGGCTGGAAGCTGTAGCAGGGACCAATACGAATGCCTGATCAGCAAAGGTTCCAGTTCGGCAGGAACTGGCAACGTTTTCTCAGGGTAGTTGATGCCGACCGCATCTTCGCAGCGGTTGAGTCCTTGAAGACGATGCTGAACTGCGATGACCTCACTGGAAAACGATTTCTTGATATTGGAAGCGGAAGCGGGCTGTTCAGTCTGGCTGCAAGAGAACTCGGTGCACAGGTACATTCATTCGATTACGACCCCCAATCAGTGGCCTGTACCGAGGAAATGAAACGGCGATACCGTCCTGACGATTCGGGATGGACCATCGAGCAAGGGTCGGTTCTTGACTCCGAGTATCTCGCGACCCTTGGCATTTTCGATGTGGTTTACTCGTGGGGAGTTCTGCATCACACCGGAAACATGTGGGAAGCGATTTCGGCAGCTTGTGATCGAGTCACCAGCGGAGGCCGGCTTTGCATCTCGATCTACAACGATCAGGGAGGCGCATCTCGACGATGGAGACAGTTAAAGAAACTCTATGTTTCGCTGCCGCCGCCCCTGCAGACATTGCTGGCCGCCGCGGTCGCGATCCAGCACGAATCACGTGCGGCGTTCATACGACTCATTCGCCTTCAGAATCCGCTTCCGTTCAGCGACTGGGCTCGAAAAAAACAGGATCGC
>JAQBWV010000085.1 GCA_027624335.1 Planctomycetota bacterium
GTGTACGCATTCTGCGGCTCGCAACGTGCGAGGATTGAGTCGCCAATACACCGCCAGGAGCGTGGTCCGAATTTACTGCCAGAAGTGGCCAATTTGATTTTCAACTGCCACCGCTGGAATTCGTCTCAGCAATTCGGAAATTCAATCGCAACGCATCCCAGGCGACCGCGAGACATGCCTCCAACTCGCGCGTCCGCACGACGTGACAGTTCCGCCGAGTTGAACAACTCATGGGCTGATGATGCCAAATCTCGACAGGACTCTGTTGACGACTCGCCACCGTGGTCCAAGGTTAACGCGAGACGGATTACATCGCTCTTCGGCAGGTCTGCGAGACCGTTGGAACCAATACGCCGACTACTCCGGTCTGGTGGATTGATTCGGTCGAGACCAGTCGATCCAGCAAAGCAATACACAACACGGCCACTTCAGGTTGATGAGTTACAGCGTTCTCAATGAGACGAAATAAAGAAAGACGCCATGAAAACCAATCACGGTTCGCTGCTGGTCGTTGACGACGATCGACACATCCTTGAAGCAATGGCCGACTACCTGCGGAGTCTTGGGCACCGCACGGAAACGGCTTCAACCTGCCAGCTTGCCATTCAGCGCATGAGCGAGTTTCCTTTCGAGGTAGTCATCTGCGACGTCAACCTGCCAGACCAGGACGGCTTTCAGTTGCTTGAATGGGCAACCGAGAACTGCCCGGACAGCGCGATCATCATGCTGACCGGCTATGGCACGATCGAAAGCGCCGTCGAGGCCATTCGAGTCGGCGCGTTTGACTACCTGACTAAGCCAGTCATTGATGACGAACTCAATCTCGCCATCCAGCGAGCGCTGGGGCAGCGAGCCATCGTTGAAGAAAACAAGAGCCTGCGTAAACAGCTCAATGAACGCTTCGGCCTCTCGAACATCGTCGGTCGAGATTACAAGATGCAGAAGATGTTCGACCTGATCGAAAGTGTCGCCGACACTCGGGCCACAGTCATGGTTCTGGGTGAAAGCGGAACCGGCAAGACGATGACTGCCCGCGCGATCCATCAACTCAGCACACGCAGCGACAAGCCTTTCGTAGAAGTTGCCTGCGGAGCGTTGCCTGACACTCTGCTCGAAAGCGAACTTTTCGGCCACGTTGCCGGAGCTTTCACCGGAGCCAGCCACGACAAAATGGGCAAGTTCCTGCAGGCTGACGGAGGAACGATCTTCCTCGACGAAATCGCAACGGCGTCGCCAAGCCTGCAGGTAAAGCTGCTTCGAGTCCTGCAGGATCGCGAATTCGAACCAGTCGGAGGCACAACGACTCACAAGGTCGATGTCCGTCTGGTTCTGGCCACGAATGAAGACCTGGAAGAGCGAGTCCGTGTCGGCACTTTCCGCCAGGATCTTTACTACCGGATCAACGTCATCTCGATCACACAACCACCACTCCGCGAGCGGATGGGCGACATCCCGCTGCTGGTCGAGCACTACATTGGCGAAATGAACGAGCGAAACGGCAAGCACGTAAAACGATTTGATGACGCGACCCTGCAGGTCATGCAGCGCTACAACTGGCCGGGTAATGTTCGGGAACTCGTCAACGTGGTGGAACGGGCCATCGTTTTGACCAAAAACGAAACTGTCATGGTCGACGACCTACCGGAAAATCTGCGGCGTGAAGATCCGAACCGCAACACACTGGAGCTTTCAAGCTCAGCAAGCTCACTGCGGTCAGCGCTGGTGGTTCCCGAGCGTCAGATCATCCTGAACGCTCTGGAACAGCAAGGCTGGAACCGCCAGAAAACGGCAGCCGCGCTCAGTATCAACCGAACAACGCTCTACAAAAAGATGAAGAAGTACGACATCAGCTTTGAAAAACAGCTGCTCGATTGTTAGGAAACGAGCCGAAACTCACATCCGGAAATCAACGCTGACGCACAATGGGCGACGAGCAAACCAACGTTGTGACAATGTCTCGGATTCCAGCGTCCGTTACCGGTGTTCAATGGTTTCCCGCTTGTCTCGGGAATGATGTTGAGACTGTTAGAAAGTCAATCCGGCTTTGCAGCGAGAATACCTAGCGAACGCAGCTTCTCTCCACATTCATCGCGTTCCCGGCTGCGTTTCAGGTCCGCCCATTTTTCGTCCTGAACTTCCAGAAACAACGCCTCGTCGAATGGCGGAGTGATGCCACGGGCGGCTCCGGCAGCCATCAGTCGCTGAATGACTCCCTGGTCAGGCTGCGTCAGGAATTTTCCGTTGATGCGGTAATCGCTGAACGCTTCCCAGACACACGGGAAGAGCGGCTGCACAATTTCCTCGCCGATCGTGCGGGCAAATTCGCGGATTTCCAACTGAGCGTGCGAGTCCATGCGCAGTGCCAGGAAGTGCAGGAGATTGTGCAGATCGACTTTCCAGTAGGCTTCCGTGTAAGTCGATAACGGCAGGTCTTTGCGAGCCTGTTCCCGCGCGACGCCCTTGTCGAGTCGCTCCTGATAAACGCGGCGAGACATCTCCTGCAGTTTTTTCTCGGTAGCCGTCATCTCGGCCCCGAGTGTCTCGTCCAGCAGTCCGTCACTGCCCTGCCGGTTGGATTCCGCCTGGGTTCGCCATTGCCCCGGCGGAGTCGTCTGCATGGCGTCAATGGCGATCGAGTATCGCGTACTGTACTCGTTGACGTTGGCGGTGCGGTGCCGAATCCACTGCCGCCAGCAGTCCATGGGAACTCGCACGAGCAGTTTGATCTCGGCCATCTCGAACGGCGTCGAATGCCGATGCCGCATCAGATAGCGGATCAGAGTACGGTCGTCTGAGACCTTCCGAGTACCTTCGCCATAGCTCACCCGAGCCGCCTGAGTGACAGCCGCGTCATCACCCATGACGTCGACCAGGCAGACAAACCCATCGTCGAGCACCTGGAATTTCTTCCAGCGAAGTTCATTCACCAGAGCCTGCCGCTCCTGTGCAGCCTGCTGATTTTCTGAAGAATCGCCATCCGCGCTTTGAGAATCACTCATCAATAAATCCGTCAGCCTGCTGCGTCGGCAGTGTGAAGAACTGGGGAAAAGTCTCTGGCAAGCGGATTCTTGACGCCGACGCCCCTGACGTCCAGCGAGCGAGAATTCAAATTCAAAGGGAGATCCAGACAATCCCGGAAGGTTGTCTGCGAACGCGCAAGAGGATGCGCGAGTTAGCCAATGATCTTCTAGCTGTTTGCCCTCGTGACACAGCCTCTCTGACAACTCGTTACGAGTCGTCTGAGTCACCCGCGAACGACGCTCACATTCAAGTACATGCCTACATCGCCGTTAACTCAAAGTCAAACTTCCCACCAAGTTTGCCGACCTCCGCCGAAAGCGTCGGAGCCGCGACCGAGCTGTACTTTTCTGGAAGCAGTTCTTCGGCGCCGACGTCCATTGGGGCAGTGTCCGGAGGGATCGGAGAGCCATCTGGCATTAGCAATTTGCTGATGATTACGGTGTAAGCACCCGGCAGAATACCCTCTCCGGCTGTCGGGGTCGTCATGGAATACTGGCCCGAAGCGTCCGTCATGGCCGTGCTGGAACGGCTGGGTCCATCCTGTGCGATGTACGTCACCATCGCTCCTTCTAACGGTTTGCTATCCATCGTTACCGTTCCCGAAACTGCCACCAGATCCTTCGCGAATTCTGGCACTCCCTTGCTGCATCCCATCAGCATTCCTGCAAACAGTAAGGTCAGACAGAAAAGCAACCCTTGGGGATGATCGCCCCAAGGCCGAACAGGTTGAACGACGCAGTTGACAATGTTCGGCTGGTGACTGGCTGGGGTGTGCATTTGCGTTGCTCCATGCAGCGTAGTGATCGGCGTTTCTCGCACGAGTGAGACGACAAAAGTCAGCATCTGTACGGAGTGGGATGTTGAATTCAGTAATGTTCCGAGCCGGAGCAGACTCCAAAAGAATGGTGGACAGATCGCGTAGCAACATTTCCGCTCAGGCAGACGTAAGCTCAGTTCGCGATTGTCAATCAGGAACGGCCACATTCCCATGAGTCAACTAGACGCTACTCGAACGAACAGTCCAGTCACAGGCACCAGAAACGTGAATCTCTCTCAGGAAAGAGTCGCACCGTTAAACTCGGATTACTGTGCTGTTGGTTGGATCATTCGATCCCAATCCTCTGCACATGTCCGCTCAGTAATCACCAAGAGGCTGCCCGTCGGCCATTAGCGCCAGTCGTTGACGCGTGGTGGTGTCGATGTTTTCACTGAGAAAACGCACTGCACCATCTCCCAGGACCGCATGGCACCCCCCAACATGGTGACTTCCTGCGTAGGCCCAACTTCCTAAACTTGGAGCTCGATCGACTCCTCCGTAAGTCGTAACGTTGATTCCGTATGATCTGATATCAATCCCCGTCATCACCCAACCGCGAAATCCCCAGGCAGGGCACTCGCCATTGTAAACATCGAAACGAGTTTCCACGACGGCAACTGTGTTGGAAGTCCCGTCCTTCACAGTGCTGAATCTGGAACTGCTGTTGTCGTCAAAGATGTGCCGAGACGCTAGCGACCGGGACGCCGTTTTGTTGCAACCGTAGTAGTCGTTGATGGCCGAAAAGTCGTAGTTGGTTTTCGCACCCGTAAGACCACTCAAATTCTTGATGACGTAGTTGGCAGCACCATTGGCAGGGTGAAACGGATTACCGACCTCGGAAGGACACGTCAGAACGGTTAGTTTCTTCGAGATCAATGCTCCGTTGCCGCTGGTTTGTGCATCGCCAGCAAGTGTCGCCCCCGCGGTCGTTGACGCGGCTCCAGCGATGTAATGCCCGGCGGCCTGGTTGTGGTCATACTGGTCGTAGATCGTGGCCTGATCCATGTACGGTAAGAGCATCGTCCAACCTGTCGCGTTCAGCACAAGTGGATTTCCCGTTCCAGTATTGCAAACGCCTTTCGCGATCGAATGCGGGGGAAACCCACCGTGAACATCGTGGTAGTTGTGCAGCGCTAATCCGACTTGTTTCAGATTGTTCTTGCATTGAGACCTGCGGGCCGCCTCTCTTGCCTGTTGAACGGCAGGCAACAACAGAGCAACAAGTATGGCAATAATTGCAATAACGACAAGAAGTTCAATGAGCGTGAACCCTGAAGGTCTGATTCGGATCCTCTTCATGGCCAGTATCTCCAAAAAGTAAGTTAAGTAAGAAAGAAGTTAGAAAGTTGTTGGCTGTCGGCAGATGAAATCTCAAGACAGGTAATGAACCGTCAGAACGTCTGCAAAGCTGGATGAACACATCAACGCGTTTCGATAGATCATTGACACGGTGTGTGAGCATGTCAAGTCCCGAAGTCCCGAACAAGTAACGGTCTGATGTGCTGGTGCGTTGTGCTTTGATTCACGTACCCTGTCATCATGTTCCCGAAACGCAATGACCGACTTTTTCACCCTGCTCACCGTCACGAGCGTTTTATGTTTCGATTTCTGATCCTGATTCACTGCCTGCTGACGACTGCCGCGACATTGGCATGTGCCGATGACAACGCAACGCCTGTCAGTAACAACGTCCGCAGTCTGAGTGTGTTCCCCGAGCGACTGACACTTGACTCAGCCCGCGGATCACAGCGAATTATCGTGACCGGCATGGACGCCAGGGGATCAGCGATCGACGTCACGGATCGAGTGTCTCTGCAGTTGAGCGGCGATCAGATCGTTCGTCTTGAAAGCAACCGGGTCACACCGTTGCAGAACGGAACGGCAGAGATCGTCATTTCTCTTGACGGATTGACGACCAGAGTTCCGGTGTCTGTTTCGTTGCGGGAATCTCGACCGGTGTCGCTGCGCAATGAAGTGCTGCCGGTTCTGTCGAAGCAGGGCTGCAGTTCGGGAGCCTGTCACGGTTCGCCAAAAGGAAAGGGCGAGTTTCGATTATCACTTCGAGCGTTCGATCCGAGCATTGATGAGTCGACGTTGAGAAGCGAATACTTCGCCCGCAGAACCAACCCGCTCGATCCGGACACGAGCCTCCTGCTGCGCAAGCCGCTGACAGAGATTCCGCATGCCGGAGGCCAGCGGATGAGGAGCGGGTCGACGTCGCATAAGACGGTGCGAACCTGGATTGCCGAGGGAACGCGGCTCGACCCTGCCGATGCACCTCACTGCCAGAGTATTGAATTGTTTCCGTCGTCGGGGCGAGAACTTACAGGCTCTGCATCGACTCAACGATTCGTCGTCATGGCGTCGTTTTCCGACAGGACCGTCCGCGACGTGACGGACCTTGCGGTCTTCACAACGTCGGATTCATCGATTGCCGAAGTGGACGGTACGGGGATAGTGACGCGAGTTGAAAATTCCCGCGGCCAGACAGCAATCACCGTTCGTTACCTGGAACATATGGCGACCAGTTTCGTCGTCTCCGTATCCGACGTCGATGGCTATCAATGGCCCGGCCCTGAGGAATCCAACTACGTCGATCAGCTCGTTCACACCAAACTTCGACAACTGCAATACCTGCCGTCCAAACAATGTTCCGACTCGGAGTTTCTCAGGCGAGTGACGCTTGACGCCACAGGGCTGTTGCCGACAGTTAATGCAACACAGTCGTTTCTTGCCAGCAAGGCTGATGATAAACGCGCTCAACTGATTGATCAGCTTTTCATTAGTCCCGAACATGCAAAGTTCATGGCTCTGAAATGGGGGGATACGCTACGCATTCGAGCGGCCAGTGTTTCGTCGCCGGGTGTCTTCAAGTACCACCGCTGGCTCGTTCGGGCATTCGAGCAGAACATGCCCTATGACGCGTTTGCCCGTCAACTGCTGACATCCAGCGGGAGCACATTCGAGATTCCGGCCGCCAACTATTTCCGAACGGCGGGCAACACGAACGACTGTACAGAATCAACAGCGCAGATATTTCTTGGCGCACGGCTTGAATGTGCGAAGTGCCACAATCACCCGCACGAACGCTGGACTCAGGATAATTACTACGGACTGGGATCGTTTTTCAATCGGATACAGCGCGACGCTACCGAACGAAAAGACGAACTGTTCGTGTCGGTCATCGATCAAGGTGAAGTGACGCAACCTCGCACCGGCCAGACCATAAAACCATGGTTGCCTGGATCAGGTGACATCGAAATCGCACCCGGTATCGACCGACGCAATGTGCTGGCCGACTGGCTCACAACACCGGACAATCCGTTCTTTGCCCGTGTCGAAGTGAATCGGCTTTGGAACCAGATGATGGGCCGCGGAATTGTCGAGCCCATCGACGATTTCCGCGATTCGAATCCCCCGACGAACGCCGAACTGCTCGACGCTCTCGCCGCTGACTTTGTTGAACACGGTTACGATCGCCGCCACATCCTGCGAGTGATCCTCAACAGCCAGACGTACCAGCGTTCATCGGAATCCATTCCCGGCAACGAGACCGACGATCGCTACTTCACTCGCTACCAGCGCCGGCTGCTTTCCGCCGAGCAGCTTCTTGACGCGATCTGTGACGTAACCAGCGTGCCGGAACAATTTGGTAGCCTCCCGAATGGCACGCGAGCAACCCAACTCCCCAGTCCCGACTTCGGCAAGGCATTTCTTACCGTGTTTGGTCAACCAGAGCGCAAGTCGGTCTGCCGATGCGAACGCTCAGACGACTTGAATCTCTCGCAGGCATTGCAGGTTGCCAACGGCTCGTTCGTTCACACTCGTTTGACGAACGGCAACAACCGCGTCCGACAGTTACTCAAGGTCGGCAAGTCGCCGCGTGAAGTTGTGACTGACTGTTATCTGGCTGCGTTCTCGCGCCAGCCGACGGAGGCTGAGATCAGTACTTTCGAGCAGTTCGCGCAGCGAAGAGCCGACACGGCAGCCGATCAACCATTCGAAGACCTGCTGTGGGCGCTGATTAACTCCAACGAGTTTCTGTTTCAGCACTGACCGACTTGTTCTGTTCGACAGCCCGGAAAACGTGAGCGCCGGGTGAACCATGGCGCAGCGCTGAACCCACCGTATTGCAGTTGCGAATTTCTGAGAGAGGTACGTTGCGCTCCGCACACTTCGACTTGCGCCACAACGCGGCGCTGACCACATATCAGGTGAGGCCGGCTACTTCCCAGCCTTTGCGGTAAGGTTTCGACAGAAGGTCCGCTGCCTGCGCGTGGCCGGTCAGTTCTTGAGCGGCGGCGTTCCAATTCAGTGCGGTTCCTCGCAACCGAATCGCAATTGTCCCGAGCAGGATCGTTTCAGTCAGGTTTCCGGCGTAAGAGAAGTGCGAATGCGTCTTCCCTTCTCCTCGGCACGCGTCGGCCCACAGAACGTAGTGACTAAGCCGCTCGAGTTTCGGCAGTTCGTAGTCGGCAAACTTTTCCTCAGGGAATAACTTCGGCGCGCTGACGTGCGGAATCAGCAGCGATCCGGATTCTCCGATGAGGACAGAACCAGCATTCGGCAGCTTCGACTCGTCGATGATTCCGGCGAGTTCCTGAGCTGGCTTGTGACCCTCGCCGTCGATCCAGGTGACGTTGATCGACGAGCCAGTCGTTCTGTCGTTGCCGGGAAAGACATACTTCACACGCGCTGACTTTGTCCAGGTTTCAGAATTCATAGCCGGAGCATCGGCTGTAATCGACGTAGGGGCCGCCAACCCCAGCGCCATGAATACCGGGTCCAGAATATGGCAACCGAAGTCGCCGAGCTGGCCGTTACTGAAGTCCTGCCAACCGCGCCAGTTGAACGGGTGATAGATCTCCGCTTTGTAAGGACGTTCCGGAGCGACGCCGAGCCAGTTCTCCCATTTAAGCCCCCGCGGAATGGGATCACTCCCTGCTGGACGATCAATCGCTCGTGGCCAGCCAGGGCTTCCTGCCTGCCACGAGAAGACTTCTTTAACCTTTCCAATGGCACCGTCATGCACGAGTTGCACCGCCGTTCGGTATTCGGCGTACGCCTGAATCTGATTGCCCATCTGCGTTACGACGCCAGCTTTCTTCGCAGCGCTGGCCAGAACACGTGCTTCATGAACGGTGTGCGTCAGCGGCTTCTGGCAGTAGGCATGCAGTCCTCGTTCGATCGCGCTCAGAGCAATCGGGGCGTGCATGTGGTCGGGAGTTGAAACGATGACGGCGTCCAGCTTCTCCTTGTCAAGCAGGACTCGCCAGTCAGAATACCGCGTCGCTTTCGGAAACTGCTCAGCCGCTCGTCCAAGATGTTTCGGGCCATCGTCGATGTCGCAAATCGCCTGGATGGTGACATGCGGGCTCTTCGCAGTTTCCATCATGTCGGACCAGCCTTTGCCGCCGACACCAATGCAACCAATCTGAAGCTGATCGTTCTCGCTGGCGAACGCATTCGTCCGAATCAACGGCAGGCCGATACCTGCAATAGCACCGCTCTGCAGGAAGGAACGCCGAGTCAGTCGATGGGACATTGTCACTCTCCTGTCTGAAATGAGTTACACCGCCTGGCGAGTAGCCATGGCAAAGTCGCAGCAGTAGTCTTCCCGCTCGCGTTTCAGAGTGCAACGGGCTGAGGCGATTTGATGGGGTTGCAGAATGTGTGACCGGATTGTGAGATCAGACGGATGTTGAATTCACCACTCAATCGAAAACTTCGCATGGCATTGATTGGCGGTGGCGGTGCCGGCTTCATCGGGAAAGTGCATCGAACCGCTGCACAGCTTGACGGTCGTGCTGAGCTGGTTGCTGGAGCATTCTCTTCATCACTCGATCGATCGCGCGAAGCCGCTCTGGCGTTTGGAGTCGATCCGGCGCGAGCGTACGCATCCTGGGAAGAGATGCTGGTGACCGAGGCTGCTCGGCCTGAGAACGACCGCATCGATTTTGTCAGCATCGCCACTCCGAACCATCTGCATTTTCCGATGGCGAAGGCCGCTCTCGTGGCCGGTTTCAATGTCATTTGTGACAAGCCGATGACGACCAATGTCGCCGACGCCGAGAATCTTGTCCGACTTGTCGAAGAGACGGGGGCCGTGTTCGCGCTGACCCACAACTATACCGGCTATCCGATGGTGCGTCAGGCGAGGGGAATGATCGCCGCAGGCGAACTGGGAAGTGTTCGGGCAGTGCGAGTGAACTACGTGCAGGGCTGGATGCGGGCAGTTGATCCCGGCCAGCCGGCCGCTCGCGGAATCTGGAAGGACGATCCACAGAAGAACGGTCCCGGCGGAACGATCGGCGACGTCGGAACGCATGCTTATAACCTCGCTCGATACATGTCGGGCCTGAAGCCGGTCGAGGTGCTCGGAAAACTGATGACGTACTCCGGGCGCCAACTGGATGATTACGGACACGCGATGGTGCGCTGCTCGAATGACGCGCTAATCATGGTGACCGTCAGTCAGGTGACTCACGGACGTCTTAACGATCTGTCGATTGAAATCGACGGAGACAAGGCATCGCTTACGTGGCGACAGGAAGAACCGAATTCGCTGCTTCTCCGTCAATCCGGCCAACCTCAGCGCATCTACGATCGCGCGCCCGGTCAGGCACACATGAACGACGCAGGAAACGCCGCCTGCCGCATTCCTGGCGGGCATCCTGAAGCATTCTTCGAGGCGTTCGCCAATGTCTACGCGTCAGCTTACGACGACATCATCTGGCGAAACAGCGGCGGCGTACGAGACGTTCATGCAACGGTTTACCCCAACGTTTACGACGGTCTGGAAGGCGTCCGCTTCGTCGAGCAAACCGTCGCCAGCAGCAAAGCTGGCAACGTCTGGCTGCCGCTTTCCAGGTGAGCCTCGCTGACGACGCATTTATTGATCAAATTCAAACCGCTGTGGCCACCGCCCTGCAGTCATGCGGTCCAACCCGAGCTTTGAAGTTTGCGCTCTGATGTGCTGTGCCAGATTGATTCCGCTGCTTTTATCGGGAAGCGATTTCAGAACTGCTCACAATGTGGACGGTTTGCCACAACCAAAGAGGACGGGGAAACTGCCACGAATGATGCGTGCACGGCGCGCCTATCATTCTCTGTAAGACTCTCACGCCGCTGATCCGTTGGATATGTACGTGCTACTGACCTTAGACGCAGTTACGAATCAATGTCTCGGATTCTGCATTGGCTGGCTTTGTGAGGCGAATGTTTGGAACTGGAACTTCAGCGCGGGGCTGATCAATGCGGATCCCGTTGTGCCGCGACGCTTCCAGCGACACAGGCCCGGTCGACGTCACAATGGTCTGAGTGAGACTCGCGTAATAGCGATCACGGTCAACTCGCAGCATCTCGTCCAGCACGATCGGATGCCAGTCGGCATCGCGTCTCTCTTCGGCAACCACGTGATTGCGGCGTGCCCAGCGTCGAAGTCGAAGCTCGGCAACGAAGTCCAGTTCCTGGGTACGGTCGCTCATCATGGTGGTACCTCACAGTTGTCACGATCGGAACGTTCGGAATCATCATCAGCAATCGCCCAGACGGGACGTCAATACGAACGACCGCTCAGCACTGAAGGCCGAAGGGTTCAGGTGCGAAGAGTACTGCTGTATGCGAAGATCCCTTGCGGGGACAGCGTCCACCGAAAACGATCGGCAACTCAGCCTTTAATTCCGCAGCGAATTCAAGAGAGGCGTTTCAACTTGCCAGCTCATCAATCTCCATGGGCAAGTCATTCAGCATCTGCCCGAAAATCGGTTTCGACACGTTTTGCGGGTTGAGTCAGACAACGATTCAGAGAGACTCAATCAATTCCGACGCGATAAAGTCTGATCGGTCGTCCCGACTCACGCGGACAGCAGCATAGTCCGGATCATGATCAAGCAGCGCCAGCCAGTCGTTGTCAGCGACCTCGCCCAGCAGATCCGCTTTGATCCGGCGAGTCTGCATGAGATTCGTGTCGTAAGCCATGCACCACATCACCGACAGGTGCATTCGCGTTCCACAGATGTCACCGAGAAACACCGCGGTTTGACCCTCACTTTGGAACAGCAGAGCCTGATGCCCTTCAGTGTGGCCACCCGTCACGATCGATCGAAGGCCGGGCAGGATCTCGACGTTGCCATCAATCAGCCGCAACTGGCCGGAAGCTTGCAGCGGCAGCAGATTCTCCTGAGGGTGAGGGTACGCTCCACGAAGTTCAGCCAGCCCGGAAGTTGCCATTACCCATTCCCGGCGTTGAGCGACGTACTCCGCATTCGGGAAAGCCGGGATGATCTCTCCGGCTTCCGTGAATCGAGTTGCACCTCCAGCGTGATCAAAGTGGAGGTGCGAAAACACCACGACATCAATGTCTTCTGGTTCGAACCCCGCTGCTTTCAGATTTCTCAGCAGCGGATCACCAGCCTCGGACGCCAGGTTGCGTTGCTGCTTCTCGGGTAACTTCGACCCGTAACCGGTATCGACCAGAACCGTGCGGCCATCGATTGTGGCCAACACGCAGTTCGTCTGTTGCGGGATTCGATTTTTCTCGTCAGGCGGCGTCTTGCGCTCCCACAGAACTCGTGGCACCACGCCGTAAAGCGTTCCTGCATCCAGACGACAGACTCCCCCTGAAACGGTCGTCAGTTCGATTGACCCAAGCTTCATCGGCTTTTCCCGGTGTCGAGCAGTGCAGATGCAATCGACCAGATTTCCGCGCCGACTTCCTCGATCGACTTCAGCCGATCTCCGTCGACAAGTGAAACTGTCGACCAGTCGGCCTCGCGAGACGACAACTCAAGATAAGCGTGTCGAACGGAATCCAGGTAGTCGCGATCTGACTCCTGCAGGTCTGCAGCCTGATCGGTGTAGTCTCGTTTCGATTTTCTTGCGATCAGCATTTGAGCAGTTTCCGCCGGCAAATCCAGATGCACAACCAGTTGCGCGCGAGGAAGTCGAAAGACTTCGTGCTCGATCGTCAGGATCCAATCCTGCAGACGGGTCCTTTCGACACCGGTTTTCTTCGCGCCCTGATGCGCGACATTCGAGGCAACGTAGCGGTCGGCCACAACCACATCCTGCGTCTCGATCAGCGACCTCAGCATCTCGATCGACTCAAATCGATCGGCGGCGTACAGCGTCGCGGCAAGGTGCGGATCGACCTGCTGCAGATCACCGAATTCGCCATTGAGAAAACGACCGATTGCTGCGCCGAAGTGAGTTTGGGAATACCGTGGAAAACTGATCAATTCGGAAGTTGCTCCAGTATTCAGCATCCGCTGGTGCAACAGCCTGGCCTGAGTTCCTTTGCCCGAACCATCAATTCCTTCAATGGCGATCAACACAGTTCTGACCCAATCGTTCCCGGTAGCTGTCGTTTTCAGCATCAGCCAACTGTCGAATCGCCCTCGAAGTCTTCGTGAGCGCGAAGCACGGCAAGTGCAGCCTCTTCCGTATCACAGTGCGTGAAGTAGCTCAACAGTCGACTGGCATCCAGAACGTCACTGACACCGATCGTCAGATTGGAAATGATAAGTTTTCCACGACTGCGATGTAGTTTGCGGTGCAGCGTGATCAACTTTCCAACAACAGAACTGGTGATGTATTCAACACCGGCCATATTCACGTTGATCTTCAGAAAGCCGAACTGGTCAGCCAGAAGGAACAGCTCGTGCCCGAGTTCTTCGATGTTCTCTTCGTCGTTGATATGAGTAAAGCTGAAATTCACAACGACGATGTCACTGTGCTGAGTTACTTTGAAATATCGAGGATGAAAACCAGCGAGGTCCATGCCGCCCTTTCTCAGACAGTTTCGTCATGAAGAGTTCTGTCACAAACCTTCGAATGACGAATCGGTGACCGCCCTACCTCGAGCCGACGATCGACTCTGAACCAACGCGAACCGCGGTCACCTGATGGCGACCAGCGGATTCGCCGTGTGCTGAAACGAACTTACCAATGTCGTCGGTTGTTCCCGGAACTTCAACCGGAGCATATCGACGATCATTCCCGTGAACCCAGCCGGGGCGTTTGCGAGAGACTCCCTCGACGAGAACTTCCAGCTCGCGACCGACCAGCGTTTGATAGTACTCCTCAGCCAGATCCCGTTCGAGATCGCTCAAAATTTGACAACGGTCTTTGCGGACTTCCGGCGCGACCTGATTCTCGAAATCGGCAGCGGGAGTTCCCTTCCGTTTGCTGAATGGAAACACGTGGATCTTCATGAATCGAGCTCGTCGGCAGGCCGCAAGTGTTTCCTGAAATTCAGCATCCGTCTCGCCTGGGAAGCCGACGATGACGTCGGTCGTAAACGCCGGGTTGTCGAGCTGCTCCCGCATCTGCTCCAGCTTGTCGAGAAACTTCTCGATGGAATACCGACGCCGCATGCGACGCAGGACCGCTTCTGAACCGCTCTGCAGAGACGGATGGAACTGCGGACATAGATGCTCGCAACTTGCGGCGGTCCTGATGAATTCGTCGTTAACCTCAACCGCTTCGATACTCGATAGTCGCATTCTCCAGTCGCCGGGAATTCTGTCGAGCTTCTCGAACAGATGCCACAGCCGGAACGGCGGCAGACCAGATTTTGCACGAGTCGTATCGACTCCATAGTGACCGACATGGATTCCGCTGAGCACGATCTCGCGATAGCCGTTATCGATCAGCCGTCTGACTTCCGCATAGATCGACTCCGGCGAACGGCTCCGCAGCCCCGGTCGAACCTCCGGGATAATGCAGTAAGTACACCGTAGAATGCAGCCGTCCTGAATCTTCACGAAAGCTCGCCGTCGACCATCGAAATGGCTGATCCCGTCCGGGATGTCGACGATGCCCAGGCGGTTCAGCACATCGGGAAGTTCGCGTTTGTCGCTGACAACCTCAAACACTCCCGGCAGATCCCGCAGCACTTCCGGATCTCGAGTCGCGTAACAACCCATAACGATCGTGCGGGTTCCCGGGTTCTTCTTTGCCAGTTGACGGATCAACTGCCGGCCTTTTGAATCCGCCTCGCCCGTCACCGTACACGTATTGACGAAACACAGATCCGCAGCCTCGTCCTCTGCTGCCTCACGAAATCCGCTACTCAGGAGCGACTCCTTGACGAGTTGCGTTTCGTACTGATTGACTTTGCAACCAAGAGTCACAAGTCGGCAGGTGCGTTCTGACATGGGGCTTCGAGTGCAGAAGTTTAAGGATTCGGTGTGGAACTTCTCACTGCATTTTCAGTTACAGCGAGGCTCCAATCAGTGGCGATGAGCCTTTTCGGCGAGTATACCCATGCGCATTCGACCCGGCGAGCGTCTCCGTCAACGTCAGGGTCGAACCACAGGCTGTCCTTTTCGCGAAACCGTAAGTCTGTTCCTCGGGTAGTACGGGGCCATCACCGAAATTTTCGTTCATTTTGCTGGAGTCTCCCGTGCCTTCGTTACTCGACCGATCAACAGCCGTTTTCAATCGCAGCCTGAACACCCTGTCGAGGCTGGCGACACTGTTTGTCATCGCAACTGTCGTTTGCATCAGCACCCACGATCGGGCCATCGCTCAGGACGCTGAAGCAACAGATGCAGCACCTGCGTATCCAGTGGTCACGGTGAACGTCGCCAGTATCGATCGAATTCTGAGTCACGTCGGTTTCGTATTCGACGGTGTCGAGCGACCAGAGATAATGGACTTGATCGGAACAGGGCTCGCGAACTTTCGCGATCTGAAAGGCATCGACCGAACACGACCGGGCGGTCTCATGATTTTTGTTTCCGAAGGCCTTGTGCCACTCCCGATTCCCGTCGCCTATCTTCCCATTGAAGATATTGGTGAGTTCGGACAGACACTGGCCACCGTTGGAGCCCAACTGAAACCGGTGCCAGGCGAAGAAGACCGATACGAACTCAACCCACGCCGCGGACCGACCAGCTTTGTGTCCGTCCAGGAGGGCTACGCGTTCATCGGCCAGAACGAAGAGAGCATCAATCGCACGTTCACTTCGCCAGAGAAGTTCGCGGGTTCACTTTCCAGTCGCTACGACATCAGTGCGTCAGCCAACCTGCGACAGACTCCGAAGTCAGTGCGGGATCTGATCCTGCTGACCTTGAAGAATTCGGCGCAGGCTTCAATGCAGCGGCGTGACGATGAACCGGAAGCTGTTTACAACCTGCGTCGCTCGCAGGCCGAAGGGAATCTTCGCTTCATCGAACACCTCCTGCGCGACGGCGAGGAACTGACACTCGGCGTCAAAGTTGACCAGGCTCAGAAAAACGCCGCCGTAGAACTTGTCGTTAAGGCGACTCCGGATTCCGCTTTTGCGAAAGAACTGGCACAAGGAATTGCTCGGCCCAGCTATTTTGATGCGGCAATCGATGAGAGCGTTCCGCTGAGCGTTTCTCTTTCCGTCATGGTGGCCAAACATGACCGAAAGACGATGCTGGAGCTCTTTAACCTTGGAGAGCAGGAAACCAATCGCAACCTCGCTGGCCTGCCCAAAGATGCAGTTGTCGAGGACATTCCTAAGCTCAAACCAGCTGAGGATCTGTTCGAGGCACTCCGGACCACCATCAGGGAAGGCCATCTCGATGGCTTCGTTCAGTTCTTCGGTGAGCCAGACAAGAAGTTCGTCCTTGTCGGGGCTCTGCGAGTCATGAACGCGCCCGCGTTCGGAGCCAGCCTCAGCAATCTTCTCGAACAGGCCAGTCGAACTTCTGCCAACATGGATGTCGAACTGGGAGTCGACTCGTATGGCGACATCGTGTTTCACCGCCTTACTGGCAAGGACACGAATCAACGCGATCAGGCATTGTTTGGCAAAACGCCAGCCCTGTATTTCGGCACGGACAATCAGGCATTGTGGTTCGCATTTGGTGGCGACGACGCAATCCCAACGTTGCGCTCAGCAATCGACCGGGTGGCGAGCGGAGCAGGCGGTCCGCGACGCGTTGAACTGGCGCCGTTTCAATTTGTGATGAATATGAAAGAGTGGGTCCGAGTTCGAAACGAAGACCGCGACAAGCCTCGACCATTTGCAGATCTCGCTCTCGAAGCCTTCAAAGCTGAAGGCAGCGACGTTTTACGGGCGGACGCAAAACTGCTGGACAACGGGTTCCGAGTCCGCATTCAGGTGGAAAACGGCTTCCTGCGACTCCTGGGCCTTGCCATCTCCCGCCAGATCGACGGCAACCAGGCCCTGTAGGTCGAGCTCTGCCTGATGCAGTGCTGCTCACTCTGCCTCGCCTTGCGCTGAAACAACACCGTCGTTCCTGAGCGTCGTTCGGGAAGTTAGTCCCAATTCGTTCCTTATTCGGCGACAGCTTCCGCACGGTTGCGCAGGAGGCAGACGGCAATCCGGAGGGTGTCGTAGCTGACTTCGCCACCGAGTTTTTCGAAGATGGGTTTCAGGCGATCCGACTCGCATTCCTTGATGGCAATTTCAACGCGGGAGAGTTCGTCGGCACTCAGCCACGGATCGGGATCCGTCAGCCCTTCCTGGTCGATGAATTCGCAGAGGTATCCACGCACTGTTGAGGCAGCCCGTTTAAGTCTCGCTGCCACATCGTCGACGGAATGCCCTTCTCGAAACAATTTGAAGGCCGCCGGCTTTGTCGATGACGACTCCTTACTGGCCGTTTTTCGTCCTTCGTCATCTGGCTGTCTGGAAGGCTTCCTGTCTGCCATTCTGCTGGATCGACTGACAGAGTTTTCAGCATCGGCCACACCACTTCCTGCATTCGACGAAGGAACACGTACTTCCGTGTTGTCGAACGATGTCCCGGACAGCCGACAGTATTCCGTGATGCATGCCAGAAAGGCGTCGCCATAGTCAGCGAGCCGCTTGTCTCCCACTCCATGGACTGCTCGCATTCCAGCCAGTGTTGATGGTCGGATTCTGGCGAACTGACGCAGCGTCTCATCAGTAAAGACGATATACGCCGGGACGCCAGCCTGTGCCGCCAGATCATGTCTGAGGATTCGCAGTTCGTCGAACAGGTCTCGATCGACTCCCTCCCAGTTAGTTTTCTGACGCGCTACCTGCTTGTTGAGTCGCACCTGAGAATCGCTGGCGCGCAGCAGTGTCGGAATGACCTCGCCACGTAACAGGTCTCCGCCGCGTGGTCCAATATTGAGAATGCTGTACTCACCAGTCCGCAACAGAAAGTCCTGAGACACCAGCTGCTCAATCCAGTCACGGATCGTCTGCACCGGTTGGTCTTCGAGAATTCCCCACGTACTGAGTTTGTCGTGCCCGTTACCGCGTACTCGTTGATCGCGCGAGCCTTTCAGGACCATTGCCGTGTATTCGCCGCCGTATCGCTGCCCCTGTCGGACGACGCCTGACAGAATCTTCTGACCGATCACCAGAGCGTCGTCGACAACATCGAGTTCGCCCGCGCAGACATCGCAGGCATTGCACGATTCTGAGTCGAAGTCCTGCCCGAAATACTCGACGAGACTCCGGTGCCTGCACCGGACCCCGGTACAATAGTCGACCATCGCTCGAAGCGTGTGGTGCGACGCCTCACGATTCCCGGCTGAGGCACCATCGATATTTGATTTCCAGCGGGCGTAGTCGGCCATCGAGTAAAACAGGACGCAGTCGGCGTCCAGACCATCCCGCCCTGCCCTGCCGCTTTCCTGTTGATAATTCTCCAGCGACTTCGGCATACCACAGTGAATCACATAGCGAACGTTGGATTTATCGATCCCCATCCCGAACGCCACGGTTGCCACAATCGTGTCGACAGACTCCTGGATGAAGGCTTCCTGATTGCGACTTCGAGCGTCGGCATCCATTCCGGCATGGTAGGGCAGCGTTCGAAACCCCTGGGCGTTCAAAAGTTCCGACAGTTCATCGACCGCCTTGCGACTCGTGCAGTAGATGATGCCGGATTCCCGTTTGTGTCGACGGAGCACTTCCCGCACTTGAGCCATGCGGTCGTCCATTCTTTCCGTTCGGAAGAACAGATTGGGACGATCGAACGAGCCGACCAGCATCTCTGAATCTATCAGCCCCAGCTGCCGGACGATGTCAGCTCGAACCTGCTCGGTTGCAG
Organism: Planctomycetota bacterium; assembly: GCA_027624335.1. GTDB lineage: Bacteria > Planctomycetota > Planctomycetia > Planctomycetales > Planctomycetaceae > JABMPE01. The sequence continues at coordinate 18,868 of JAQBWV010000085.1, forward strand.
TTGCGGTATAAGCATGCAATGCCACGCCCGGAAACTGCTCGCGGAGCATTTTCAGCGAACGGTACTCGGGCCTGAAATCGTGTCCCCATTCGCTGATGCAGTGTGCTTCGTCGATCGCGAAGAATGTGACGTTCGAGCTTTTCAGAAAATCGATGGTGCGTTGCTGAACAAGCCGCTCCGGCGCGATGTATAACAGCCGCAACTTTCCGGAACGAACGGTGTCAGCCACCTGTCGCCGCTCGTGGTCACTCTGAGAACTGTTGATGAATGCTGCGGGAACACCTGACGTACGCAGGCTGTCAACCTGATCTTTCATCAACGAAATCAGCGGCGAGATTACGATCGCCAAACCGCTGCGGCACACGGCAGGCGCCTGATAGCACAGTGACTTTCCGCCTCCGGTCGGCAGTACGACGACCGAATCGCGGTCGTCCATGACGCAGGCCATCGCGTCTTCCTGATTCGGACGAAAACTCTCGTAGCCCCAGTGCCTGTTGAGTGCTTCGAGCAGTTCCATGACGCAACTTTCGTAAATCCATTTTCTGTGGGAAGGCGAAGCTGTCCCTCTCAACACGGCGCGCTGATATACCGTCGTCCGTACATCCCCGGTCAACATCGGCCCGACGATGTCAGCATCGCAGGGCTGGATTGTCGCAACGAGGATACGACTTCGCTATCGTGTCGAACTTATCAAGTGTGGAGTCGACCTCGAACAGTCTCCCAGCGGCGTTTAGCCATTGCCTTCGGCGAAGAATGCAGCATCGCAACCGTTCGTGACGAACCTCAAAGTGGGATCCGCAGGTTGAGTCTGCAGTTACGCTAACAAATCCGGCCGCCACCTGGCTGCCGCTACTTCAGGATTCCGTATGCGCATTCTTGCGATCTGGGATAACGATGCCGAAGGTGACCTGGTATCGATGTATCTGGGCATTGGCGACAACGATGTAACTTCGGCCTTTAGTGAAGACGAGGTGACGCGCCGCATCGACGAAGGCGGTCACTTCGACATAATTCTCATGCCGATCGATCTTCCGGAGCCGGAAGCGGGCTACGAAGTCTTCCGAAGAATTCGCGAGCGTTTTCCCGGCATCCCGATTGTCGGAGCCTGCCAGCCGGCCGATGTGTTTCGCATCGTCCGGTTTATGGCTAACGGCATGAGCGCTTATGTCATGCGCGACGCTGGCGGCGACTACATGTTCATGTTGCAAGCGATTCTCGACAGCACCGTCGACGCTGTCCGAGCCGCACGAGAAGAGCAGATCTCAGCCAAGCTCCGCGAAGAAGTCGAGTCCGTTCGCAAACTGCAGGAATCGGTGATTCCAAAGAACCTGGAAGCTCCGCATGGCTACAAGATTGTCGGACGCTATGAGCCATCACAGATTCGGGTGCTCGGCGGGCTGCCGGTAACAATGGCCGGAGGCGACTATTACGACGTCTTCGCATTGCCCGATGGCAAGATGGCCCTGATCGTGGGAGACGCTTCCGGACACGGCATGAAAGCTGCCATGTCAATCATGACAATGCACACACTGATGCGCATGATCCGAACCCAAAAGTACAACGACACCTCTCATTTTGTTGAGGTCATCAACCAGCAATTGTACGAGCAGTCAATCGTTAACGAAGAAGGCGGATTCATCACGCTGCTGTATGCGATTCTTGACTTCGAGAAGCAGGAACTGCAGTGGACATCAGCAGGTCATCCGCCGCCGCTTCTTCAGAATTTTGAAACTGGCGAAGTCGCGCTTCTCGGCGACGAAGACGCGGGGGGGCTCCCGCTGGCCGTTATCGAAGAAGCCGAGTACGAAACCTATACTTCGAAAATCCCGAACAACATTCGGCTGCTCCTGTTCACCGATGGCCTCGAAGAAGCGTTCCCCGCTGCGATGACTGACAGGCACGATCAGTTTGGCGTCGAAGGAATCAAACAGACGATGCGTGAATCGAGAAACCTGACGCTCGAAGAGACGCTGCAGAAACTGTTCGATGATTCTCATGCATATACACAGGGAAGCGGTCGGCATGATGACACCTCCGTCGTTCTGTTGGAGCGGTTCGAGTAAACCGGCCAACTCACACTTTCCAAGTAACGTAACATGTCTCGAACCATCCTCTCGCGATATCTCGATCCGGCGACGCTAAGCCGAGTCGCAAAGCGGCACGTCGAGCCTCGTGGACTCGTCATGGGGAATCTGGCGGGTGCTCATAAGTCGCCGCTGGCGGGATTTGCCGTCGAATTCGCTGGCCATCGAGAGTACGTCCCCGGCGACGATCCCAGACACATTGACTGGCGACTGTACTTCACGCGAGATCGCTACTTCATCAAGCAATATGAGATGGAGACCAATTTCGTCTGCCATCTGGTCCTCGATGTCAGCGCGTCAATGCGTTACGGAGAAGCCGAAAAACAAAAGCTGCGCTACGCCGCGAGCATGGCGGCGACGCTGGCGTTCTCCATCGCGCAGCAGAACGACAAGGTCTCACTGGCAACATTCGACGATCGTGTTCGAGGGTTTGTTCCACCAAGCAACTCGATGGCCCAGATGATTCGCATCTCCAGCCTGCTGGATGAAGCAGACCCGGTCGACAAGACCGACATGGCCATTTGCCTGAACGAACTGGCCGGACGAATGCGACGTCGCGAGATCGTCATGGTCTTCAGCGACTTTTTCACGGATCTCGACAAGCTTGAGCCAGCGCTGCAACTGCTCCGTTTCAACCAGCACGAAGTTGTGCTCTTTCAGGTCATGCACCACGACGAAGTCGCTTTCGAATTTGACGGGATGGTCCGCTTCGACGGCCTGGAAGATCCCGATCAGTATCTGACCCAGACTGATGACATCCGTCAGGGATATCTCGATGCGGTGTCAGAATTTCGGACGAAACTCGGCGACATCTGCCAGCGAAACCGGATTGAGCACGTCCATGTCGACACCAGCCGTGACATCGCAGAAGTTCTGATCGACTACCTCAACCACCGCAGCCTGCTGAACCGTGGCCGGTGAGTGCAAACGGCGAGCATGCTTCGCAGAAAGTCTCTAGAGAGACTGACAATCAATTCTGTAAGGTGCTCCAGCAGGTCGCGTGGTGCCGAGTTGCCGTCAGCGTGCCCCGGTTTCCGGATTTCGTAGAATCCGTGACGTTCAGCTAAGAAAGTCCGCTCACGGACGTTGCTCTGACAGAGCGACAGCCGCGGTGTTACGCAGCAATTTCTCACGGTGTCGATGCGCGGCCGTTTCACGAGTATGTGACAAACAACTTACAGTGATCTGACAACCCGAGCCGGTGCTGTCGTTTATCATGCCACACTGTACCGACTGGCTTTTACGTTCTATCAGCTATTGGGAGACGTCTTATGAGTCGCCGTCGCAAACTGTCGATTGTGGCCCTGACGGGGAGTTTGTTTCTCACTTCAGCAGCGGGACTGCACGCTCAGTCGGATGCTGAACTGGCTTTGCAGAATGCTCGTAAGGCGTATCAGGCCGACGATTACGAGCTGGCCAGAGACCTGGCTCGGCAAGCTTCCCAGACGGATGCAAAGAATCCGGACGTGTGGCTGCTGCTCGGTAAGGCGCATTACCAGCTCGGGGAACTGGACCAGACGCTCGGAGCCTGGCGGGCGCTGCTCAGGCTCGCCCCAGATCACGAGTACGCTCGCCGAATGGTAACCGCGCTGGAAGGACAGGCGACGGAAGTGGACGTCCGGATCAGGCACGCTCAGATGCTGGTCGACGAAGGGCTTGTCAGCACCGGACGAAATGAACTGGCATCGCTGCGGGCTCGCGTTTCGTTGTCGGCTGAGCAGCGTAAAAGCGTGCTGCTGCTGTCGGCCGAGATCGAGCTGCTCGATGGAAAAGGGACGGATGCCCTGGCCGTGGTGAGCGAATTGACCAGCAGGCAACCCGAGGCGGCCGCGCTGGTTTCGGTGCGAATGCTGACCGCTCGATCCCAACTGGCGATCGGTGGAACGTTCACGACCCTTGGATTGCAGGAACTGCAGAAGATCAGCGAAGATGCGAAAGATGCCGCTGACGGACAAGTCGCCCGACTGGAATTACTTCTTTACCGACTCACTTACGGGGCCGACGTTGTGGCGGACGTCGCAGCGTGGATCGAGCAGAATGGTTCGCTGAGTGCCGCTCGTCGAGCGAGAATTGCATTACGTGAAAGTGTAAATAGTTTCCTTGCCGCTTCTCGACCACCTATCGGCCCGAAGCCGGATGCGGAGTTGAACGACAACGACAAAGCCGCACTGGCAGCGGCCGCTTACGCCGTAAAGGCGTTCGTTAATCCCGCTGACCAGGTCGCTCTGGCAAATACGCTGACCGATCATTTCGAAAAAACGTATCTGGTAATTCGAGCGTACAGTGCTGCTCAGAATGGACTGAAACTGGTTCGAGAGCTTGCGCTTCCGAAGTCAGCTGACGTCGTACTGGCCGCTTCTCAGAAACGTATCGACGAGGCGGAAGCTCACTACGAATACGATCAGATCAACCGTGACATGGGCGAGGCGATCGTCAGCCCGGATGTAATGGCGAAGTGGATTTCGGAGAACATCGGTCATCCGAAAGAGCTGGAGGCCCGTCAGTCGCTGGTGTTCGCTTATCTGAATGTGACACGCCGGCAGGCAGCGCCGAGGGGTGACGCCACTCTCAGCGAAGCCGATCTGAAAGCGCTGGTCGCTGCTGGCGAACTGGTTGCAAAGCTTAAGGGGTCTGCTGATATCACAGCAGTTGTCAACGGACTCTCAACCCACTTCAAGAACCACTACTTCGAGCGGGGTGCCAGAGCCGCGGCCATCGATGGCCTTAAGCGTCTGGTTCCACTGGAAGCTCCAGTGCAGCGCGCGAATCTGATGATCACCGTTCTGGATCTCCAGCGACAGCTTGCTCTGGAAGATCTGAAGCTGGCAGTTGTTACAGGAAGTGTCCCGTTGGCGACGTCACCGATGCCGGCGTCGCTGCAGGCCGTTGCTGATACTGCGGACCTGATCAACAAAGACTATCCGGCAAAGTCGGCCTGGAGCATTCAGGCGGAACTGGCGAATCACGTGTTGGATCACACTCATTCTGTACCGTGGCCGTCGAAAATCATGACTCCTAAAGCGGCACATGGCTGGGCACTCAGTCTGGCGGTTCGAGTGTTGCAGTCCAGCAACGATCTCAAAGCGCTGGAAGTGGCGAACGCAGCCGTCGAGAGAGTTGTGACGGAACTCTCTGCAATCACGCAGCCATCAGCGGCCGGACTTGCGGCAAGCACGCATGCGTTGCTGTTTCTGGACGTTGAGGTGAAGTCAAAATCGTGGATCAGAATCGCGTTGCGGCAACTCGACCTGACGATTGCCGATGCCAATCGTCACTTTGACGAGAACGTCAAGCGTGGTGAGAGTGTCAAGAACTCGATACTGAGCGAAGGGCAGGAAACATTCCTCAAGCTGTTGTCCGATGTCGTGAAGCAGCAGCCATCGGCAGCAGAAGTCTGTCTGCAGAAACTCGCGACGCATCTACAGAAGTGGTCGGCCGGTCGGCATGATGCAGTCGTCGAGGCGGCTTATGCGGAGTTCGCGAAGGAACTGCCGCCAGTGGCGCAGCGATACGTGCAGTTTGCTCTGGCTCGTCACTGGTTTAACCAGGTGCTGAGGTCGCATCGGCAGATCATGGGGAACGGTTTTCAGGTCGCGCGAGCGCTCGATGAGCTGTCTCAGAAATCCCTGCGGCAGTGTTACGCCCTGGCGAGTAGCCTCGGGGCGGGCGATGCGCTGCTGGCCGAGGTTCGAACGCTGCGACTGCAGATTGTGGATCATTACCTGGCACTCGAGTTCGACGATGTGGCGGAGGCTGCAGTCAAGGTCAAGGCGGACCCGGCCAATTCGGTCCTTGATGAAGAAGCCGAACTGGAGCTTGCCGGGCTGAAGCGTCGCATTGCGGAGCAGCAAC